>JAEUKJ010000179.1 GCA_016792665.1 Deltaproteobacteria bacterium | reverse complement strand
GCGTGGATGGCGGCGTGGCAGCCGACGCAGGCCTTGTCTGCGGTGGGGCGCTCGAGCCGATCGCCCTCGTGGCAGCGGTTGCACTCGAAGTGCTTCACGAGCGCCGCGCCGTCGAGCCCTTCGATGCCGGCGGGACCCGTCATGCGACTCTGAGGCGGCTCGGGGATCGACGGGGGCGGCTCGGTTGGGACGGGCGGCTCGGCGCGCGACGCGGTCCACGCGACCACCGCCACGAGCGCGGCGGTGAGCGCGAAGACGGGGCGGCGACGCGAGAGCCAGCGCATCAGATCTTGCCCGGCGCCTCGAGCTTGCAGATCGTCGGGTCGTTCGCGCGCAGCTTGCACTGGCCGAGCCCGCGGTCCTGCTCTTTCGCGTCCTTCGAGAGCTTCGCGTAGAGGAGCCAGGCGGCCGCGTCCGGCATCATGTCGTTGTCCGCCAGGTTCTTCAGGATCTTCAGGGCCTCGGCCTCGCCGTCCTGGCCGAGCGCGAGCCCCTCGGCGAGACGCGCCTGGAGGTACGGGTTCCCGGCCTCGCGCTGGACGAGGATCTTCAGCTGGTCGACGGCCCACTTGGTGTAGCTGGCCTGGGTCGCGGCGTCGGCGGACGCGGTGACCTTGCCGCGGGTGCGCACCGCGACGATGGCGGTGACGCGCAGGGTGCGGCCGCGGAGCGCCCCGATCTCGGAGGGGTTGGCCTGGCCTTCGACCTTCTGCCCGACGGACCCGGTGGCGCCGGTGGCCAGCTTCCAGGCCTGCGCGTAGTCTCCTTCCTGCAGCGCCTCCTCGGCCTTCACGACCATCTGGGTCTTCGGGTCGAGCTCGTAGCGATAGCTGTTGCCGCAGGCGAGCGACGTGCTCGGCATGGCGGCCACCGGCACGATGGCGCAGGCCCCCGCGAGGGCGAGGCGGGTCACGAGCTTGGACAGGGTCGCAATCTTCGGCTGCTTCATCTGGGGAGTCTCCGTGGCGGTCGAACGCGTTATAGACGATTCGGTAACGGATTAGGTTCCCGAGGCGTGAAAACTTTTTCGCCCGGGCGGCGAGGGCAGCATGGCGAGCGGCGAGGCCGAGGACTACTACGGCGAGCTCCACGGGCACAGCGACCCCGCGCGCGCGGTCGGCTGGGAGGACGCGACGCGCCAGGCGGCGCGCTTCGAGGCGGTCGCACGCTACGTCCGCGAGGGCGACCGCGTGCTCGACCTGGGCGCTGGGCTCGGCGCGCTCGGGCGCTACCTGGCTGCGCGGGTCGAGGTCCGCTACCTCGGGATCGAGCGGGACCCGCGCTTGTTCGAGCGCGGCCGCGCGATGCAGCCCGAGGTCGCGCTGCGGTGCGCGGACTTCATGGTCGAGGCGCTGCCCGAGGCCGAGGTGGTCGCGGCCGTCGGCGTGTTGGTCGATGGCCGTTCGCTGCGCGACGATGGGGTCCGCTTCGGGCGCGTGCGGGCGCTGCTGGAGCGGGTCGCGGGGGCTGCGCGGCGCGTCGGGGTGGTGGTGCTCTTGGATCAGGATCGCCTCGAGGCCGATCCGATCCGACGCCGCGAGCCGGCGCTGGGAGGCGTGAGGCTCGGGGAGGTTCCGTGGCTCGCCGCCAGGGGCTTGGAAATCGAGGTCGTGCGGGTCCTCGAGACCGACCTCGCGCTCGTCGTGCGCGCCGCTGCTCTGCGTGCTGACGAGCCGGCCGAGGTCAGTTGAAGACGACGGTGCGGCCCTCGTGGACCAGCACGCGGTGTTCGAGGTGCCAGCGCACGGCGCGGGCGAGGACCTGGCGCTCGATGTCGCGGCCGAGGGACACGAGCGAGGCAGCGTCCTGGCGATGGCTCACGCGGATGACATCCTGCTCGATGATCGGGCCCTGATCGAGCTCGGAGGTCACGTAGTGCGCGGTCGCGCCGATGAGCTTCACGCCGCGTTCGTGGGCCTGGTGATACGGCCGCGCGCCGACGAAGGCGGGCAGGAACGAGTGGTGGATGTTGATGATTCGATGGTGGAATTTCTCGACGAAGGCCGGCGAGAGGATCTGCATGTAGCGCGCGAGCACGACCAGATCGACGCCGTCCAGGAGGCGCTCGAGCTCGGCCTCGGCGCGCGCCTTGTCGCTCGAGTCGACGACGTGGAAGGGCAGCTCGAAGTCTTTGGCGGCGCGGCGCGCGACCTCGTGGTTCGAGATGATGGCGTGCATCTCGCACGGCAGCTCACCCTGGCGCCAGCGCCACAAGAGCTCGACCAGGGCGTGGTCGTGCTTGCTGACGAGGACCGCGACGCGGCGGAGGTCGCGGGCCCAGGCGAGCGAGAACCACATGTCCAGGCGCTCGGCGACGACGGCCTTGAAGGCCGCCTCCAACGCGGGGCGCGCGCCCTCGACGGGCGGCGTCTCGAACTCGATGCGCATGAAGAAGGTGCCGGGCGAGGCCAGACTGTCGGGGCGTGAAGGGAGATCGAGACCAGGCTTCGCCAGGCTGCCCGTCGAGTGCTGGTCCAGCCGCAGGATGTTGACCCCGTGGTGATAGAGGAAGGTGGTGACCGTCGCGACGATGCCGGGACGATCGGGACAGGTGACGAGCAACGTCGCGCGGCGATCCATCGGCGCACTTTAGGCTTGCGCGGCGCTACGCGACACCTGAACATGCGAGCAGTATGACGCCGCCACTCACCGCGCTCCCGATCGTGCCGGAGAACCTCGCCCACCTGAGGGCGCGCATGTCGATCGAGCGGCCTCTGCACTGGAACGAGGCACGACGGTTGCTCGCGGCTCTGGAGGCCGCGTGGGTCGAGCTCGGGTGGGTCGAGGCGGTCGCAGGCGCGCAAGGCGCGAGGCCGTCTGAGGGCGAGGCCGAGCTCAGTCGAACGGAAGCGCGTCCTTCGCGACCGGCACCACATGGAGCCACTCGGTCGTGAGCGCCGGTGGGCCCGCGCTCTTCTGGCGATGGATGATGATCGCGCGCGTGCCGGTCGGGTCCCAGGCGAGCTTGATGATGCTCACGTCGGAGAGCCCGCCGTCCTCGTCGGTGAGGCGCGGTAGTGTGGCGATCGGCACGGCCCGCTCGCCCTTCATGGCCAGGACGGTGACCTCGGCGCCGTCGTCGGCGGCGAGCAGCGCGATGTCTGCCGCGTTGCGCTGGGAGGGCGGCCCCGGAGCCACGACCTTCATGGCCTTGGTGGCGGCCTTCAGGGCGTCTTTCTCGCCGACGTCCTCGAGGCGCCAGCTCTTGATGAGCTTGGGCACGGGCGTCACGTTGAGATCGACGAGCTGGTAGAAGGCCCCGGCCGCCGCATCATCGAGGCGCACCAACGCGCTCGCGCCGTCGGCCGCCATGGCGATGAGTGCGAAGTGGCGCTCGCGATCGCGCTTCAAGGTCTCGGCCCCGATCTTGGTCGGTGCCTGTGCGGGCCGCACCACCGGACAGATCGGGCAGGGCTTCGGATCGGGCGCCGACAGCGGGTCCTTGTCGGGGCAGGTCGCGCCGCCACTCGAGCCGCAGCCGAGCGTGGTAGCGAGGAACACGGCGATGAGGAGAGCACCGGGGCGCATGTCGAAACCTCGCGACATCAGAAGTGCACGTGACGATCGTGCCGATTCGGCTATCATGCAAGGCGTCTCGGGAGCTCATCACGGTTGGAAACCGACTCCACATCGCGCCCCGCGCGCGGCGCGGCCGACCCTCGCGCGGCCTGGATCCTCGCTTTCATCGGGGTCGCGCTGGCCGTCCTGACGGTCGCCTTCGACCCGCCCGATGCCCTCGTCCTGGGGCTCGCGGCGCTGGTATTGCCGTTGGCGTGGTGGCTCACGCGCCGGCCCGCGTCGTCGGGCGCGCCTCATCCGGTGCCCGCAGCAGCCTCGTCGCCGGCTCCTCCCGCGCCCGAGGTGGCGGTGCCCTCGGCCGAGGAGCGGGCCAAGAGCGAGTTCCTGGCGACCGTGAGCCACGAGATCCGGACCCCGCTCAACGGCGTCATCGGGATGAGCGGTCTCCTCCTCGAGTCCGACCTCGACGCCGAGCAGCGCGAGGCCGCGACCACCATCCGGACCTCGGCCCAGGCGCTCTTGCGCATCGTCAACGACATCCTGTCGTACTCGAAGATCGAGGCCGGACACCTCGAGATGGAGGCCGCCGACTTCGAGCTGCGCCAGGTCATAGAAGAGGTCATCGATCTGGCCGCCCCGCGCGCCACCGAGAAGCGCATCGAGCTCGGCTACGTCGCGCACGCCGGGACGCCTTCGCGGGTGCGCGGCGACGCGGGCCGCCTGCGCCAGGTCCTCCTGAACCTCATCGACAACGCCGTGAAGTTCACCGAGACCGGCGGGGTCATCGTCACGGTTCGCCCCGACGGCGCCAAGCTCGAGTTCCGGGTCTCGGACACCGGGCTCGGCATCGACGAGGCCGGTCGTCGCGCATTGTTCAGGCCGTTCTCGCAGGTCGACGGCACCTCGCGCCGTCGCTTCGGCGGCACCGGGCTCGGCCTCGCCATCTCGAAGCGCCTCGTCGAGAGCATGGGAGGCGTCATCGACCTCGAGAGCGTCATCGGCAAGGGCTCGACCTTTCGCTTCACGATCGACCTCGAGCCGGTCGCGGGCGCGCCGGTCGTGCAGGTGCCGCCGTCTGCGGCGGGGCTGGCCCTGGTCTTCGACCCCGATCCGATCAGCGCCGAGATCGTCGCCGAGCGACTCCTGAACCTGGGCTTCAAGGTCGAGTGCCACGTGCTGCCCGAAGACCCCGAAGCGCTTAGCGACGAGCACCAGCACTTCTTCGGGCGCGAGGCGATCCACGCGCGCCTGGTCCTCATGAACACGCGCAACCTCGAGCGCGGCGAGGCCAAGCTGGCCGCCGAGGTCGTGCGTCTGTGCGGCTCGATCCCGGTGCTCCTCTATGGGCACCTCACCCAGCGCACCGGGGACACGGTCGTGCGCGCCGTCGGCGCCGGTGGATACCTGCCCAAGCCCATGCGCGAGGAGACGCTCAAGCGCCGCATCACGAACCTCGTGACGCCGGTCGAGAGCGCGCGCACCGCCGTCCCGACGCGGGTCGAGGGGACTGTGCAGATGATGGCGGTCGCGGCCGACATGGGACGCCCGCGGGTGCTCGTGGCCGAGGACAACCCCGTGAACCAGCTCGTCGCGACGCGCCTCCTGGAGCGCCTCGGATGCCAGGCCGACGTGGCCGGCAACGGGGCCGAAGCGGTGCACGCTATGCAGCTCGTGCCGTATGCAGTGGTCTTCATGGACTGTCACATGCCCGACGTCGACGGCTTCCAGGCGGCGCGCGAGATCCGCGCTCTGGAGCGCATCGTCGGCCGCCACACGCCGATCATCGCGATGACCGCGAACGTGATGCCGGGGATCATCGACGAGTGCCGCGCCGCGGGCATGGACGACTACCTGCCGAAGCCGATCGCGTCCGAGGCGCTGTCGCGCGCCCTCGAGCGCTGGGTCCCGGGCCTCGTCCTGCGCGCGGCCGGTTGAGGCCGACCGGGCCGCGGGCGAACAGAATTGCGTTGAAGCGGTCGCCATGGTCGGGCAGCTTGCCCGCGCGCAAAGGAGCCTGACGTGGCTGACTGGGTGAAACGCGACATGGAAGGGTGGGGTCGGTGGCCGGTCATCTCGGCCGAGGTCGCCCGCCCCGAGACGCGCGCCGACATGGTGAAGGCCGTTGGCGACAGCCAGGGGGACGGCCTCCTGGCGTACGGCCTCGGGCGCAGCTATGGCGACACGGCGCTGCACTCGGGGCACGTCGTGATGACGACCCGCTTGGATCGGTTCCTGGCCTTCGACCCCGCGACCGGCTGGCTGAAGGCCGAGGCCGGGGTCTCGCTGGAGGAGGTCTTGCGCGTGTTCGTGCCGCGCGGCTTCTTCCTGCCGATCACGCCGGGCACGAAGTTCGTGACGCTGGGTGGCGCCCTCGCCTGCGACGTGCACGGCAAGAACCACCACGTCGATGGCAGCTTCTCGAACCACGTGCGGAGCTTCGAGCT
Organism: Deltaproteobacteria bacterium; assembly: GCA_016792665.1. GTDB lineage: Bacteria > Myxococcota_A > UBA9042 > PHBI01 > PHBI01 > WYBB01. The sequence continues at coordinate 52,512 of JAEUKJ010000179.1, read as the reverse complement.
GCTGACGGCCAGTGGCGAGGTCCTCGAGGTCCGCAAGGAGACCCACCCCGAGCTGTGGAAGGCGACCGTCGGCGGGCTCGGCCTGACCGGCGTCGTGCTCTCCGTCGAGCTGCGTCTCACGCCCGTGGCCGGGCCCTGGATCGAGATGGAGTCGGTGCGGGTCGAGGACCTCGACCACTTCTTCGCGGTCTCGGCCGAGAGCACGGGCTTCACGCACACGGTCGGCTGGATCGACTGCGTCACGACCGGCAAGGCGATGGGGCGCGGCATCTTCATGCGCGGGCGCCACGCCCCGCAGGGGATCGAGGCGAAGAAGAGCCTCCTCGGCCGGGTCGTCGACGCGGCCGACCGCCTCCTGGACGTGCCCATCGACGGGCCCGGCTGGCTCTTGAACCAGGCGACCGTAAAGGCCTTCAACGAGGTCTACTTCCGCAAGCACCCGCGCGGCCAGAAGAACAGCATCGTCCACTACGAGCCGTTCTTCTATCCGCTGGACGCGGTGCGCCACTGGAACCGGATCTACGGCAAGCGCGGCTTCCTGCAGTACCAGATGGTCCTGCCGAAGACGCCCGACCAGCGGCCCCTGCGCGAGATCCTGGGTGCCATCACGCGCTCGGGCTTCGGCAGTTTCCTGGCTGTGATCAAAGAGTTCGGGCCCACCGACAACGGCTGGCTGTCGTTCCCGACGCCGGGCGTGACGCTGGCCCTCGACTTCCCGAACCACGGGGCGCCGCTGCTCGAGCTGCTCGAGCGGCTGGACGCGATCACCGTCGAGGCGGGGGGACGCGTCTATCTCGGCAAGGATGCGCGGGTGTCGCGCGAATCTTTCCAGCGCATGTACCCCGAGTGGGAGGCATGGAAGGCGGCTCGCGACGCGGTCGACCCGAAGGGGGTCTTCCGATCGACGATGGGCGAGAGGCTCGGCCTGGTGACGCCCGGAGGACGTTCGTGATGGAGCGCGGTGAGGGAGGCAACGAGCAGCCGCGAAGCGGCGTGGAGGGGGCGGTGCGAGGTGCGGCGGTGGTCTTCGGCGTGACCTCGCGGGTGGGGCGCGAGCTTGCCTTGCGCTTTGCCGAGCGCGGACATCCGGTGTGGGTCGGGGCGCGGGACCAGGCCGAGGCCGAGCGCATCGCCAAGGACATCGCGGTGCGCACCCGGGTCGTGGCGATCTCGGGCGGCTTCGATGCGCGCGCGGTCGAGACCCACGCAGCCCTGGTCAGCAGCATCGAGGCGGCGGTCGGCCCCATCGAGCGCATGGTCATCGCCTTCGGCGACATGGGCGATGACGGGCGCCGCGACCCGCAGATGCTGCGCCGCATCGTCGAGGTGAACTACCTCGGGGCCGCGTCGCTGGCCGAGTTGGTGGCCGACCAGATGGCGGCGCGCGGGCGCGGGATCATCGCGGCACTGGGATCGGTCGCCGGTGATCGCGGGCGCCAGTCGAACTATGCCTATGGCAGCGCCAAGGGTGCCCTCGCGCTCTACCTGCAAGGGCTCCGGAACCGCGTGTTCTCGAAGGGCGTGCACGTCATGACCGCGAAGCTCGGCTTCATCGACACGCGCATGACCTGGGGGCTCGCGACCAAGATCCCCATCGCCTCGCCCGAGGCCGCCTCGCACGCGGTCCTCGAAGCGATGGAGGCGCGCCGCGACGACCTCTATTGGCCGCCCTTCTGGCGCGGCGTGATGGGGGTCATCAAGGCCATCCCCGAGGCAGGCTTCAAGCGTCTCTCGCTCTAGGAGGGCGTTCGGGTCCGTGCTCTGGGCCCGCTCCGGGGGCTTCGCCGCGTGCGGTTGCCGCCGCCGCAGCGCTTCCGTAGGAGCGGCCGAGCATGTATCCTCCCGGTCCCATGGTCACGCGCATCTGCCCTCAATGTGGGACCGAGACGCAGGCGCCGTTCTGCAAGAGCGACGGTTATGCCACGGTCGAGCGCGCCCGCTACCTCGGGCGCGACCCCGGTACCCGCGAAGGCGAGGTCCTCGCGGGGCGCTATCGCTTGGACCAGGTGCTCGGCAAGAGCACGCTCGGCACGGCCTATCGCGCGACCGATCTGCGCCTGAACACGCCGATCGCGGTGCGCCTCCTGGCGCCGTCGATCGCGACCGACCTCGGGCTCATCGCGCGCTTCCAGCGCGAGGGGCGCCTTGTCGCCTCGCTGGCGCACCCCAACATCGTGCGCGTCATGGAGCACGGGGTCGCCGAGGACGGCACGCTTTTCATCGCGCAAGAGCTCGTCGCCGGCCCGACCCTCGCCGAGGTCCTGACGCGCGGAGGCCCCTTCGACCCGGGGCGCCTGGTCGCCATCGCCAAGGAGCTCTTCGACGCCCTGCTGGAGGCACACACGCACGGGGTGCTGCATCGCAGCCTCGGCCTCCACAACGTGATCCTGCTCACGCGGGCAGGCGGTGGCGAGTCCATCAAGATCGAGAACTTCGGGCTCGTGCGCGTCCTGGCCGACGACGACGCGACCCCCTTCGTCTTTCCGCAGGCGCTGTCGGCGGCGTGGCGCACCATGGCGCCCGAGCAGGCGCGCGGCCGCGGCGTCTCGGGGCACAGCGATCTCTACTCGGCGGGTGCCCTGCTCTACGAGCTCCTGACGGGCAAGCCGCCGTTCTCCGAGGTCTCGCCGAGCGACCTCCTGGTGGCTCACAGCGTGAAGATGCCACCGGCCCCCGAGCGCGACGGGCGCGTGCTGGTGGGGCCGCTGGTGGACCTCGTCCTGCGATGCCTCGAGAAGAAGCCGTGGAACCGACCGGACGGCGCCCAGAAGGCGCTCGACCTGCTCGAGCTCGCGCGCGTCCAGCCGATCCTCCCGATGCCGACCACGACCGCCGAGTTCGCGGCTCCGGCGGCGGGCGCCGGCGGCCCTACTTCGCGCTCGACCAAGCGCGCGACCAACCCCTATGGCGTCGCGCCGACGACGGGTCGCTCGAACGCGCCGCGCGTGCCCGAGCTGACGACCAAGCCGCGCCGCATGACCGGCCCGGGAGCCGCGGCGGCGACGCCCGAGACGACCCCACCGCAAGGGGCCACGCCGGGCCCGCGCTCGGGGCCGCGGACCGGACCGCGCCCGAGCCTGCGCGAGAACGTGAGGACCACGCCGCCCTCGGGCCCGCACACCGGTCCACGCCCGACGGACGTGCGCGGGGACTCCGGTGCGCTCGGCCCGGCGCGAGGGGCCGGCCCCGCGACCGGCGGGTCTGGAGCCGGCGCGCGCGAGGGTGCGAACGCGGTCTTGTCCCAGGAGGTGCGACGCACTGCGAGCGCGTGGTCGGACCCCGAGATCGAGGTGAAGCGGCGTGGGTCGCCGGTGCTCTGGTTCGTCCTGGGCGTCGCGGTCGCGGGGATCGCGGCGGCGATCTTGTTCGCGACCCTGCCGCGCACCGTCGCGACGAGCGAGGTCGAGGCCGAGGCGCCGACGGGGCGCGCGGGTCACGACGCGAGTGTCGCCGTGCATGAGGTAGCGAGCCCGACCAATGCGGTCGAGGTCGGCGCGGTCGGTGCCGTAGACGCGGTCGCGCAGGCTACGACCGATACGGGCCCGGGCAGCGTCCTTGCGGACACCGCGCCCAGAATCGCGACCGCCGACACCGTGGCGACCGACACGATGCGGCCCGCAGCCGCGCCGGTGGTCGAGAAGGCCAAGGAGCCGAGTCGGCTGGACAAGGTCGAGCCGCTCTCGAAAGTGGACCCGAACGACAAGAAGCCGGTCGATCCGCTGGCCGATCTCGAGGACCCCGACCTCGTCAAGAAGGCGGCCGCGACCACGCACCGCGTGTTGGTGGACTCCGATCCGGTCGGCGCGCGGGTCTCGGTCCACGGGCAGTCTGTCGGAGAAACGCCGCTCTATGTCGAGTGGGATGGCGAGGCGGGCGTCGAGATCTCGGTGTCGCGGGCCGGCTTCAAGCCTGTGCGGCAGCGTCTCGCGACGACCAGCGGCAAGTCCGTCATGTTGAAGTTGGTGCCGACGCCATGACACCGGGGAGGAATGGAATGGGAGAGCTCGACACGATCCGCGCTTCGGTCATCGAGGCAGGGCGGCTGCGCTGGGAGACGCTGCTCGGTGAGGTCCCGGGGCCGGTCGGCAAGGTGCGGCCCGAGGTCGGCGCGCGCTTCGCGCTGACGGGCATCGACCCGACCTCGCAGGGGCCGCACGACACGGGGCGGGCCATCCTGCATCGGACCGAGAGCGCGCAGGGGCAGCGTCTCGCGGTCGCGATCCCGATGGACATGGTCTGGGCGCAGCGCGTCGGGCGGATGCGCGAGGTGCAGGCCCTGCTCGGCTTTCGGCGCGAGGACCGCTGGGACGCGATCGTCACCGTGCTCGAGGCGCGCACCGAGCTCGAGGCGCCGGAGCTGGTCGTCGAGCTGGGGCCGATCTTCGTGCGCGGGCAGCTCCTCCTCGAGCGCGAGGGGGCCGTCCCCGGGCTCGATCAGGCGGTGGCGAGCCTCGACAAGCTGCAGGCCGGGATCGCCGTGCCGAACGCGACCGAGAAGCCGGCCGATCTGCTGCCGCTGCTCTATCGCATCCTCGCGACGCATCACTGGCGGGCCTTCCGCGAGCTGTGCGACGCGAGCGCCTCGACGTCGGACAAGAAGGTCACCTTCGACCAGTTCCGACACGCCTGGGAGGCGGCCCAGGGCGAGATCCAGTTCGAGGGCTACGTCGAGCCGCAGTCGGTCGTGGCCGAGGCGATCGAGGGGACGGTGGTGCGGACGCGGCATGCGCGGCGCGGCGAAAAGGGAGAGTCACTCTCACATCAGGTGAAGTGGGTGAAGCGCGGACCCGGCTGGCGGCTCGCCGGCGGACTCCTCTGAGGTCGTCGATGGTGGCGGAGACAACACCCGAAGACGCGAGGACGGCGGGCGAGCTCGACGGCTCGATCGTCGAGGCCACGGTCCATAAGCTCGAGGAGCTGGGGCTCGAGTTCGCGGTCCCGACCAACCCGAAGCTCGAGAAGATGGGCCTCGAGCGCTTCAAGCGCTACGAGGCGAAGCTGCCCGAGTTGCACGGCGACGAGGTCGTCCACCTCCTCGACGATCAGGAGCGCGAGGCCATCCGGCGCCTCGGGCGCAAGATGGTGTGGGTCGCCTTCGGCATCGGCGCGCTGTCGGGCCTCATCTCGTCCATCGCGTCGTTCGTGCTGGCGGTGCCCGAGCACATCGAGACCACCTTCTGGGAGGACATCCGCGACTTCCTCATCGTCAACGGCGTCACCATCGTCGCGACCATGATCGAGGTCGCGATCCTCTATCGCTTCGCGCTGAAGACGGTCCACCTCATCGCGCGCGAGGCCGGGATCAGGCTCGTCCCGCGCGGGGTGGACCCGCCGACCGACGAGCAGAACGCGGTCGCACTGGCGTTGGCGCGCGCGGCGCTGGAGCTGCCGAACCCGCCGCAGAATCCGTTCGGGATCGATCCCTATCGAGAGATCTCCAAGTGGCGCATGGTGCTCGCGACCGTCTCTTACAAGCTGAAGATCAGCCTCACCAACTTCATCGTGCGCCTCTTGATACGACGCGTCGGCGGCCGCGCCATCGTCAAGGCCTACCTCACCTTCACCGACGTCCTCATCACCGGTGCATGGGACGCGTGGGTCGCGTGGCGCATGGTGCGGCAAGCGCGCATCCGGGCCTTGGGGCCGTCGGCCTGCGAGACGCTGCTCATCGAGATCTTGCGCGGCGAGAAGGCCGTGCGCCGCGAGGTGCTGGAGGCCATGATGCGTGCGGTCGCGTCCACCATCGTGCGTAGCCACGAGGTGCACCCGAACCTGCTCGCGTTGATGCGATCCATCTCGCGACGTCTCGGCAGGGTCGAGGTGAAGGAACTCGACGATACCCAGGCCTTCATCGCGGCGCTCGACCGCCTGACCCAACACGAGCGCGACCTCGTGCTCGAGGTCCTGGCGCTGGCGGCGTTCCCGGACGGCAAGGTCTCGCGCGCCGAAGAGCGCCTCCTCGAAGCGATCCTCACGCGCGACGGGCGCCACCTCGATCGGCAGGCGCTGCACACCGTGTGTCGCCGCTTCGTCCATGGCGACGCCATCCCCCGCAGCATGTTGCAGGCAGTCGTCGGCAAGCGTCAGGCCGCGTGAGCGACCGGCCGGCGCGCCCCCGCGGGGATCGGCGCGCACGGTCGCGGACGGCGCCTACTCGGTGACGAACTTCTTCCAGACCTTGTCGGCGTGGTCGAGGAAGGCCTGCGGGGCGCCCTTCATGTCGGGGGTGTAGTCGCCGCCGACGGCTTCCTGGTCCTTGCCGCCCGGGAAGATGCGGGTCTGGCCGCGCAGGATGTACTTCTTGGGGCCTTCGAGGACGAGGAGCTTCATCGTGGCGGGGCTGACGTCGCTGCGGCAGGTCGAGCGATAGGCGAAGGTGAGCTCGCCCACGCCGTTCTGGTCGAGGTCGGTCACCATGACCGAGGTCGGCAGGAACTCGTTGGTGAGGTCGAACTCGCAGTTGGCCACGATCTCGCGGACGCTGCGCTGCTTCTTGAGCTTGCCGTTCTTGCCCTGGAAGATGTCGACGAAGATCGTGGTGGTGAGCTCGGGGTCGTGCCCCTTGCGCGTCCTGGTCTTGGAGGTCGTCGAGAAGACGGCGAGGTTGTCGCCCTTGTCGTCGACCCAGCTCACCGAGCGCAGCACCGTGCCCGAGGCCTTGACGCCTGGGGGGAGCTGGCCGGACGAGTCGCTCTTGAAGGTCTTGGGAATGTCGCCGGCCAGGGCGGGCAGGGCGAGGACGGAGGCAGCGGCGACGGCGGCGAGGCGGAGGAGACGCATGAGACCTTCGTTTGCGAGGGGGCGTGGTGGGGGCGAGACGAGAGCCTGACAGAACGCGTCGGGGCGCAGTTGATGCCCGAGTCGGTATCGCGGTCAAGTCGCGCGCGGGTACGCATTGCGTGGCTCATCGTTGACGTGCGGCGCGGGCGAGGGCAGGGTCCCGCGCCGTGACGACCCCTGATCCCGCCCCGATGTCGACTGCGCCGAGCCCGCGCCGCGGACAGACGCGTGCCTTGTCGGTCGCGCCGATGATGGACTACACCGACCGGCACTGCCGCGTGGTCCTGCGGGCGCTGACGCGCGAGACGCTGCTCTACTCCGAGATGATCACCGCGCAGGCGATCGTGCTCGGCGGTCGCGTCGACTTCCTCCGCAAGGACCCGGTCGAGCACCCGGTGGCGCTGCAGCTCGGCGGTGACGACCCGCGCATGTTGGCTCGGGCCGCCAAGATCGCCGAGGACCTCGGCTGGGACGAGGTGAACCTCAACGTCGGCTGCCCCTCGGATCGGGTGCAGCGCGGGCGCTTCGGGGCGTGCTTGATGGCCGTGCCCGAGGTGGTCGCCGAGTGCGTCTCGGCCATGCGCGCGGCCGTCTCCATCCCGGTCACCGTCAAGCACCGCATCGGCATCGACGACCGCGACGCGTACGAGGACATGCTCGCCTTCGTCGAGGTCGTCGCTCAGGCCGGGGCCGATCGCTTCAGCGTGCATGCGCGCAAGGCCTGGCTCAATGGCTTGTCGCCGCGCGAGAACCGCACCATCCCGCCGCTGCGCTACGACGAGGTCCATCGCCTGAAGCGCGAGCACCCGGAACTGGCGATCGAGATCAACGGCGGCATCAAGACCCTGGCCGAGGCCAAGCTCCAGCTCGAGCACGTCGACGCCGTCATGATCGGTCGCGCGGCCTGCGACGACCCGTGGGTCTTCGCCGAGGCCGACACGCGCATCTTCGGCGCCGCCGCGAACCCCGCCCAGACCCGCTCGGAAGCGGCGCTGGCGGTCGTGCCCTACCTCGCGCGCGAGGTCGCCAGCGGCACCAAGCCCCACGCCGTCACGCGCCACCTGCTGAGCCTCTTCGCGAAGACCCCACTCGCCAAGGCGTGGAAGCACGGCATCGCGAGCATCGGGCAGATGAAGGACGCCGAGGCCCAGCGTGCGCCCGCCGCCCTCGAGGCCCTGGCCCTGGCCGCCTCGCGTCCGCGCGAAGAGCGCCTGGCGAGCCAAGCGTCTACTCGCGGCTGAGCCCGCGCGGCGTTCAGCTCGGCGACAGATGACGACGCTCGTGGCGCCCGCTATCACGCTCGAGAGGACCCCATGCGCATCTCGTCTCTCGTCATGATCGTGCTGCTCTCGGCCTGCACGACCTCTACGCCGCGCGTCTCGCCGCAGCCCGAGCCGGCGCAGCCCGAGCCATTGCAGCCGCCGCCCGAGCCGCCTCGGGCGACCGTGACGCCGGTCGAGGCCCCGGGGCGTGGCGCCTTCGTCGTCTACTTCCGCGACGGCGACGCTGGGGCGTGGGGCTATCACACGCTCGTCATCCCGACCGATCCCGCCCGCCCCCTCCTCTCGCAGAAGGGACTCTGGGTCGTCGACGTCGCGGGCGACCTCGTCGCGCTCGGCGCCTACGCGCTGCGCCCGAGCTGCCAGTGCGCGGCGGCCTGTGGCGACAGCCCGGCCTTCGTCGCGCCTGATCGCGTGCGCGGTGGCAAGGCGGCATGCGCCGATCCGGTCTTCACCGATCTGGTCGGCGGCGCGCTTCTCGGCGAGCCCCTGCCGACCTACGACCGCTGCTGGAACCCGAAGTCGACCGCCGGCTCGCCACTGTCCCGGGCCGTCCTCGGCAACGACAACGCGTGGCGCTCGGCGGCCAGCGACCGTCGCCCGACCTGGGCTCGCTACGCGAAGGACCAGTGCCCGTCCGCCTTCGACCCGTGCGGCAGCAGCGCGGCCTTTCCCCAGATCCGGGCCGGCCAGGGCAAGGCCGAGGACGCCCGCCTCGAGCCGCGTGGCCTCTTCTGGGTCGCCAGCGACGAGACCTTCGCCCTCGCGCACGACTGGGACGGCGACGCCTTCGTCGTCTGGGCGCGCGGCCGCGCGACCCCCGTGCGCCACGAGGTCCAGCGCGACAGCGGTATCCTCGGCGTGCGCTATCACCCCGAGCTCGCCCCAGTCCTCCAGCGCATCTGTGCCGCGACCTGCGACCGTGCGCGCTGCGAGGCCACGCTGCCCGAAGACTTCGACTGCCCGCGCAAGTACGCGCCGGGCCGTCTCCCCGAGGGCTGCGTCGAACGCCGGGGTAGCGGCGACGAGTGAGCGCACGTGACGCGCCCGACCGCGCCGCGTATATCGAGCGCGATGCGTGCCCCCGATCCGCTGCCTCCGTATGCGCCCGATGAGCCTGGCTTCGAGCGCCTCGAGAACCCTGAGCCGGTCCATCGGATCCGGTCCTTCGTCTCGGGCGATCCCTTTGGCAACCGTCTGCGCGTCGCCTTCTGGCGCCACGTCGAGCGCGGCGAGGTGCGGGCGCGCGTGTGGTTCGGGCCCGACGCCGAGGGCCCTCCCGGGCACGCCCACGGCGGCTCCCTGGCGGCCGTCCTCGACGAGGTCATGGGAGTCGCGGCGTGGCACGCCGGTCACTCGGTGGTGCTGGGGCGGCTGACGGTCGACTACAAGCGGCCCTTGCCACTTATGATAGACACTATCACTTTTGCCGAGGTGCGCTCGGTCGCGGGGCGTCGCATCGAGGTACACGGCCGCATCGAGAGCGAGCCCGGCGTCGTCCACACGAGCGCGGTCGGGATCTTCGTCGTGGTCGATCCAGAAAAGCTCGGCGTCCTCCGAGTCCCGTGAAGGGCAAGCGCGACAGCGCGGAGTCAGCCGCCGAGGAACGCGCTGAGCGCTTCCAGCGCGTGAGCCTCGCCGAGCGCCACCACGGCGCCCCCGACGGAGAGCCGCATGGCGGGGTCGGGGTGATAGACGAAGTGGCCTGACTTCTTGCGTCGGAGTCCGACGACCACCGCACCGAGGTCGCCCGTGGGGAGCTCTCGGAGGCGCGAGCCGTCGAGTCCGGGGCGCGTCACCGGCAAGATGGCGAGGGCCTCGGTCCGCTCGAGCGAGGCCTCGAGCCCGTCGGCGAAGGCGACCAGCTCGGGGTGGATCGCGAGCCGCCCGAGGTGCACGCCACCGATGGCGCCCGGGTTGAACGCCTCGGCGCCGAAGGCCTCCATGCGGCGGGCCTCGCGGCGGCTGCCCACGCGCGCAACGATGCGCAGGTGCGGGTGTTGATGGTGGACGGTGGCCGCGAGGAAGAGGTTGTCGCGCACGGCCTGGAGCGCCGACACGAAGGCCCAGGCACGCTCGAGCCCGGCCTCGCTCAGGGCGTGCTTGTCGTAGACGTCGCCGCAGACCAGGTGCAGGTCGGGATCGTCGCCCAGGGCGTCGCGAAGCAGGGCCAGCTTGGCCGCGTCCCTCTCGATGACGCTGACCCTGATCCCGCGATGCCGGAGCTCCTTCGCCAGCGCGCGCCCTACCGCACCTGCCCCTGCCAGGACCGCGTGCCTCGCCTCGGGCGGCCCAAGCGGCGATGCGCCGTTCGAGGTCGTCGCGCGGGGCGCGATGTTCCGGTGGCGACGCTCCTCGCGGGAGGCGAGGAGGAGCAGCTCGTCGCCGCCTTCGACGAGACGCGAGCCCTCGGGACGGAACGCGAAGCGGGCGTCCCCGGCTCGGCGGTGGGCGACGATCATGCCGCCGCCCTTGTGCCCGAAGACGAGGGCGTCGAGCGGCTGCCCGACGGCCGCATCATCGGGTGATACCGTGAGCAGCTCCAGAGGCTTGCGATGCGACTCCGAGGTGATGAGGCGGTGGGTGAAGTCGGACAGAGCCGGGTTCAGGAGGTCGCTCGCGATCGTCTTGGCGGCGACACGCGGTGAGTGGACGATGGCGTCCGCGTGGGCGCCCTCGAAGAGAGAGGCATTGTCGGGGTCGACCAGGCGCACGACGAGGCGGATCGAAGGGTTGACCTGGCGGGCCGTGACGCAGAGGAGGAGGTTGTCGCGGTCGTCGGCGAGGGCGACGACGAGGGCATGGGCGCGCTCGAGGCGAGCGGCGAGCAGGGTTTCCTCGAGGAAGACGTCGCCCACCGCGAACAGGATGCGGTCGCCGTGTTCGAGCAGGAGGGCCTCGACCCGGCTCGCTTCGCGGTCGAGGCCGACCACGGGCCAGCGTGAGGACTGGAGCTCGTTGAAGGCGTAGCCCCGACGCGGCCGAGTCCGCAGACGACGACGTGCTTGTCGAGGCGGTCGAGCGCGCGAGCCAGGCGGCGCCGCCAGAACCCATAGATGAGGTCGCCCTCGAGGAAGAACGCGGCGATGGCGGTGAGGAAGTAGACGAGCGACGCGCCGCCCAGGAGGATGAGCCCCATCGAGAAGAGGCGCATGGCGTCGCTGGAGATGGGGATCACCTCGTTGAAGCCGACGGTCGAGATGCTGATGACCGTCATGTAGAGGCACTCGATGACCGAGTGGCGACCGTCCGAGAGCGTCCAGAAGCCCCAGGTGCCGACGGTCGTCACGAGCAGGACGGCGAGGCTCGCGCGGGCGAGGCGGATCCAGCGCTGGCTGCGCTCGCCATGGGCGGCGACGCTCGCGACCGAGGTGCCGAGGCGGAAGGCATGGCCGAAGCGCGCCCTGGGATCGTCCTCCATGTGTATGGATATAGTTGGGATCACTTCGAAAAGCCACGGCCGCGACGGTGCTGGCGCGATGCCGGGGTTGCTCGCGCGCTGGCCATCGCGTAGCTTTCGCGAGATGCGCATCGGAACCTTCATCGTCGCGGTGGTCGTGGGTGTCGGGTCCCTCTCGGGCTGTGGCGACGATGGGGCCGCCGATGTGTCGGACGACACACGCGACTCGTCCGTCGTGCCCGACCAGATCGATGATGGGGACCTCACCGAGGTGGAGGTCGACAGCGCCTCCGAGGTCGACGGCGAGCCGAGCGCTGACGCGAGCGATGCGGACGACTCACACGAGGTCGGGCCCGACGTGAGCGACACCGAGGACCCGCTCGACGGGGCCGATGGGCTCGATGTTGCCGATGTGGCCGATGTGGCTGATGGGGTCGACGATGTGCCCGACGTCGACACCGACGCGGAGGTCGCTCCCGACACCAGCCCGACCCTTCCTCTGCCCGGCTTCGGCACCATCTCGGGCGAGTGCGGCGTCATCGACACCGAGCTCGCCGATCCCGCCCCGAGCTTCTTCGTCAACGCCATCGACTTCGGCACCGACCCCTACGACGAGGTCGACTTCGCGCGCTTGCTGCCCGACAGCCAGGAGATGATCCGCGACGGCAACGCGGGCGGCAGCTCGGTCATGAGCGAGGTCTTCGCGCTGGAGGTCCTCGAGCGCTGCGAGCTCGCGACCCTCATCGCGACCGAGACCGAGATCGTCTACGACCAGCAGGGTAAGATCACCGATATCCTTATGGAAATCGACGACGAGAAGGTCGGCGTCAGCGTGACGCGCGCGGTCGGCTTCCCCTTCGACGCGCCCTACACGGTGGCGCAGGCCAAGAGCATCCTCGAGAAGAAGCTCGGCGACATCCTCATCTCGAGCGCGAACGTGTCGGCGCCCTATCGCTGGGTGAAGCAGATCCTCCACGTCCTGGCCTACGACGCGCCGCACGTCGACTCGCTGCGCACGGCCTGGGGTCAGATCGATGCGGCCACGCGCGCCGACACGATCATCATGGTGACCGTCACCAACGGCGCAGACGCTTTCATCTACTGAGCTCGCCGCTCAGTCGAGGGTGAGGTCGGCCTTGCGATCGAGGGTCTCGAGGAAGGGGCACCGACGCGATCCCGATGGCATCGTCCACCATGCGCGAGAGGCCAGCGTGGCCATGAGCGCGGGGTGAGGTCGCCGAGGACGGCCAGGCCGCGCTCAGCGTCGGCGCCAGGGTGGGCGCTCGCACCAGCCGAGGCGCAGCGCGCCCCAGAGTCCGATGAGGATGGCCTCGGCCGCGTCGTGGCGCAGCGAGGTCGGGCGCGAGAGGCCCGAGGCGGCGATGACCTCGCGGGCGCGGCGGTCGGCGCTCTGCTTCGCGGTCGGCCCGTCGCGCTGCTCGGCCGGGGTGAGCAGGCCCTCACGCCAGGTCTCGGCCGAGACCCAGACGAGCTCGGCATCGCGCGGCAGGTGGCGGGTCCAGATGGCGGCCAGGTGGCGGTCGCCCTCGCACACGAGGCAGGCGAGGTTCGGGGCCTCGGTGAGCACGCGCGGCAAGGCGCGCTTCAGGGTGCCGAGGTCGGGGAAGTGGGTCGAGCGATAGCGGAGGAGGCGGCCGTCGCGACCGAACACGGCGAGCCCCGTGCGCAGCCCGAGGTCGACGGCCAGCAGGGTGGGGGTCGCACGCGCCTCGTGCGCGGTGCGCGCGTCGAGCGTGGCTTTGGACATGTCAGCGGGCGTGTCGTTGGACGTGTCTGCGGGCGTGTCAGCGGGCGTGTCAGGGGCGTCCTCTGGGGGTATCATGCGTCGATGATGACGCGTCGGACGGAGTCGAGCGAGCGGTGACGACCTCATTCATGACCATTGCCGAGCCCGCCTTCGCCGAGGGCGAGCGCGTCAAGGCCTCGCGCTTTCTGGCGCGCGCCCTGCCGACCGCGCCCGAGCACGGGCTCGCCATCGCCAAGGCCGCGCTCGTCGAGGCGCGCGCGGACCATCCCGACGCGGTGCATCACGCCTACGCGTTTCGCGTCGCCCCCGAGCCCGAGGACTTCGGCTGGTCCGATGGAGGCGAGCCCATCGGTGCCGCGGGTCGACCCATCCTCCAGCGCCTCGACCAGCTCGGTCTGATAAACACCGTCGTGCTCGTCGCGCGCATCCCGGGTGGCCAGAAGCTGGCGACCGGCGACCTCGCCAAGGGCTACGGGGACGCGGCCCGCGCGGTGCTCGCCGCGAGCCAGGTCGTCCCCTTCGTGCCGACCACGCGCTACGCCATCGGCTTCGACTACACCCTGTCCGGCGCGGTGCAGGGGGTGTTGGCGGCCTATGCGGCCAAACACGAAGGCGCCGATTACGGCGCCGAGGTCACGCTGACGGTGTCGATCGAGAGTGCCGTCCGCGCCGCCTTCGAAGCGGCGCTGCGCGATGCGAGCGCAGGGCGGGCCAAGGTCGCGCGCGTCACCGCGTGAGACCCTGACCCGTTCATCCCCGGTGCTTCATCAGGACGGAGGGTTGCTCCCGCCGACACCGATCTCGGCGTCGGGCTCCGGGCAGGTGTCGCCCTTGCGCATGTCGAACGGGTGCGACTCGTTCTCCTCGAGGTCGGTCGAGGTGTCGACCCACACGCACTGGCCGGCCTCGGCCGAGAACTGCTGCGGGTCGCCGAAGCGGCTCGTCATCTCGAGGGTGGTGGCGGCTCCGACGATGATGCCTTCGACGAGGGCGGTGAGCGAGGGGGCCTCGCCGAGGATCTTCAAGCCGAGGTCCTCGTCGCGGAACCACTCGGGGAGGTCACCGAAGGTGTCGTCGAGGAGGCCCATGCGCAGGATGGCCGAGGCCTCGACCGCCCGCGACAGGGAGAGGTTCACGGTGTCGTCGTCGTTGGTCGCGAGCGTGAGGTCGAAGGGCGTCGTGCCCCCGATCGAGAGCTCGGCCGCGGTCGCCGCATCCGAGAGGACCTTGATCGGCCCCAGCGCGAGCCCCTTCAACGCGATGTTCTTGGCCGTGTCATCGAGCTCGGCATAGACGGCCAAGCGCTCGACGATGAGCGAGAACTGCCCCTGGGCCTCCGGCAGGGTCTCGCCGTCGCACTCCTCGGTGTAGGTCTCGTTGCCGTCCGCGTCGGTCGACCACACCTCGTAGCACTCGGGCTGCATCTGCACGAGGCGCTTCGGCGCGGTCACCGTGCTGCGGCCGAGGTCGATGTCGAGGGTCGCCTTGCTCGCGGCGTAGTCGACGTCCAGGGCGAACGTGCCGAGCGCGCTCGTCACCTCGACGATGCCCTCCTCGCCCTGGTCGACCTTCAGCGCGATCGGCTCGGTCACGGCGGACTCGAGGCGCAGCTTGTCCTCGGCCAGGCGGCGCACGGCGATGCGGGCCTTGCCGTCGATGTCGACCGTGGGGCCGTCCTCATCGTCGCCGTCGGCGACCGCGACGAGCTCGTCGATGACCGCCGCCCCCGAGGCGAAGTCGACCGTCAGGGCCGCCAGGTCTTCGTGCAGCTCGAGGGTCGCGAGGCTCGTCTTGTCGGGGCCGGCCAGCAACTCGAGGTCCACGTCGGACTCGCGGAAGCGCGTGGCGCGGATGCGGATCGGCATCTCGGTGAGGAAGCGCTGGCAATCTTCGAGGTCGAACAGATCGGCGTCGCAAGCGATCTGCGGGTCGAGCTTGTAGGTGATCGAGGTGTCGTTGCGCGACTCGATCTGCGCATCGACGAACACGTGCTCTTCCAGGAAGGTGTCGAGGTCGTCCATGGCCTCGTTGAACTCGCGCTCGTCCTCGGGCAGGAAGATGGCGTTGCGCGGCGCCGGGATGTCGGTCTCGACCCCGAACTGGAAGACGTCCCCGATCGCGTCGACGCTGTCGGTCTTGCCGAGCCAGTCCTGGGCCTGCCAGAGCTCGTGCGCGATGGCCCGGGCGTTGGTCTTGGCGGCGCTCTGGACGGCGGCCGGGAAGATCACGATCGGCTGGCCCTTCACGGGTTCGCTCGTCTCGGTGCAGGCCGAGGTCAGGGGACCGAAGGTCATTGCGGTGAGCAGGATGGGTCGAGCAAGGCGTCGCATGGTGTCCTCGAAGGGTCGGTCGTCGTCAGTGTGCTGGTCATCTCGGCTTGCGCACAAGTCGTCGCTGCCGGTCTCGCTGTGGATGACCCGCGAGCTCGCGCCCGTGGACACCAGAAAATGAGGGCCCCTCGCGATTCATCGCCAGGCGCCCCAGAACACGTCGAGGCAGCTCCCCGCGCGCACGGTCTCGACCGGCACCAGGGCCACGCGCTCGGGCGGCACGATGAGGACCTGGCTCGGCCGCCCCTCGCGGCACACGCCGACCGCGAGGTTGAAGCCATCCTCGAGGGCGATCGGGTTCAAGATCGCCGCCATCGCCGGGCCACCCGCGGCACGTGCGCGGTCGGCGTCCTCGGCCCAGACGAGGTAGTGGTCGTCGCTCACCGCGATGACCCCATCGTCGAGATCGAGGGGCTCGCTCACGTCACCGAGTCGCACCAGCGGGAAGCCGATCGCCACGCCGGCTTTCGGGGCGGCAGCCCCGACCTGGGCCACGTTGCGCATGGCGGTGCTGGCGTGGAGGCGCAGCTCGACCCCGCCGAAAGACTGCGGCTCGGCCTGGGGGAGCTCGAAGCTCTGGCGATCGGTCGGCCCACCGAGCGAGGTCCACACGATGGCGAGGGTGCGCAGCTCGTCGGGGCGCGGGATCGGTAGCGCGCCCACCTCGAGGCGCACGATCATCTGCGGCGCGCCGCGCCAGTCGCCTTCCGCCAACGGATCGCAGGCGCCGACGGTCACGGCGACCCCCATTGCGATCGCGCCCCAGGTCTTCATGGCATCGCCCACGCGAGCCCGAGCCGACCCCAGGCCCCGAGCCAGGTCGCCTCGGCGCTCTCGTCGTCGCGCAAGACCTCACGCGGGCTCACCCGCAGCCCGCCCTCCAGCACCAGCGAGAGCGGCCCATCCAAGACGATCGCCGCGCGCAGCGGGACCTCGAGCAACGGAGCCAACCGCCTGCGCGTCGCTTCGTCCGGGGCCTCGAAGGACTGCGCGAGCGCGACCAGGCCGCCGCGCACCCCGAGCCCGAGGGCGACCGGCCCGACGTCGAAGCTCTTGCGGACGCCGACGACCAGCCCGAGCTCGTGGGCCGTGGCCGCGAGCCCGTCGCCGGCCGAGGCCGACGCGCCATACCAGAGGAGCGCGTCGAGGCCCAACGCGCTGAGATCGAGAGACGCCCCGAGTGCGATCCCCGGCGTCGCGTCGTAGGCCGCGAGCGGCGGCGAGGCGACCTGTCCCAGCGCCATGAGCTCCCACGCGTCGTCGGCCGCGCCCCCCTTGCGGACGAGGCGCGCGTACTCGAAGACCTGCAACGACGAGGCATCGATCGCCGTTTCCTTCTGGGCGACCACGTTGATGACGCCCTCGTGATAGCGCGCCGGCCGCCGCCAGCGCACGCCGTAGCGACCGGCCGGCAAGAGCACGCGCGTGCCGACCCCGCGGCTGACGACCTCGGAGGCGAGCGGGCCATCGACGCGGCCTTCGTGAAAGAGGAAGCGCCCCTCGCCGGGCAGCACGACGACGCCTTGCGAGCGCGTCGCCGCGAGGGTGGCCAGGACCACGTTGGCCCGGCCCTTGAAGTCCCAGCGGTAGGTCGGATGCTGGACGCCGGTCGCGGTGGTCGCGGTGCTGGCGACGGTCTGATCGCGCGCATAGCGATAGACCTCTTCCAGGGTCACGAGCGAGTCGTCGTTCGCATCCGCCGCGCCGCGCAGGCCGGCCAGCAGGTGGTGCGTGAAGAAGGACGCGCCGAGCGCCTCGGACTCCTGCGCGTCCTCGCCCTGGGTCGCCGACGCCAGGATGGCCATGCCCTCGGCGGCGGGCTCGACCGCGACCGGCAGCGCGAAGGGCACGTCGGGTCTCAGGCCCTTCACGCGCGTCGCGAAGCCCGATCGACAGGCATCGACGACCAGCACGCGCAGCTCGGCCGCCGAGCCCTGCACGTTGTTGACGAGCTCGTCCCACGGCACGGCGGTGTCGCCGAGGTGGAGCGCACGCTCGTCCGCGTGCCCCGAGTAGTACACGAACAGCACGCTGGTCTTGTTGGGGCCGCGCTCGGCACGGAGCCGCGCATTCAGCCGCGCCAGAGCGTCCCGCATGCGACCGCTGTCGGGGTCGATGAGGGTCACGACGTTGTCGGGCAGGAAGCCGCCGAGCTGCACCAGGGCGTCGCCGACGCGCTTCGCATCGCGCCCCGCGAAGGCGAGGGTGACCTCGCCGCTGGCCCCTTCGTGGGCGCCGACGATGAGCGCATAGCGCGTCTCGCCAGGCGGAGGGAGGGCGGCGGTGGTGAGCCCGATGAGCGTCGCGAGGGCGGCCAACATCAACGCACGTCCAGCCTCTGGGTGAGGGTCTCGCACGCGACCTCGGCGGCCGCGCACACGGTCACACGTAGCGCGGTCTCGGAGGTATTGTCGACGGCGAGCCCGAGCGGCAACCATCCATCGGCCGGAACCGGGCCCTCGAAGAGGATCACCCAGGTCGCGCCGTCCTGCCCCTCGACCTTCACCGAGCCCGTCGCGTTGCGCAGGTGGAGGCGCAGGCGATCGCCGTCGCGCAGCGTGCCGAGATCGCTCAGGCGCTGCTGATCGACGACCAGAGCGTTGTCGCGCTGGACGCTGGCCTCGACCACGAAGGCGCCCTTGGCGCGGATCGTGTCGGGCTGCGGGTCGGGCGCACCCGAGGTCTGGACCACGACCAGGGCGAGGGCTGCCATCGCCACGATCCCCAGCATCGGCAGCACGCGCCACCAGCGCTTCCTGGCCGCGATCGCTGCGTCGCGTCGCCCTGCGATCACTGCCAGCGAGGGCGGCACGGGCGCGGCGAGGGCTTCCTCGACGGCGCGGCGTTCATGCGCGACGAGCTCACTGCAGCGGGCGCACGTGGCGAGGTGGGCCTCGCAGGTGGCGAGGGACGGGCCCGCGAGCAGGCCCGCCGCGAGCTGGGACACGCGATAGGCGGAGAGGCAGGTCGGGGTTCGTGTCGGGTTGATCGTTGTCATCGCTGTCCTCCGAGGAGCGCGCGCGCCTCGACGCGGAAGGCTTCGAGGCGTCGGCTCACGGTGCGTCGATGGAGCCCGAGGACCTCGGCGATCTCGTCCTGCTCCATGCCGTCGACGTAGGTGTAGGTGCCGATCGCGGCGAGCTCGGGGTCGAGGGCCGCTAGCGCGCGGCGCAGATCGACGCCGAGCTCGTTGGGGATCTCGACCTCCGTGCTCGCGTTCTGAGCGAGGATCTCGTTGCGTCGCCGCCCATCGCGCAACGCGTTGAGCGCCCGGTGGGTCGCCATCGCATAGAGCAACGCGCCCGATCGCTCGGGCGGCTTCGAGCCGTAGGTCTCGGCGAACGAGACGAAGACGTCCTGGGCGATGTCTTCGGCCATGGCCTGGGCTCCGAGGATCCGCAAGCAACGCTGGCGGACCATGGTGATGTGGGTGCGATAGAGGTGGCCGAGGTCGAGCTCGGTCCGTGCGATGGCGGGAGGCATCGTGCTCCGTAGGGGGTGCCTCGAGGGTCTACAATCACTGAGACCCGTGAGTCGCGCGCGGTGGACACGATTTCGCACAAGGCCTCGCGGACCGAGGCTGCCGGCGGGTGCAAATCCGCAGAAGGCCCGTGGGCCCAAAGCAAAAACCCCGCATCCGTGAGGAGGCAGGGTCTTTGCGATGTGCGATCGTCGCGAGTGCGAGCCGGAGATCCGGCGCGATCACGACCGCCGACTAGAGGCGCTTGGCGTAGTACTCGACGACCTGCTGGAGGTCGCACGTGAACGGCAGCGACTCGCGGCCGGGCAGCTCGCGCATCTTGGCGTTCTTCTCGCCCTTGTTCACGTCCAGCCAGTCGGGGCGCGCCAGGCTCTGGGCCTCGACGCTCTCCAGGATGGCCTTCAGCTCGCGGCTCTTCTCCTTCACGGAGACGAGATCGCCGACCTTCACCTGGAAGCTCGGGATGTCGACGCGGCGGCCGTTCACGGTGAAGTGACCGTGCGCGACGAGCTGGCGGGCGGCCGGGATCGTCGGCGCGAAGCCGGCGCGGAACACCACGTTGTCGAGGCGACGCTCGAGCAGCTCGACGAGCTTGTCGCCCGAGGCCGTCTTCGAGCGGCGGGCCTCGACCATGTAGCGGCGGATCTGGCGCTCACCCAGGCCGTAGTTCAGGCGAAGCTTCTGCTTCTCGGCAAGCTGCTTGCCGTAGTCGGTGAGCTTCTTGCGCGCCTTCGGGCCATGCTGACCCGGCGGGTAAGGCCGCCGTTCGATCGACTTCCGCGAGAGGCCGGGGAGATCGATTCCGAGCGCGCGCATCTTCTTGAGACGAGGACCGGTGTATCGCGACATGGCTTCTTCTGAGCTCGCTTGGGTTCTAATCCACTCTAGGCCTGGCGGAGCCAGGTTGCCGGCGGATGCATCTCCGAAGGGTCACAGACTCGCGGACCGTTCGGATCTCGACAGGGCGGCGGGGTCTAGCACGGGTCCCGGTCGAAGTGAACGGAAAAAGCGATCCCATGCAACAGCGCAATCTTCAACGCACTTTGGGTCGTTGCGAGATCCGGGGGAAGCCACCCGCGCCACCGCGCGCAGAGGCTCGCACCGGCCTCACAGCTCGGTGAAGTCGACAAAGACCGAGGCCTGCTTGCCGGCCTTCACGATCACGGTCCGGGTCACCGACTGCGGCCCCTTCGTCAGGAGCACCGTGTAGGTCCCTTCGCTGAGCTCTTTCACGGTGACGGGCACCGACCCGTACGGGCGGCCATTGACCTGGACCTGCGCCCACGGCTTTGCCGTGACGCTGATCGACCCCTTGGAGGCGACCGGGATCTCGGGCTTGTCGGGCTTGTCGGGGGTGCCGGGCTTGTCAGGCGTGCCGGGCTTCTCGGGCGTGCCGGGCTTGTCCGGCGTGCCGGGCTTCTCGGGCTTGCCCGGCTTCTCGGGCGCGGCCTTGTCGAGCTTCACCGACACGGCCTGGTTCGGCTGCGACACGATCACGTCGCGCACCGCGTCCTTGAAGTCCTTCGCCTTGACCTCGATCGTGACCGTCTTGCCGTACTCGACGCCCCGGATCGCGACGACCCCCGGCTTCTGGACCTCGATCGTGCCACTCGACGCCGTCACCTTCGCCTCGACCGGCTCGATCGTGACGACCAGGGCTCCCGGGGTCGCGACCTCGAACGTCGACGCGTCCTCGGTGATCTTCACGAGCTTCGTCACCGCCGGCCCACCCGTCGCGGGCACGATCCGCACGAGGACCTCCTGGCCGACCGTCCCCGAGAACGGCTGCGCCCCGAGACCGAGCCGCTGATCGTCGACGAAGACCTCGTCCGCGTCGGCCGACGGCTTGATGATGACGCGCCGGGCGACGCCCTCTTTCTCCATCTTGATCGCGAAGACCGGCGCCGGATCTTCGATGGCGACGAAGTCCTCGAAGCGCTTGTAGCCGGGGGCCTCGGCGACCACCCGCACCTTCTGGCCGAGGTTCAGCCCCGACACCTCGCCGCCCACCACGTTGCCATCGACCTTCACCTCGGCCGTGTGCGGATCGACCTTGATGTAGAGCGTCGCCTTGCCCTTGTCCGGGCTCGTCACGTCGGGGCCCGGCGCGGTGGCCGTCCCACCGACCGGGGTCGTGGTCGGCCCCTGGGCGATGGTCGCGGGCTTGTCGAGGACCAGGAACCACAGGGCCGCGAAGCCGCCACCCAGCAAGAGGATCGCCAGCAGGATCCAGGGCAGGGCCGAGCCCTTGCGCTGCGGTTCGATCGGGTTCGCGAGGCTCGGCGCCCCAGTCACGGTCCCGCGCGAGCGCGTCAACGTCACGTCGCTGAGCAGCGAGCCGGCCGCCACGCGCGTCTTGTCGGCCGTGCCGATCTCCATGCGCGTCGCGTCTTCGCTCACCGGCCCGGTGCGCGACGCAGGCTGCATCGCCGTCGGTCCCGCGATGGGCGGCAGTCCGCCGGCCGCCAGCACCGCGTCGTCCTCGTAGGAGCTCTGCTCGAGCTGATCGATGTCTTGCTTGAAGACCCGATACATCAGCGGCTTGAGCTTCTCTTTCTCGAGATCCGTGACCGTCGAGTAGTACCAACGCGTGAGGTCGCGCGCGAGAATCTCGGCCGACGCGTAGCGCGCGTTCGGGTCCTTCGCCACGCACTTCGCGACGATCGGGTCGAGCTCGGGAGGGCAGCGCGGGTTGATCGTGCTCGGTGCCGGCGCCTCGAGCCTCAGCACGTGCTCGATGGTCTCGAAGTCGCTGTCGGCGATGAAGAGGCGCTTGCCGGTGAGCATCTCCCAGAGCATCACGCCGAGCGCGAAGATGTCGCTGCGCCCGTCGAGCGGCTTGCCGCGCGCCTGCTCGGGGCTCATGTAGGCGACCTTGCCCTTCACCGCGCCGGCCTGCGTCTTGGTCGAGCGCTGCGCGGCCTTGGCGATGCCGAAGTCCATGAGCTTCACGTCGCCGCGATACGAGATCATGACGTTGCTCGGCGTCACGTCGCGATGCACGATCCCGAGAGGCTGCCCCTTCTCTTCCTTGGTGTGGGCGTAGTGCAGGCCCTTGGCGACCTCGGCGGCGATGAAGACACTCTGGGCCACCGAGAGCGGGTCGCCCTGCTTCAGCGACTCCTCGGTGATGTCCTTCAGGTCCTTGCCCTCGATGTACTCCATCGCGATGTAGTACGAGCCGTCGACCACATCGAAATCGAATATCTGAACAATGTTCGGATGTTGCAGCTTCGCGGTGAGACGCGCCTCGTCCACGAACATGCGCACGAAGGCTTCGTCATCGGAGAAGTGCGGCAAGATCCGCTTGATGACGAGGTCCTTCTCGAACCCCTCGGCACCTGCAGACTTGGCCTTGAAAATCTCGGCCATGCCGCCGAGCGCGATGCGCCTGAGCAGGATGTACTTGCCGAACCGCTGTGGGGTCACCTTCGCCATGGCGGCGGACCATATCACGCACCCTGGGGCAGCGCCACGGCCTCCTTGCCTCGCGATCCTCGCCTCTACGGCGGCTCAGCGACCCCAGCGTCGCAACAGCACGTCGACGTCGGCCTTGAGCACCGGGTAGCCCGGGCGCTCGTAGTAGCGGATGTCGGTGTTGACGCGCACGTCGCCCTCTTGCACGACG
Organism: Deltaproteobacteria bacterium; assembly: GCA_016792665.1. Lineage (GTDB taxonomy): Bacteria > Myxococcota_A > UBA9042 > PHBI01 > PHBI01 > WYBB01. Next base: position 29,845 of record JAEUKJ010000179.1, on the reverse strand, counting down.
AGGATCCACGCGTAGCCCGCGGCCCGGAGGGCGCTCGACGACTCGAGGTTCACGGTGAAGACGAGCTCGCCACCCTCGGTGACCACGAAGCTCATCAGCACCTGCGGATCGCCCACGGGCACGAAGCTCTCGAGCACCAGCACGTCGCGATCATCGAGCTCGAACTGGTCGAGCACGTAGCTCCGCAGGGCCTGGATCTCGGGGTCGCTCGACCGCGCCCAGAGCTCGCGCAGCGCCGCGTGCGTCTGGCGCGCGCGCTCCCACAGGCCGAGACGGATCTCGCACTGCAAGACCTTCTTCTTCACGCCGAAGTCGTCGGGCACCAGCGCCTGTGCGCGCTCGAAGCACGCCAGCGCGTCGCGATGGGCCCCGCGGTTGGCGTGGATCTGCCCCGCGTCGTACCACGGCTCGAAGCGCGTCTTGTCGCGGCGGAAGGCGTCGGCGAGCTTGTCCAGGGCGAGCTCGTCGAAGCCCAGCAGCCAGTGGCAGACGCCCTCGAAGTAGTGCGCGTCGTAGAGGTCCGGATCGCAGCCGATGGCGACGCGGAACGCACCGAGCGCGAGCTGGTGCTTGCCGAGGAGCATGAGGACCCGACCTGCCGCGTAGTGCGCAAGGGTATGATCAGGCCGCTGCGCCGTCAGTCGATCGAGCGCGATGAGCGCCGTCGCAAGCGCCACCGGCTCGTCCTTCCGGGCGAGGGCCATCTCGAGGAGGTCGAGCGCGAGGTCCTTCTTCTTCATGATCGGTGCCCGACCGCCGGCGACGGCGTCAGCGCTACGACAGGTATCAGGTTCGTCGCACTTCGACCAGACCACCCCGGAAGTCCGCGCCGCGTGGCATCGACCCAGGTCACCTCGGCCGTACTCGCGCCGCCCTCGACGCCGCTGGGACCGGGCGTGGCGCTCAAGGCTGGACGGCCGGGCGCGGCTCCTGCGCGGTGCCGGGGTAGGCCTCGAGGAAGCGCTCGAAGATGACGTCGATGTCCGGCTTGAAGTGTCCGAGTACCGGCCACTCGTCGAGGCGATGGTGGCTCGTGGCTCGCCCCTCGTCCGGGTGCAGCGTCGCGACCAGCGGCATGCCGGTCGGGTCGCGACGATCGAGCACGACCCCGATGAGCCCGGGGAAGCCCTCGCGCCCGCCCTCTTTCCAGAAGACGATGTCGCCGGGCAGCCACAGGGCTGCGGCCTCGGGCGTGTCGTGCTCGAGCGGGGCGTCGGGCCAGAAGGCCTTGGCGAAGGTGAAGAGGAAGGCCACGCGCCGATGGTCGAGGCTCTTGTCCGGCTGGCGCTGCGCGACCAACTGAATCGGATAGCGCTTGGGGTTCTTGGTGCGATCGAGGTGCACCATCTGCTGCAGGTCCAGGTCGAGCTCGCGCATGCAGCGGATGACCAGGTCCGGCGAGGTCCCGAGGTGCGGCGGCAGGTCTCCCCACGGGTAGTCGATGCTCTGCTTGCCGCTGGCGTAGCGCACGCCGCGCACGACCTGCCCCTCGACGCAGGCCATCAGCTCGAGGCGCTCGACCGAGAGGGGACCCGGCCAGGGCGGCAGCTTCGAGACCGACTCGCCGCGCGCGTGCAGTACCTCGCGGATGACCCGATCGAAGCGGCGCTGTCGACCGTGGAACTCCTGCGGGGTCACGAAGATCGGGCTGAAGACCCACACCCAGAGCGCCGCGATCCCAGCGAGGCCCGCGATCAGCGCGGCCACGCCCCACAGCGGATGAAGGCGTCGGCGCCGGCGCCCTCGCGGCGCGAGCAGCGGATCGCGCTCGGTCATGCCCCGAAGAGAGGGCCGACCACCCAGGCCTGGACCCAGAGCACCGCGACCGCGACCAGCGCGACGCGCGGCGCCAGGTCGAGGCTCGGGTCGAAGCGCGAGGCCACCAGGGCCCCGAGCCCGAGCGCCATCCCACCGATGAGCGCGAGCGCCGCCCCCGAGAGCGCGCCTGCGCCACTCCCGAGTCCCAAGGCCGCCGCCGCGAGCCCCGCCGCCGCGAGCGCCAACGGCATGAGCGGCGTCCAGCTCCCGAGCAGCGGCGCCTCGCCGTCACCTGTGATCAGCCCCGCGGCACCACCCGCGTGGTCGGCCCGGACCTCGGCCTTGATGAGCGGCGTCGCGCGCAGGACGAGGAGGTTCCGCACCGCGAGCCCCGCCAGGAAGACCGCGGGCACGAGCCTCAGCCCATCGATGAAGGGGCGCGACCAGAGGCGGAGCTCGGCCACCGGCGGCACCACGAGGTCGAGCACCGACCCGCCGAGGCTCGCCCGGAGGTCGTACGCGTGGCGCATGGTCTCGGTGTCCAACGTCGCCGAGCCCATGAGCTGCACCAGCCCCGCGAGCCCGGCCACCACGCCGAGCGCGCCTCCGACGGCTGCGATCCGCCATGTAGCAACTTGTAACTTGCGCGTGCGCGCGCCCAACAAGAAGAGCGCCGCCGCGAGCGCCGCCGCCAGCGCGACGGTGATCAGGGCCGAGGGCGCGGCGAGGTCGATCTCCGCCGGCACCGTCGTCGCGACACGCGTCATCGATGCCGCATCGACGATGAGCGCGGGCAGGAAGAGCGGCGCGCCTTCGGTCGTCGCGAGCCTCACCGATTCGGAAGGGATGACCAGCGTGAAGGCCAGGACCAGCGCGGCCAACGCCCCGATGAGAGCGGGCGGGAGGCCCTCGAAGAGGCGCTCTCCCTCGCGCAGCAGCAGCCCGAGGGCGAGCCCGCCGAGTGCCGCGCCCGCGATCTCGAACGGGCTGAAGGCGATCGCGACCGGCGCCACGCCGACCCCGGCGATGAGCGCGAGCGCGCCTGCCGCGAGCCCCGTGCGGGTCCCGAAGGAGGCGAGCGTGGCGACCAGGAACGCCAGGGTCGCGCCACCCGGAGCATGAGGCAGACCGATGGCGGCGCCGACGGCGGCCATCACGAGCGCGGGGCCGCCGCGCCGGAGGTGTTGGCGGAAGCGACCGGTGAGGCCGCCGAAGCCGGCGTTGGGGCCGAGCGAGCTCATGAGGGCCTCGCGAGGAGACGTCCGACGGCCGCGAGGACGCGCTCGGGCAGGAAGGGGCGGTTGTGGCTCGAGAGCTCGAGGCGCGAGCCGCCAGGGGCCGCGCTCACCGTGACCTCGAGGTGCGGGAGAGCGCCCATGAGGATGAGCCCGAGCACCACCATCGCGAGGCCTGCCAGCACGAGCGGCGCCTCGGGCGAGGTCGTCGCGCGGACCTCGATCGTGGTCGCGGGGCGCGCCTCGAAGCGCAGGCCATCGACCGTCTGGGCCGCGGTGGCCGCGGGGCCGGTGGGCACGACCGCGGTCTTGGGCGGCGTCAGCAACACGGTGCGCGCGGGCTGGTCCGCGGACGCGGGCTTCTCCAGCACGACCAGCGGCCCGTCCGGACCCGGCCACGCCGTCAACGTGTGCCCAGTGGCGCGCAGCTCGACGGGCTTGCCGGGGTCGAGGCGGACGCGCTCGGCCCGACCGTCACGCGTCATGACGAGCTCGATCGGCTCGTCCAGGGCCGGCACGCGCGGCACCTCGCGCACCAGTGAGAAGACCCGCTCGTCGAGGTGCGTCGTTCCCCCCGGCGCGAGCGCGAGCTCGACCGGCGACTCGCCCGGGCCCGCCACCCGACAGGGCACGGTGCGGGTCGGGTCCTGGGGGTCGGGCCGATCGCACATCACGCCCCACGGCAGGACCTGCGCGATGAAGACGTCGTCGTGCCGTGTCTCGGCCGTCGACAGCACGCCCGTCGCGGGGATGACGGTCAGCCGGTGCTCGACCGCGGACCCGCGCGAGACCACCAGGGCGAGACCCAGCGCCAGCACGCCGAGCACCACCAGCGCGGCGCCCTCACGGTAGAAGCCGCGTCGCAGAATCAGGCCCCCGGGTTTGAGCTGGGCCGCCACGGACCCACCCAGCGCGCGCGGCAGCTCGGCTCGGACGGCCTCGACCGGGTAGGGCAGGGTGGTCGCAAGCCGCGAGAAGAGCCGCGACCCCGGGCCCCCCGTGCCGAGTCGACGCGCCAGCGCGATGCCCGCGGCGTTCAGCACCAGCACCGCCACCAGCAGGAAGAGCGGCCACGAGACCAGGACGTCGTCCAGCCCGAGACCGGTGATCGCCTCGGCCGACGCAAACGGCATGCGGCGCGCGAGCTCGGAGGCCAGCGGGCGCTGCGGCAGGGTCGCGGCCCACGCGAAGAGCAGCGCGATGAGCGCCGAGGTCGCGAGAAAAGTGCGCGGCGAGGTCAGGAGGCGCCACGCGAGCGGGACCGTCCTCTCCTCGGCGACATCCTCGGGGGACCCATCCACGTTCGGCGGCTCTTCGGATTGCGACACCATCGCAAGCCCCTTACACCGCGCGGTCCCTGGCGGCAACCGCGTTCACTCCGGCGCCCCTGGCCGCGCGTGCCCCTCGCGAAGTCGCCCACCCCAGGGGAGATCGGCGTGCGCAATCCCACGCCCGCTTCGACACGGCCCGTATCGTCGAAGGTCTTGCGGCCAGCGGCCCGGCATGTATTATCAGACGTATGATAAAGAACTCGGCCACCCCGGTTCCAAGACGCACAAGGCCTGGCAGACCGAGCCTGCCGGCGCGTGCACCTGTGCCTCGCCCCGCCCGCTGGGGTTCTCGCGCGGCCGTCGCGCTGACGCTGATGCTCGCGCTGGTGGCGTGCGATCGACGCGCCACCTCGGTGCCGAGCCCGTACCAGGGCGTCGTCGAGCTCGACCAGCGCACCCTCTCCTTCGAGGTCGGGGGCCGCCTCGTCAGTGTCCTCGTGCGCCGGGGCGACCGGGTCGCGGCCGGCCAGGTCCTGGCCACCCTGGACGACACCCTGGCCCGCGCGGCCGTCGCCGTGCGCGAGGCCGACCTCGAGACGGCCAAGGCACAGCTCGCCGTGCTCGAGGCCGGGGCCCGTCCCGAAGATGTCTCGACCCTCGAGGCGCAGGTGCGCGCGCTCCAGTCCAGCGAGAAGACCCTCCAGACGACGCTCACGCGCGAGCGCAAACTGCTGGCCGACAAGGTCTCGACCCAGGCCGTCGTCGACGAGCTGCAAGGCCGCGTGCGCACCGCCGCCGCCCAGCGCGAGGCCGCCCAGCACCAGCTCGCCTCGGCCCGGGCCGGCGCGCGCACGACCGAGCTCGAGGTCGCCAAGACCCGCATCGCCGCCGCCCAGGTCGCGCTCGCGGCCGAGACCGAGCGCCTGGACAAGCTCGTCCTGCGGGCCCCTGCGGCTGGTACCTTGCTCGAGCTCACCGCCGATCCCGGCGAGGTCGTCGGCCCCGGCACCCCGGTCGCGACGCTCGGCGACCCGGACCACCCCTATGCCGACGTCTTCGTCGCCGCGACCGATCTCGCGCCGCTCACGGTCGGCGCCGCGGCCGAGGTCATCGTCGACGGTCCACCCGGCCAGGCCTCGCGCCCGACCTTCGCCGCCACCATCGAGCACATCGCCGACACCACCGAGTTCACGCCGCGCTATGTCTTCTCCGAGCAGGAGCGCCCGCACCTGGTCGTGCGCGTGCGCCTCCGCATCGCCGACCCCGAGCATCGCCTGCACCCCGGTCTGCCCGCCTTCGCGCGCTTCTCGTCCGCAGCGCCGGCCTCCACATCGCCGACCTCCGCGGCACCCGCCCCGACGGCCGCCCACCCATGACCGCGCCCGACCCGCGCCCGCTCGTCATCGAGACCCACGGCCTCTCTCGCCGCTTCGGGGCCCTCGTCGCGGTGCGCGACCTCGACCTCGCCGTCCATCGCGGCGAGATCTTCGGCGTCCTCGGTCCCAACGGCGCCGGCAAGTCGACCACCATCCGCATGCTCTGCGGCATCCTCGACCCCACCGAAGGGCGCGGCACCGTCATCGGCTACGACATCGCCAAGGACCCCGAAGCCGTCAAAGCCCGCATCGGCTACATGACCCAGCGCTTCAGCCTCTACGAAGACCTCACCGTCCTCGAGAACCTGTCGTTCTACGCCGGCATCTACGGCGTGCCGCGCAAGGTCCGAAAGGCGCGCATCGCCGAGGTCCTGGACAAGACCGGCCTCGTCAAGCGCAAGCACCAGCTCGCGGGCACGCTGTCCGGCGGCTGGAAGCAGCGCGTCGCCCTCGCCTCGGCCACCATCCACGAGCCGCCGCTCTTGTTCCTGGACGAGCCCACCGCCGGCGTCGATCCCGTCTCGCGCCGCGAGTTCTGGGAGCAGATCCACGAGCTCTCCGCGAAGGGCACCACCATCCTCGTCACGACCCACTACATGGACGAGGCCGAGCGCTGCCACCGCCTCGCCTTCATCTTCCGCGGGACGCTCCTCGACGTCGGCACCCCCGAGGAGATCGTCGCCCGCCGGAACCTCCGCGTCGCCGAGCTCTCGGTCCCGACCACCGCCGACGCCGTCGCCGCCGCGGCTGCCCTCCGCGCCCTCCCCGCGGTCGAAGAGGTCGCCCACTTCGGCCACCTCCTCCGCGTCGCGACGCGCGGCGGGGTCGATCCCGAGGCCCTCGTCAACGCGACGCTCTCCACCTCCCACATCACCATCGAACGCATCCGCGCCGCGCGCCCGACCGTCGAAGACGCCTTCGTCTCCATGGTCCGCGACGACGGCGACCCCTCGCGACATGCGGCCTCGGTCGGCACGAGAGAGGGCGCGTCATGAACCTCTCGCGTCCGCTGGTCATCGCCCTGAAAGAGCTCCGGCAGCTCCGCCGCGATCGCCTGACCATGGCCATGATGATCGCCCTCCCGATCATCCAGCTCCTCTTGTTCGGCTACGCCATCAACAACGACGTCCGCCACATCCCGACGGTCATCTACGACCAGGACCGCAGCGCCTCCTCGCGCGACCTCGCCCAGTCCCTGCGCGCCACCGGCTTCTACGATCTGGTCGGTCAGGCCGAGAGCTATGCAGACGTCGACCGCGCGCTCCGCAGCTCGACCGCCAAGGTCGCCGTCATCATCCCGACCTCGTTCGAGAGGGACCTCGTCCGCCACCACCCGACCACCGTGCGCCTCGTCCTGGATGGCTCCGATCCGCAGACCGTCGCATCGGCCACCAACACCGCCGCGTCGCTCATCGCCGCGCGCTCGGGCCGGCTCCTCATCGAGCGCATGGCTGCCTCGGGGCTGGCCCCCTACGAGCCGATCCGCCTCGAGCCGAGCACCTGGTACAACCCCGATCTCCGCACCGCGATCTACATCGTGCCCGGCCTGGTCGGGGTCATCCTCACCATGACCATGGTCATGCTCACCGCCATGGCCATCGCCCGCGAGCGCGAGCGCGGCACCCTCGAGCAGCTCATCGTCTCGCCCGTGAAGAGCGTCGAGCTCATCATCGGCAAGATCTTGCCGTTCATCGTCATCGGCTACCTGCAGATGACCCTCATCCTCTTGCTCGGCCGCTTCGTCTTCGACGTGCCCGTGGTCGGCTCCCTGCCGCTCCTCTATCTCCTCTCGCTGCTCTTCATCGCCGCCAACCTCGCGCTCGGGCTGTTCTTCTCGACCCTCGCCCAGACCCAGCAGCAAGCGATGCAGATGTCCTTCTTCTTCATCCTGCCGAACATCCTCTTGTCGGGCTTCATGTTCCCCTTCGAGGCCATGCCCCAGCCCGCGCAGTGGATCGCCGAGGCCCTGCCGCTCACCCACTTCCTGCGCGTCGTCCGCGGCATCGTGCTGCGCGGCGCAGGCCTCGACGACCTCACCCAGGAAGCCTGGCAGATGGCCGCCATCCTCGGCGTCCTGGTGCTCCTCGCCTCCCTCCGATTCAGGAAGAAGCTCGGCTGATGGCTCGACCTCGCACCGACATCCGTCCCCGACTGCTGGCCGCCGCCCGCGCGCGATTCCTCGCCGAGAGCGTCGACGGCGCCTCACTGCGCGCCATCGCGAAGGACGCCGCCACCAGTATCGGGATGGTCTACTACTACTTTCCTACCAAGGAGGACCTCTTCCTCGGCGTCGTCGAAGAGGTCTACGCCAAGGTGCTGGGCGACCTCGAGCAGATCTTCGAAGACCCCGAGCACACGACCTACGTCGACCGCGTGCGCGCCCTGTATCGCCGCATCGCCCACATGAACGGCATCGAGGCCGACACCTTCCGCCTCATCATCCGCGAGGCGCTCTCGTCGTCGGACCGCCTGGCCCGCCTGGTCGAGCGCTTCAAGACCGGCCACGTCGCCCTCCTCTTCCGCCTGGTCGCCGACGGCCGCCGCGACGGCTCGCTCACCTCCGAGCTCCCGATGCCGCTCATGGCCATCGTCACGGGCGTCATCGGCGCCGCCCCGCAGGTCATCCTGCGCGCCCTCGGTCCAAGCACCCCCTTTGGCGCGCTCGCCGCGGGTGACGCCCTCGTGGACCTCCAGCTCCGCGTCCTCATGGGCGGCATCGGCGCGTCTCCCGCCCCTGCACCCGCGCTCGCACCCCGCACCCGCAAGCCCCGCGCGAAGCCGCGTTGACGACGCGCGCGGCCGCGTGCCATCACGCGCGCATGGGCGCTTCGATTACCCACGTCATCGGTCTCACGGGCGGTATCGCCTGCGGCAAGTCCACCGTCGCCGAACACTTCCGCGCACGCGGCGTACGCATCATCGACGCCGATCAAATCGCCCGCGAGGTCGTCGCCCCGGGCGAGCCCGCGCTGGCGGCGCTGGTCCGTGCCTTCGGCGACGCGATCCTCGCGCCCGACGGCACCCTCGATCGCCAGGCCCTCGGCGCCCTCGCCTTCTCCGACCCCGCGCGCCTCAAGACCCTGAACGCCATCACCCACCCGGCCATCCTCGCGCGCACCGGCAAGCTCCTGGCCGAGGCCCAGCGCGACAAGCTCGGCTGGGTCCTCTACGAGGCCGCCCTCATCCTCGAGAACAAGGCCCAGCACGGCCTCTCGGCCCTGGTCTGCGTCTTGTGCCCACGCGACCTCCAGCGCGAGCGCCTCCTCGCGCGAAGCGGCCTCACCGAGGACGAGGCCGACCGCCGCATCGCCGCCCAGACCGACGACGCCACGCGCCGCGAGTTCGCGACCTGGCTCATCGACAACGACGGCACCCGCGCCGACCTCGACGCCCGCGCCGCCGCGACCTACGACGCCATCGTCCAGCGCTTCGGCCCCCACGATCGCCGCCTCGTCTGATCCCTCGCGGCACGCGCTGGCGAATCGCGCCGCGCCCCGGGAATAATCTCGGCGCGTCGCTGCCGGCCGCGAATAGAACGCCGGGTCGCGCGTCGCTCGGCGCCTCCGGGCGCGCCCCCTCCGACGTGTGCGCCTCACCTGAGAGGCTCTATGCGGCGCCGCCGAGCGTTCACCTTGCTCTCGATGCTCTCGATCGTCCCCGTCTCCGCCTCGCTCGCGGGCTGCGGCGTCCTCACCGGCACCGTCGTCGGTGCCACCGGACAGTGGCCGACGACCTCGACGATCGAAGACAAGCAATGGGTCGTGGCACCTGGCGCCCCGGCCGAGCCCATCGATTCGCTGATCGTCGAGGCTCGCCTCGACACCCCGCCCTACGCGGTCTGCGAGCAACGCCGCTACGAGCCCGCCGCACGCGTGAAGGTCGACTCCTACGGCTTCGACTCCGGTGGTCGCCTGGCCTATAGCTTCATCGGCGCCGCCGAGCTCGGCCTCGCCGCGGCCTTCGCCTTCGTCCCGCGTGGCGATGGCCCCGACGCCGACGCGCCCGCCCTCGACGTGATGGCAACGGTCATCGGCCTCGACGGCCTCGTCACCCTGGCCCTGGCCTTCCTCATCCCCGACCGCCACTACCAGAGCGAGTACAGCCTGCCGCCGGTCGACGTGGTCCGCCCCGAGTGCCCCGCCGACGTCGCCTTCGAGGTCGACGGGCACCCGCTTCCGGTCGACCCGCGCGGCTTCCTCTCGCCGCGAGACGCGACCTCGCTCATGACCTTCCTCATCGAGCACGATGCGCCCGTGATGCTGTTGCACCGCGGTCTGCGCACCGCCACCAGCGTCCCTCCCGAGCTGCGCTGCACCTGGGCCGTCGAGCTCGAGCACCCCATGGCCGCGGCCCTCTGCCCGCGTCGCCCGGTGCCGCTGGGGCGCTGACTCCGATCTGAGCGCCCGCTGAAGCCCCTCCGGTTCGCTGGCGCCTCGACCCGTGTGCCTGGCTATGATCGCCAGGTTGACACGCCACCGCCCTTTCTCGAAGTCGCTCCTCGCGCTCGCTTCGCTCTACTTGCTCTCGGGACCTGCCCGCGCCGACGAGGTGATCTACGCCGACGCCCTGTCCGCCGGCTGGCAGAACTGGTCCTGGTCCGGCAGCTACGACCTCGCGCACACCCAGCTCGTGCACACCGGCGCGCGCGCCATTCGCGGCACGGCCTCGGGCTTCGGGGCCCTCTCGTTCTATCGCGCCACCGGGCTCGGCACCTCCACCGTGCTCTCGTTCTGGGTCGAAGGGCAGACCCCGCTGCGGGTCTACCTCCAGGACGACGTCCGCCTCGTCGCCTCGCCACAGCTCCCGGTCGGCGACTACACGACGCCCATCGACGGTGCCTATCGCCGCGTCTTGATCCCGCTCTCGGCCTTCGGCCAGGGCCCCTGGACGCGCATCTCGATCATGAACGGGACCAACGCCCAGGTGACCTTCCGGGTCGACGACGTGACGCTGCTCAGCGCCATGCCCGAGCCGCAGGTCTTCACCAACGCCGAGCTCGCCGGCCGCCGCGCGCTCGTCCTCTACGGGCGTGGCGAGCCCGCCGATGTCCAGGTCGACAACGGCGGGCGCACGCTCGGCGTCATCGACGCGGTCACGCTCGCGAACCCGGCGCGCGCGGTCGTGACCCTGGACGACGACCTCGTCGACGGGCCGGTCATCGTCACGACTGCCGATGGCGTCTGGACCCGCACCCTCGCGTCGCGCACGCTGTCTGTCGACCTCGACCCGGTGCGCGCCATCGCGCCCGAGATCTACGGCATCGCGTTCCCGCCCGATGCCGCCTTCGTCGAGCGCAACGGCGTCACCGTGGCGCGCTGGGGCGGCAACCACACGAGCGCTCACAACCCCTTCCTCGACGTGACCAACGCGGGCGCGGACAACTGGTTCATGAACCGCCAGGAGGACGGTGCCGTCGCCTGGATCGAAGACATGACCGAGCTCGGGCTCGTGCCGTTCTTCTCGCTGCCTGCCCTCGACTGGGTGGCCAAGGACGCCAGCTCGCACTCGTTCTCGGTGGCCAAGTACGGGGCCCAGACGGCGACGAACCCCTCGCGTCCGGACGCCGGCAACGGGGTCCTTCACAGTGGGCAGAAGGTCGTCAACGACCCGAGCGACACGATGACGGCGTGGTCGCCCGCGCTCGCGGCAGACTGGCTGGCGACGCTCGTCGATGGTCCGATCTGGTTCGCCATCGACAACGAGCTCGACATCGCCCACGAGACGCACCGCGACATACAGGCGACACCGCTGTCGTATGATCAGATCTGGGACCGCTTCGATCGCTACTCGAACGTCATCCTCGACCGCTTCCCCGACGCGCAGATCGCGGCCCCGTCCTCGTGCTGCTGGTGGTTCTACTGGAACACCGGGGTCGGCGCCGCGGACAAGGCAGCGCACGGCGGCCAGGACTTCCTGCCGTGGTTCCTCGGGCGCGCCAAGGCCCGTGACCAGCAACTCGGGCGCCGCACGCTGCACGCGCTGGACATCCACTTCTACCCGACCGACGTCTTCACCGACGAGGCCGGCTCGTCCGCGCTGAAGGCGCGCCGCCTGCGATCGACGCGCTCGCTGTGGGACGCGAGCTATACGGACGAGGGCTGGATCGGGGTCGACCAGGACGCGACCTCGCAGGCCGACCGCAACCGCCCGCGCCTCATCCCGCGCATGCGCGAGATCATCGCGGCGCGCTATCCCGGGACGAAGCTGGCGATCGGCGAGTGGAGCTGGGGGGCCGAGCGTGACCTGTCGGGTGGGCTCGCCGCGGCCGATGTGCTCGGGATCTTCGGGCGTGAGGGTGTGGACCTCGCGACCTTCTGGCCGTTGCCTCCGGTCGGGACCGCCGTGCAGTCGGCGTTCCGCCTGTACCGAGACGCGGAGCTGCCGTTTGGCGAGCTGTCGCTCGCGATCCCGTCCTCGGATCCCGATCACTTCGGCGCCTACGCCGCCAGAGATCCGCTGGGCCCGGTCACGGTGGTGCTCGTCAACAAGGACCCGGACCGGGACGTCCTGGTCACGGTCGAAGGCCTCGGGGCCGCGCGCGTGGTGGCGCTGAGGCGCATGGGCGGCGAGCTCGGGACCGGCCTCTTCAGCGACCCATTCACGGTAGGGCAGGGGGCGGAGGCGGTCGCGGTGCCGGCCTACTCCGCGGTGTTCGTCGCCTTCGACCGATGCGTGGTCGAGGCCGGGGTCGCCGATTGCGACGGTGATGGGGTGGCCGACCACTGCCAGCTCGCGGCGGGGGCGCTGGACTGCGACGGGGACGGTGTCCTCGATGGCTGCCAGATCGCGGGGCAGGACTGCGACGACAACGGCCTCCTCGACCGCTGTGACCTGCGCGGGGGCGAGGCCGACTGCGACCAGGACGGCCGCCTCGACGTGTGCGAGTCGTTCGAGGACTGCGACGGCGATGGGACCGCCGATGCATGTCAGCAGGGGATCGACTGCGACGGCAGCGGTCGCCTCGATGCGTGCGAGATCGACGAAGGGCTGGTCGACGACTGCGATCGCGATGGGGTCGTCGACAGCTGCGCGCTCGCGGCGGGCGGCCACGACTGCAACGACGACGGCGTCATCGACGCCTGCCAGACCCTCGTCGAGGTCTGCAACGGCCGCGACGACGACTGCGACGGGCAGGTCGATGCGGCCGACGCGTCGCTCGTCCTTGCGGCCTGCGATGAGGGCCCCGACTGTGTCCGCCGCGCGGACCAGTGCTTTGGCGGCACGTGGGAGGCCTGCGAGTGTCCGGTGGTCGTCGAGGAGGTCGAGGTCGTCGAGGTCGTCGAGGAGGCCGAGGTCGTCGAGGAAGCCGAGGTCGTCGAGGAAGGCGAGGACGTTCAGGACGTCGCTGAGGTCGAAGACGTCGAGGTCGTCGCTGAGGTCGAAGACGTCGAGGTCGTCGCGGAGGTTCAGGACGTCTCGAACGAGGTGGACGAGGTCGACACCGACGTCCCGGTCGACACGGCCAGCGACACCGATGAGCCCGATCTCGCCATGGACCAGGACACCGATATCGCGCCCGACACCGCGGTCCCGGTCGACACGGCGGCACCCGTCGACACGACCGTGATGGTCGACACGACCCCCGAGCCCGACACGACCCCCGAGCCCGACACGACTCCCGAGCCCGACACGACCGTGGTGGTCGACACGACGCCTGAGCCTGACACGACGGTGTTGGTCGACACGAGCCCCGAGCCCGATACGACCCCCGAGCCCGACACGACGCCTGAGCCAGACACGACGGTGTTGGTCGACACGACACCTGAGCCCGACACGACCGTGGTCGTCGACACGACACCTGAGCCCGACACGACACCTGAGCCCGACACGACACCTGAGCCCGACACGACCGTGTTGGTCGACACGACACCTGAGCCCGATACGACATTGATCGTCGACACAGCGACCGAACCTGACACGACGTTGATCGTCGACACGACGGTCGAACCCGACACGACCGTGGTCGCCGACACGACGGTCGAACCCGACACGACGTTGATCGTCGACACGACGGTCGAACCCGACACGACGACCGAGCCCGACACCACCGATGTCCTCGACACCACCGACGCTCGCGACACGCACGACACCATCGCCGACACGCTCCCGACAACCGACACCACCGTGGCCCGCGACACGAGCATCCTCGACACTGGAGCCCCGCGGGTCGAGCTGCCCGAGACCCTCCCGGTTCCCGAGACCTCGGGCTGCGCGGGTGGCTCGGGCTTGCACCTGGGTGGCCTCCTCATCGCCTGGCTCGGGCTCGGTCTCCGCCGCCGTAGGCCCTGACCCGGCTCGGTCCGCGATCCCGAACCGAACGTCGTCCTCGGTTCGCACTGGGAAACCGGGCCGCGCGCGTCTTGCGCATTCGGCGCCGAGGCGTCATCGATCGAGCTCGCCGCGTCACCCAGGAGTCCCTCGTGAGAAGCCCTCGCCGCCTCTTCCCGCTCGCGCCTGCCTGCCTTGTCACCCTCGCGCTCGCGGCCTGCTCGGACGGGCCGGCGGCGGGTCAGGACGCCGTCGACACGACCGCCCCCAGCGACACCCTCGACGCTGCGGATACGACCCCGGCCGACACGAGCGACGCGTCCGACACGACCCCGAGCGACACGACGGACGACACCGCGCTCGACACGAGCGACACCGCGGACGCCTCAGCTGACGTCGCCCCCGACGTGGCCGACACGACCGGACCCAGCGACGCCTTCTCCTTCGAGCCGATCCAGGTCGACGGCCTGCCGCCCCTCTGGGGCGCCGTCACGGCCGGCCGCCTGTTCATCGGTGGGGTCGACGGCACGCAGAAGGTGCGGGCGGAGATCCACGGCGGCACCTTCGCGGGCACGATGCTCACGGCCACCGAGGTCGCCTCGCAGGACGTCCCGCGCTACTGCCAGTGCGCTCTCCACGACCCGACCCGCAACGAGCTCCTGGTCGTCGGTGGCCGCGGCTCGAACTTCGGCGACGTGACCTCGGTCGTCCTCATCGACCTCGACACCGGCAACGCCACCCCGATCGACACCGCCGGCGTGGCCGACTTCCCCGTGGGCTGCGCCGCCTTCTTCTCGGGCCCCCACGACCGCGGCTACGTCTTTGGCGGCCTGAGCTCGACCCAGCGCGCCTTCACGGCCAGCACCTGGCGTTGGGACCCCACCGACCGCACCTTCACCGAGCTCGCCGCGGCCGGCCCCTCCGCCCGCTACGACGCCGCCGTCCACGTCCTCGACAACGGCGACGTGCTCCTCCTGGGTGGCATGGGCCTCGCCGACGGCGCCCCGACCTACCCGACCGACGTGTGGCGCTTCAACGGCGAGCGCGAGACCTGGCGCGAGGTCGCCATCACCGGCGAGCGCCCACCCGGCCGTCGCTACGCCTGGACCTCGCTCGCGCCCGACGAGAGCATCCTGCTCTTCGGCTATGGCTCAGACGCCCCCAACGGCAGCCACATGCTGGCCGACCTCTGGCAGCTCGACCTCGCGACCAAGACCTGGTCCGCGGTCGAGGTCGTCGGCGCGCTCCCCAAGGCGCGCGGCTTCGTCCCGAACTGGCAGCTCGACGGCACTCTCGACGCGGGGCTCATGGCCTTCGGCGCCGACTTCTCGGGCCACGTCTACCTGGACGCGTTCGTCCTGCGCGTGCCCGATCGCTTGAAGGGCCGCTGGCACTGACGTCCCGTCCCCAGATCCAAGTCGTCCCGTCTGCCCTGGTCCATCGCTTCAGCGTCCGCGCGCCCGACTCGCCCCGCCCGCTTCGGCCCCGCGAGCCCGCCGGTACAACGCAAGGTCGACGACGTTGTCGGGCAGGGGCTCACGCGGCGGCGCGGGCTTTTCGCCGTCGCGCGCCAACCTTCCCCCGAGCCACCAGACGATGGGCCACACGATCATGAAGCTCACGATCTCGAAGAAGAACATGGCCCCATCGTAGCAGGCCGCCGGGCTCGAACCCAGGGCGCGCTGCTCGGCCGCGCTCGGGGCCCTGGCGACGATGTTCTCAGGCCTGCACGGCTCAAAGGTGATCGAGGCAGGCCCTCAACAGATCTCGCCACTCCTCGCGGTCCTTCACGACCGTCTTCAGGTACTCGTCCAGCACCACGCGGTCCTGGTTCGGGTCCTTCAAGATCGCCCCGACCAGCCCCGGCGCAAGGTCGTCCGCGCGCACCTGCCCATCGCCGAAGTAGGCCGCGTGCGCGAGGCCATGCGTCACGACGCTGACTGCCTCGGCCGTCGACATCGAACCGCTCGGCGACTTCAGCTTGGTGCGACCGTCGACGCTGCGCCCGTCGCGCAGCTCGCGGAAGACCGTGACGATACGCCGGATCTCGGCCAGCGGCGGCGTCTCGGCCGGCAGCGCCAAGGCCCGCCCGAGGTCGTGCACGCGGCGCCGCACGATCTCGACCTCGTCCTCCAGCGTCTCGGGCGTCGGCAGGGTCACGATGTTGAAGCGCCGCAAGAGCGCCGCGCTGAGGTCGTTGGTGCCGCGGTCGCGCAGGTTCGAGGTCGCGATGACGTTGAAGCCTGGCCGCGCCTGCACCTCGGTCGCGAGCTCGGGCACCGGCATGGTCTTCTCGGACAAGAGCGTGATGAGCGAGTCCTGCACCTCGGAGGGGATCCGCGTCAGCTCCTCCACGCGCACGAGCCGCCCTTCTCGCATCCCGACCAGCACCGGGCTCGGCACCAACGCCGCCTCCGACGGCCCCTCCGCCAGGAGGCGCGCGTAGTTCCAGCCGTAGCGCAGCTGGTTCTCGTCGGTGCCCGCGGTGCCCTGCACGAGCAGCGTCGAGACCCCGGAGATGGCCGCCGCCAGGTGCTCGGCCACCCAGCTCTTCGCGGTGCCCGGCACGCCCACCAACAGCAGGGCCCGGTCGGTCGCTAGAGTCGCTATCGCGACCTCGATGAGGCGCGCCGCCCCGATGTACTTCGGCGTGATGACCGTCCCGTCGGCCAGGGTGCCGCCCAGGAGATAGGTCCGCACCGCCTGCGGCGAGAGCCGCCACGACCCCGGACGCGGGGCGTGATCGACCGCGGCCAGCGCCGTCAGCTCGGCCGCGAAGGTCACCTCGGCATGGGGGCGAAGCACCGTCTCCGTGTTCACGTTCTCTCTCCTGCTCGGCCGTCACGAGCCCTGAAACAAGAAAGGCGCGCCCTCGCGAGAGGAACGCGCCCCACCTCATCGCCCTCGCGACCTCACTTCTTCGGACGCGGCGGCGCCTTCGACTTCGGCCCAGCGTCGGCCGCCTTCGCGTCCGTCTTGGCCGGGGCCTCTTCCTTCTTGCGAAGGACGGTCGTCCCCTCGGCCTTGTCGGCCTTGGCCTCGGGCTTGTCGGCCTTGGCCTTCTTCGCGTCACCCTTGGCGTCCGACTTCGCGTCGGCCTTGGGCGCCTCGGCCTTCGCGGTCACCTTGGGAGGCTCGGCCTTGGGCGGCTCGGCCTTGGCGGGCTCGGCCTTGGGCGGCTCGGCCTTGGGCGGCTCGGCCTTGGGCGGCTCGGCCTTGGGCGCCGTGTCAGTTTTTTCGACCGTCTGGGCCTCGACCTTGTCAGCTTTTTCGACCTTGGGCGCCTCGACCCTGGCGGCCTTCGGGGCCGGCTCGGCCTTGGGCGTGGCCGCGCTGTCGGCCTTGGGGGCCGCCTCACCGCTCAACTCGCGCTCGAGGTCGGGCAGCACCTTCACCTCACCGGCGCGCACCTCGACGGCCTCTTCCCTCGGCTTCAGCGCCGCCCTCTTCTTGGCCTTCTCCACCTGCGGGAACTCCGGCTCCTCGCCGAACTTCAGGATGTGGATCTCGTCCAGCGCATGGTCCAGCTGCGATTGCGTGATGTTCAGGAGGCTCTGCGTGTCACGCACGCGCTTGTCGTTCCTGCGCGCCGCGCTCTCGCTCTCGAGCGCCTGCGTCTTCCACTTCTCGAGCGCCGACTCGAGCTTGCCGACCGACGTCGAGAGCCGCTCGACCTCGCGCTTCAGCTTCGCCGACTGGCGCTCTTCCCGCTGCTCGTCCGTCTCGCCCTGGACCGGCTTCAGCGACGCGGCCTCGGCCTTGGCCGCCTCGGCGCGCTGCTCGGCTGCCTTGGCACTCTCGTTGGCCTTCGCCGCCGCAGCCTTCAGCTCGGCCACCTGAGCCGCCGACTCGCCCAGCTCGCGCAGCCGCTCCTTCGCGGTGTAGAGCTCCTGACGCTGCTGCTCCTTCTCGATGCGCACGCGGTTCAGCTCGGCCGACAGCTCGCGGTTGCGCTCCTCGACCTTGGACTTCTCTTCCTCGGCGGCCTTCTTTGCAGCCTCGGCGGCCTTCTTGGCGGCCTCGGCGTCCTGGATCTGCTTCTTCTGATCCTTCGAAGCCCCGACCTCCTGGTCCTTCTTCGACATCTTCTGGTCGTGGTCTTTGACCTTCTCGGCCAGACGACGAATGTCCTTCTGGAGCTCGTCCCGCGCGTCGCGCAGCTCGTTGACGAGCGCGGCGTCCCGCATCTGCTTCAGGAAGAGCGCGATCGCCAGGACCGCAAAAACAATAGCGATGACCCAAGCCATGGTGTGAACCTCTTGATCGCCCAGCCCGCAAAGGCTCGCAGCGACCACCTTGCTCGCGCCCCGTTGACGGGCGACGCGACGCCTCCGGGATGGGAAAGGAGCCATGCGCACCCCGGCGCGCGCCATGGCCGCCGAAGGCCCGGCTGAGCCTGCCCTCGGGCTCGCGCATGCACCTGCCGCGCGAGGGCGCGAGACATACTCCAGTTCAGGCGCCGTGGCGAGCCCTCCCGCACCGCCTCGGACCAGCCCCGCGCGACCTCGCCCGCCCCGCGCCACCGCCTGAGATTGCCTCGCCGTCACGGCTCGGGCATCGTCGCGCCATGCGCATGCTCCTCGCTTCGCTCACCTTCTCCTTCCTCGCCTGCTCCGAGAGCGCAGCACCCGGCCCCGTCCTGGTCGACAGCGCCGACGGCGTCGACGACGCGACCTCAGTCGACACCGCGCTCCCCGGGGACACCGTCTCGGCCGACACCTCGGTGAGCGACACCCCGCTCGACACCCAGCGCCCCGACGACGTCCCCGCGGGCACCGAAGACCCGGCCGGGCTCTGGCTCGAAGACGCCGATGGCGTGCCGCTCGGACTGCTCGTGCGGCGCGGCGGCGACGACGTCACCGCGGGTCGCGCCATCTACGATCTCGTCACGGTCTACCACCCCGCCAGCGGCCTCTTCATCGAGGTCACCATGACCGATGCGGTCGTGCGCTATCCGCCCAACACCTTCTTCCAGGGCGGCTCTTGCGACATCCCTGTCGGCATCGGCGTCGGCCCCTGCGAGGCCTGCAAGTCAGCCTGGGGAATCGGCTTTCTGCATGGCGGCAAGTGGTACAAGGTCCGCGGGGGTTCCCCCTTCGAGGTCCGCGGACCGGGCTCGGTCCTGAAAGGCGGCCTCGCCACCGAGTGCGTCGCGCACGGCACCTCGAACGCCAAGGTCTTCGTCGTCGACCCGGTCACCGGTGCGGCCCCGCCCCTCACCCTGAAGGCGCCCTTGCGCTTCGTCGCGCGATGACGCGCACCCTCGCCGCGGCCCGGATCGACCCCGCATGAGCCACCCCCACGCGCCTTCGTCGGGTCACGCGCACGGCCACGCGCACGGTCACGCGCACACGTCGGGCCACGCCCATGCGTCGGGTCACGCCCCTGCGTCGGGTCACGCGCATGCGTCGGGTCACGGTCACGCCCATGCGTCGGGTCACGCGCATGCGTCGGGGCATGGTCACGCGCATGGGCCGCCGTCCGGCGACCATGGCCGCGCGTTCGTGATCGGCATCACACTCAACGTCATCTTCGTCGCGGTCGAGGTCGTCTTCGGCATCCTCGCGAGCTCCTCGGCCCTCCTCGCCGACGCCGCGCACAATGCAGGTGACGTGCTCGGGCTCGGCCTGGCCTGGGGGGCGGCCACGCTTGCGCGCCGCGCCCCGTCGTCGATCCACACCTACGGGCTCCGGCGCTCGACGGTGCTCGCCGCGCTCGCCAACGCGTTGCTCCTGGTGGGTGCCGTCGCGGTCGTCGCGTGGGAGGCCATCGGCAGGTTCGGCAGCACCGTCGAGCCGCAGGGGCCGACGATGATGTGGGTCGCCGCCGTCGGGGTCGCGGTCAACGGTCTCTCGGCCTTCTTCTTCTACGAGGGCAGCAAGGGCGACGCGAACCTGCGCGGCGCGTTCTTGCACCTCATCGCCGACGCCGCCGTCTCGGCCGGTGTCATCGTGGCCGGGGCCATCGTCTGGACGACGAGCTGGGACTGGGTCGACCCGCTGACGAGCCTGCTCGTGTCGGTCATCGTGCTCTGGGGGACGTGGGGGCTCCTGCGCGACTCGCTGCACCTCTCACTCGATGGCGTGCCGAAGAGCATCTCGCTCGATCAGGTCGAGGCCTTCCTGCGCGCCCTCCCCGGGGTCGAGGCGGTCCACGACCTCCACGTCTGGGCCATGAGCACGACCGAGATCGCCCTCACCGTGCACCTCACCATGGACTGCGCGACCTACCCGCCGCCCTTTCTCGCCAGGCTCGAGCACGACCTCGAGGACCGCTTCGGGATCGGGCACGCGACCGTGCAGATCGAGCCGCTCGGCGCCTCACCCTGCGCGCGCACCAAGCCGGGCTCCGTGTAGCGATCGGCGTCGACCGCCAGGCCAGCGCCGACATCGTGACCTCAGCGCGGCTCGGTCAGGGTTGCGGGTTGTAGAAGGGATCGGCGTAGAGGATCGAGATCCCGTCCGTCGTGCTCACGGGCATGTACGTGTTCGGGTTGTTGCCCGAGGTCGTGGTCAGCGCGGCGTCGAGCCACCCCGTCCAGAACACGTTCAGCCCGACCCCGCTGTTGTTCTCGATGCGCGCGCTGCGCACGTGGCACACGCCGCCCGCGCAGTGGATGCCGTCGCTCCCGTTGTCGTGCACGTACGCGAAGTCGCCGTTGAGAGTAGAGCTGTAGTTGACGCCGAGACCCACCCAGCCGCTGCCCATCACCTCGGCCGACTGGGCATTCACCGAGCAGTTCTCACCCGCGTAGAGACCGGCGTTCGCCGAGTCCTCGACGGTGGTGCCGCTCATGTCGATGGCGCTCGACATCCAGCCGTCGAAGCCGTTGCCGCGGCTCGAGGTCGACCGCGCGCCGTTGGCCGTCATGGCGCTGCCGATGCCGGCCGAGAAGCCGCCCTGGTTGTCCTCGGAGATGGCAGAGTCGGCCGAGATGGCCGACGAGAGCCACGCCTCGAAGCCACCCCACAGGCTGCCGCTGGCGCGCGCCTGGTCTGCGACGAGGCCGCCGTTGATCCCAGCCGAGAATCCCGACCCCTCGTTGTCGGTCGCCACCGCGTTCTGCGCGTTCATGCCCGAGCCGAGCCACACCTCGTAGCCGCTTCCCTCGTTGTCCTGAGCCAGCGACCCCTGCGCCTGCATCGAGGCGTTCAGGTAGGCTCCAAAGCCCGTGCCGTGCGTGGTGATGGCGCGCGACCCCTGCGCCTGCACGGCGCCACCCTGGTACGCCTCGAAGCCCGTGAAGGTGTTGCTCGTCGCGGTCGCGTTGCGCGCGCGCAGGCCGGCGGCGATGCCGCTCGTGTAGCCCGCCTCTCCGTTCGACGTCGCGCTCGAGCCGTCGGCCCAGAGCGACGCGCTCATGAAGGCGCCGAAGCCCTGCTCGCCGTTGTCGTTGGCGATGCCGTTGGCGACCCGCAGGCCCGCCGCGTCCGAGGCCGTGAAGCCCCCGAACGCGTTGCGCTCGGCCTTGCTGCCGTCGAGATAGAGGGCCGAGCCGAGGTAGGCGTTGAACCCGTGCCCGCCGTTGTCGTTCGCAATGGCGTTGCGCGCCTCGATGCCACCGTTGATGAGCGCCGCGAAGCCGTGGCGTCCGTTGTTCGTCGCGGTCGCGCCCGGCGCGTAGACAAAGCCGCCATCGGTCGCCGCGAAGCCATCCTCGACGTTGTTCTTCGAGATGACGCCCTCGGCCAGGACATAGCCGTTGAACAGCGCGCGCACCCCGGTGCGGCCGAAGTTCTCGACCACGACGCCCGGGGCGAGGCGGATGGCGCCGGTCTCGCGGGCCTCGACGCCGACCGAGCCGTCCACGCGATTGCCGCGAATGGTGACGCCCTCGACCCAGCCGAGTCGCCCGAAGCGCGCGCGCAGGCCAGGCCCGGTCGGGAACGAGAGCACGACCTTCGAGGCGTCGGCCGCGTTGCCGACGATGCGCACCTTGGCGCCGTCGCGGTATCCGATGTCGAGCGGCGCGTTGAAGGTGTAGGTGCCGTCGGCCAGCTTGAAGGTGACAGTCTTGCCCTGGGCGATCGAGTAGCCCTCGATCCACGCGAAGGCGTCGGCGAGGGTCGCGAAGTCCCCCGGGATGTTCTTGGTCGTGTCGTCGCGCAGGACGCGCAGCGCGTCGATCTCGAGCGGGGCCAGGTCCTCGTTCAGCGCCGCGACCGCGGCCGCGATCCCGTCGACCCGCGCGTTGGTGGCATAGCCGGCCAACGCCGAGGTCTTTGCGTAGTCGGCGAGCTCGGCCTTGGTGGCGTAGGCCGCGAGCGCGGAGGTCTTGGCGTAGTCGGCGAGCTCGGCCTTGGTGGCGTAGGCTGCGAGCGCGGAGGTCTTGGCGTAGTCGGCGAGCTCGGCCTTGGTGGCATAGGCTGCGAGCGCGGAGGTCTTGGCGTAGTCGGCGAGCTCTGCCTTGGTGGCATAGGCCGCGAGCGCGGAGGTCTTGGCGTAGTCGGCGAGCTCGGCCTTGGTGGCGTAGGCTGCGAGCGCGGAGGTCTTGGCGTAGTCGGTCAGCGTGGTCGTGAGCTCGGGCCGGGTCACGAAGGTTGCGAGCTGGGTGCTGAGCGCGGTGACCTCCTGGTCGGTGGCGTAGCCCTCGAGCTCGGCCTTGGTCGCGCAGGCCGCGACCGCCTCGGCGGTAGCGTAGCCCGCGAGGTCGGCCTCGGTCAGGTAGGTCGCGAGATCGCTCGTCCTCACGACGTCTTCCAGGTCACTCGCCTTGGCGCAGGCCGCCACGTCCTCGCTCGTCGCGTAGCCGGACAGCGCGCTGGCCTCGACCTTGTCGGCGAGCTGCGCCTTGAGCGTCGCGTTCTCGTCCTCGACGGCCTTGATCCGCGCCTCGAGTCCGCGCCAGTCGACCGACTCGATCGCCGCCCCACCATCGCACGCGGCCAGCGCGACCACGCACCCCAGGACGCCCACCTTCGACAACGACGCGACCGAGGAGAACGACGAGTTTCGGGAGTTCCGCATGAAGCCCTCGCGTGATTTGCCACACGAGACTACCCGACAGCGGCCCCGCACTCAATCCGACCCGGGCCGCATCGCACCCGCCCCGTGCAGCCGGGCTTCCTAAGCCCCACCCGCCATGGCCGCCCGCGTCGCCGCCGCCCCGCGTCCAGCCGCCCGCTTCGTCCGCGGCGCCTTGGTCGCCTCGCGCGCCTTCGCCTTTGGCTTCGCGCCGATCTCGCCGGCCAGGTACTCGCCCGTCTTCGACCCGACGAGTCCGACCAGCCCTTCGTACGGCCCCTGGTAGACGACCTTGCCGCCCGCCGCGCCAGGGCCCGGCCCCATGTCGATGATCCAGTCGGCCTCGCGCATGATGTCTGGGTTGTGCTCGACCACGATCACGGTCGCGCCCTTGTCGACCAGCCGATGCAGGACTTCGAGCAGCTTCGGCACGTCCGCCATGTGCAGACCGATCGACGGCTCGTCCAGGATCAAGACCGTCTTGGGCTGCCCACGCCCCGCGAGGTGCGTGACCAGCTTGATGCGCTGCGCCTCGCCTCCGCTCAAGGTGGGCGACCCCTGCCCCAGCGTCAGGTAACCGAGCCCGACATCGTCCAACATCGCGAGCTTCTCTTTGATCTTCGCCAGCCGATCGAACACCACCAGCGCATCGCGCACCGGCATCTGCAGGACGTCGTGGACCGAGTGCCCCTCCCACCGCACCTGCAGCGTCTGCGGTGCGTAGCGCGTCCCGCCGCACACCCCGCACGCGACATACGCGTCGGGCAGGAAGCTCATCTCGAGCGTCACCGTCCCGGCCCCGGCGCACGCCTCACACCGCCCGCCCGCGACGTTGAAGCTGAAGCGACTGCGATCGTAGCCGCGCACCTTCGACTCGGGGTGCGCCGCGAACATCGTCCGCACGTCATCCCAGAGGCCGACGTAGGTCGCCGGGGTCGAGCGCGGGTTCTTGCCGATCGGCTGGTCGTCGATCTCGATCAGCGTCTCGAGCCCGTCGGTCCCCTTCTTCTTCTTCCACGTGCCGTCCCCGCGCTCCCCGGTGACCGCCTTGGTCAGGACCTCGACCAGGCTCGACTTGCCCGACCCCGACACCCCGCTGACCACCGTCAGTCGCCCGCGCGGCACCTTCACGTCGACCCCGTCGAGCGAGTGATGCCGGATCCCGGTGAGCTCGATCCAGTCCGCGTCGTCGAGCTCGCGCGGCTCTTCACGCACCTTGCCACGCGGCGCCGCCAGGCAGCGCCCGGTGATCGAGCGCGGGTTCGCGAGCACGTCCGCGATCGGCCCCTGCGCCAAGACCTCGCCGCCCTCGACACCGGCACCCGGCCCGATATCGATGAGCACGTCGGCCGTGCGCAGGGTCATCTCGTCGTGCTCGACCATCAAGATGCCGTTGCCGCGCGCCTCGAGGTCGTCCAGCGTCTTCAAGAGGCGAATCGTGTCGGTCGGGTGGAGGCCGATGGTCGGCTCGTCCAGCACGTAGAGCACCCCGGAGAGGTGCGCGCCGAGCTGCGCCGCGAGCCGGATGCGCTGCGCCTCGCCGCCCGACAGGGTCCGCACCGCGCGGTTCAGCTGCAGGTAGCCGAGCCCGACCTCTTCGAGGAACTCGACCCGCTCGCGCACCGCCTTCAACGGCCCCTCGGCGATCTTCGCTTCGCGCGTCGTCAGCGCCATCGCCTCCAAGAACGCCAGCACCCCCGGCGCCGTGTACTCCATCACCTCGGGGAAGGCCTTGCCGCCGAAGATGACGCTCCGCCCGATCGGCCCGAGCCGGCACCCGTGGCACTCTCCACACGTCGTCCCGTCGTCGTAGACGCCCCAGCCCTCGCACGACTCGCAGCGCCCCAGCGTCGTGCGCGGCGAGAAGTAGCGCGGGTCGAAGCCGCTGTCCGAGCGCCCCAGCGCCGCGTCCAGCCCGACCCCGACCACCTGGAAGACCTTGGCCGCGCGCTCCGCCCCGGCGATCTTCACCTGGCTCTTGCCGAGCGCCGCCGCCTCTTCCAGGACGTCTACGAAGTCCTTCGACTTCGGCGCGACCGTCCGGATGATGAAGTCGATGTCGTGGTGCTGCTTCTTCCTCAGCCGCGGGAGCGTCGCCGGATCGGCTTCCTCTCCATTGACGATGACGCGGTAGCCCTCGCGCCGCGCGCGCGCCAACACGTCCAGGTGCAGCCCCTGCCGCGCCTGCACGATCGGCGCGCACACGTGCACCGGCGTCTTCGGGTCCACGGCGCGGAGGTGCGTGGCCAGCGCCTCGATCGTGAGTCCGCCCGAGATCCCGGCCCCCGGGATGGTCCCCAGGCGCGCCCACAAGATCCGCAGGAACGGCTCGATCTCGGTCACGTTCGCCACGTTCGAGCGCGAGCCTCCGCGCGTCGTCCGCTGCTCGATGGCGACCGTCGGCGGGATGCCCTCGATGCGGTCCGCCTCGGGCTTGGCGAGCTGCTCGATGAACTGCCGCGCGTACGCGGACAGACAATCGAGGAAGCGGCGCTGCCCCTCGGAAAAGATGATGTCGAAGACCAGCGTCGACTTGCCCGAGCCCGACACCCCCGACACCACCGTGCGCCCACTCCGCGGCAGGCGCACATCGATCGACTTCAGGTTGTGCGTGCGCGCGCCTTCGACACTGATCCACCCCTCGCGCGGGGCATCATACGCGAGCCCCACGTCCGCCACCCCGTCGCGCGCCAGCGGCTTCACGCCCGCCAACCAACGCCTGAGATGGGTGCCCGTGGCACTCTCTTCTCGGGCCAGCAACCCCGGCGGTCCGGCGAAGAGGAGATTGCCACCGTGCACGCCGCCGCCGGGTCCGAGATCGATCACGTGGTCGGCCGCCGCGATCACATCGAGGTGATGCTCGACGCAGATCACGGTGTGCTCGCCGACCTCGACGAGCCGCCTCATCACCCCGTTGAGCCGCTCGACATCCTTCAGGTGCAGGCCCGTGGTCGGCTCATCCAGCAGGAACAGCACGTGCTTTTTCCGACTGGCCAGGTGCTCGGCCAGCTTGAGCCGCTGTGCCTCACCGCCCGACAACGTCGAGAGCGGCTGCCCCAGGCGCAGATACCCGAGCCCCACGTCCTGCAAGCTGCGCAAGGCCGACGTCGCCTGCAGCTTGGCGTTCAACATCGGCACGGCCTCGTCGATCGTCAGGTCGAGGACCTCGGCCACGTTGCGCCCGTTCCAGCGCACGTCCAGCACCTCGGGCTTGAAGCGTCGACCCTCGCACACCTCACACGCGAGGCTCACGTCGGCCAGGAACTGCATCTCGACCGTCTCGACCCCGCTGCCCTCACACGCCGGGCACCGCCCCTCGCCCGTGTTGAACGAGAACGTCGTCGGCGTGTAGCCGCGCGCCTTCGCATCGTCTGTCCGCGCGAACAGCCCGCGGAAGTGATCCCACGCCCCGACATAGGTCACCGGGTTCGCGCGCGAGCTCGCCTGCGGCGGCGACTGATCGATCCAGACGACCTCCGAGAAGTGCTCGAGGCCCTCGATCGCATCGCACAGCCCCGGCGTCTCCGTCGTGCGCCCCTGCTTCCTCAGGACACCGCGATAGAGCACGTCGTCCATCAAGGTCGACTTGCCCGACCCCGACACGCCCGTCACCACCGACAGCGCTCCACGCGGGAAGCTCACGTCGATGCCCTTCAGGTTCCAAGCCCGCGCATTCTTGATGACCAACGCCGCGTCCACCTCCAGCCGTCGCGCCTTGGTCGCGGCCTTGCGCGGCTTGGCGAGCGCGTCCAGGGCCTCCAGCGTGGGCGACCCGACGACCCCACGAAACGCCTGCGGCGTCCCCTCGTAGACGACCTTGCCGCCATCCTTGCCTGGCCCCGGCCCCATCTCGATCACATGGTCGGCGACCCGCAGGACATCGGGATCGTGCTCGACCAGGACCACCGTGTTGTCGCGCCGCACGAGCTCGCTCAACACATCGGCCAGCCGCTCCGAGTCGGCCGCGTGCAGCCCGACCGTCGGCTCGTCCAGCACGAACAGCGTATTGACCAGCCCACTGCCGAGCGTCGTCGTCAGGTTCGCGCGCTGCACCTCGCCACCCGACAGGGTCCGCGCCTGACGATCGAGGTTCAGGTACCCGAGCCCGACGCGCTCGAGGTACCCGAGACGATCGGCCAGCTGCGTCGAGACCGGCGCCAGGGCCCGCGACCGCGCCGAGTCCGGCAGCGTCGTCACCCAGCCCCACGCCTCGCTCACCGTCAAGCCCAGCACCTCGGGCAGGGTCCGCCCGTTGAGCTTCCACCACCGCACGCTGGGCTTCAGCCGCGACCCGCCGCACGTCATGCACGGCACATAGGCCCGATAGTGCGCGAGGAAGATGCGCACGTGCATCTTGTAGGTCTTCTGCTCGAGGGCCTTGAACCACCCGCGCACGCCCTTCCAGCCCTTCGCTTTCTTGCCCGTGCCCTCCAGCACGAAGGTGCGGTCTTCGTCAGACAGCCGCTCCCACGGGACATTGAGCGACACGCCGGCCGCCTTGCACGCCTCTTCCAGGGCCCGCCGCTCGGCCGCGCGCCCCGCCGTCCACCACGGCTCGACGGCCCCGACCCCGAGCGAGCGCCGCACGTCCGGCACCACGCGGTTCATGTCGATGTCGAGCACGCGCCCGAAGCCCTTGCACGCCTCGCACGCACCGATCGGGCTCGAGAACGAGAACAGCCCCTCGCTCGGCGCATCGAAGGTCTGCCCGCAGTGCTTGCGATCGCGGTTCAGGATCGCCTTCGAGAACCCCGCCTCGCCCTGGTCGACATACAGGTGGGCCACGCCGTCGGCGAGCCGATAGGCCGTCTCGATCGACTCGACCAGGCGCGCCTTCTCGTCCTGGCTCACCACCAGGCGATCGACCACGACCTCTTCGGTGCCGGTCAATGCGGGCGCCGTGTCGTCGAGCTCGACCACCTTGCCCTTCCGGAGCACGCGCCGATAGCCCTGCTGCACGAGGAAGCGGGTCGCCAGCTCGGCGTCCTTGCCGCGCCCGGCCGCGAACGGAAAAGTCACCAGCGCGCGCTTGCCGGCATGGGCCTCGATGGCGCGGTCGGCCGCGACGCTGGGGTGATCGGGCACGACCCGCTCGCCGCACGTGGGGCAGAACAGCTCGGCCGTGCGCGCGAACAGGACCTTCAAGTAGTCGGTCAGCTCGGTGAGCGTCCCGAGCGTCGAGCGCGACGATCGAATGGTGTTCTTCTGCTCGAGCGCGACCGCCGGCAAGAGCCCGTCGATCCGATCGACGTCCGGCCGATCCATCCGCTCGAGGAACTGCCGCGCATAGGTCGAGAAGCTCTCGACGTATCTGCGCTGCCCCTCGGCATACAACGTGTCGAAGGCGAGCGAGCTCTTGCCCGAGCCGGACACGCCGGTCACGACCGTGAGCTTGCCGCGCGGGATCGCCACGTCGACGTTCTGGAGGTTGTTCTGACGCGCCCCGTGGATTCGAATCATGCCGCCTACCCCATGCGAACGCCGCATCCTACGCGCCGTTCCGAGAAAGGCAATGACAATCTGAACACCTGTTCACCCCTCGAAACGCGCAGCTCCGATGGGCCCACGGCCAAGGCCTGCCACCCAGGCCGCGCGCTCGCCGCGACACCCCCGGGTCCCGATTGTCGTTGCGGCGGACCCGCCCTCGCGCTACCCCGCGCCCCATGTCCAACACGCCCACGACGTCCCACGACGACCTCGAGCTCGAAGACCTCCCCCTCGACGACGCGACCGCCTTCTTCGAGGGGCCCGTCCACGAGCTCTGGCGCCACCTCGTCCCGCCCGAGATGACCCAGGAGGAGGTCGCCTACCTGGCCGACGCCTTCGGCCCCTCGGCGATCCACGCCGACAAGACCCCCAAGCGCCTCCTCGACCTCGGCTCGGGCGCCGGCCGTCACGCCCTCGGCCTCGCGCGCCGCGGCTTCCACGTCACGGCCGTCGACCTCTCGGCCGCCGAGCTCGGCCACCTCGCCGCCGCCGCCAAGCCCGGCAAGCTCCCGGTCACGACGGTCACCCACGACCTCCGCGACCTCGAGTCCTTCCAGCCCACGGCCCCCTTCGACGGCGCCTACTGCTTCGGCAACACGCTCGCCTACTTCCCCCCGGACGAGCTCGCCGTCTTCCTGGACGACCTCGCGCGCCTCGTCGTCCCCGGGGGCCGCATCGTCCTCGATGACGCGATGGTCGCCGAGAGCTTCCTCTCGCACTTCGAAGAGCAGATCGACCTCGCCGCCGGCGGCGTGCGCGTCACCATCGACAACGACTACGACATCGAGGCGAGCCGCGTCGTCGGCACCTACGCCTTCACCGATGCGACCGGGGCCACGACCACCCGCCGCTACGCGCACTGGTGCCTCACCACGCGCGAGCTCCTGGACCTCGTCGACCAGGCCGGCTTCGACGTCGAGGCCCTGGCCGACGACACCGACGGCTCGGACTATGGTCTGGGGTCGCCGCGCCTCATCCTCGTCGCCTCACGCCGCACTGCAGCGAGCTGAAAAAGGGCGATCTGCGGCGTCGCTTGGAGAGCTCGACGCGGGGTGCGGGGCCGCAGGTCCCGTGGGCCCCGAGCCCGCCTCGCTCCTTGTCTCTCGAGCTCCTTGCATCTGACCCTTTTTGAGCTCGCTGCTCAGCTGAAAAAGGGCGATCTGCGGCGTCGCTTGAGAGAGTCGTCGCTGCATCCTTCGATGGCCATCGAATCATCCTTCGATGACCATCGAAGTATTGGCTCGAGCCCCTTGGCTCGGGCTCACGGCCCGACGAGCTCGAAGCACCCGATCGCGGCCGCCTTGTTCTCCGGGGCGAGGATGCCCTCGCGCCAGGTGTACGTGCTGCTGCGCTCGTAGCGCACCCGATACGTGCCGGTCAGGAGGCGCCACGACGGCCCCGTGAAGGGACCTCCGACGGCGCCGAGATCGATCTCCTCGGTGCTCCCTTCGTGCACGATCGACACGAGCCCCCACTCGCTCTGCGG
>JAEUKJ010000173.1 GCA_016792665.1 Deltaproteobacteria bacterium | reverse complement strand
CAGGTGCAGGCGCGGACGATGCGCGGGCTGGTGATGGTCGTCGACGACCAGGACCTCGTGAGGACCGCGCTGAGGCGGCAGCTCCAGGTGGCCGGGCTCGAGGCGGTCGAGGCGGCGTCCGGCGCCGAGGCCATTCGCTACCTCGAGTCCGAGGCCCCCAAGCCGCGGCTGATGCTGCTGGACCTGTCGATGCCCGGCATGTCGGGCGACGAGGTGCTCGCGGTCGTCGTCGAGCGCTGGCCCACGGTGCCGGTCATCATCGTCTCGGGCCATCGCGACCCGAGCAGCGCCCTCGTGGGGGCCTTCGCGATCCTGAAGAAGCCGCTCGATGGGGCGACGCTATTGGCCGCGGTCGAAGCGGCCCTGGCCACGACGACGGCTTGAGGCGCCGGGCGAATCGTTTGCCGCGGATGGAAGTGCATGTTACCGCCTTCGACCATGGCCCTCGTCGCACCTGAATCGCGCGTGCCGTATCCGCGGCGCATCTTCTGCAATCGCAACCTGCGCCTGGATCGCATCCGCCATGTCGGCTTCGACATGGACTACACGCTGGCCATCTACGAAGAGACGATGGAGCACCTCCAGGCCGAGATGGTGCTCGAGCGTCTGGCCGAGCGCTACGGCTATCCGGCGGCGGTGCTCGGGGTGAAGTACCAGCCGGGCTTCGCCATTCGCGGGCTGGCGGTCGACACGGCGCACGGCAACGTCTTCAAGATGGACTCGCACCGCTTCGTCGGGCGCGTGTGGCACGGGGCCGGGCCGCTGGACCGCGAGTCGAGGAAGCGCATCTACACCAACCGGAAGCTGTCGCCGGCGGACCCGTCGATCGTCATGGTCGACACCATCTTCTCGCTGCCCGAGATCAGCCTCTACTGTCAGCTCGTCGACCTCCTCGAGCACGGCGGCGAGCCGCGGGCCCACGCGCCGCATGCGAATGGTGCCGGCGACGGCATGCACGTCATCGCGCACGCAGACGGGTCGGCCCCACACGTCGCCCAGATCCACACCGACGGCCGCCACGTGAGCTACGAGCGCCTGTGGCGCGAGCTGCGCGAGGCCATGGACGAACTGCACCGCGACGGGACGCTGAAGGCGCGCATCTTGGCCGACGTGCCGCGCTACATCCAGCGCGACCCGAACCTCGCCGAGACGCTGCACCGGTTTCGCTCGTCCGGGAAGCGGCTGTTCCTGCTCACCAACTCGGAGCCGCACTACACCGAGGCGGTGATGCGGCACCTCCTGCACGGGGAACATCACGCCTATCCGACCTGGAACGACTACTTCGACCTGGCGATCACGTCGGCGCGCAAGCCGATGTTCTTCGCGTCCGAGGAGCCCTTCCGCGAGGTCAAGGAAGACGGCACCATCGGGCACGAGCCCGTGACGGCCCTGCGTCGCGGCGTGCTCTACACCGGCGGCAACTTCCAGGAGCTCTCGCGGCTCGCAGGCCTCATCGGCGACGACGTGCTGTACGTCGGCGACCACATCTACGGCGACATCCTCCGGTCCAAGCGCTCGACCTCGTGGCGCACCGCGATGGTCATCCCCGAGATGGAGCGCGAGCTCGAGCTGACCATCAAGATGGCGACGGAGATCCGTGAGCTCGAGCGCTTGGAAGAGATGGCCTTCCAGCTCGAGCTCGACCGCAACGCGCTGGCCCTCGACAAGATCCGCAACGTCGAGCTCAACGCGCAGCTGAAGGAGCTGAACGTGCGAGCGCAGGCGCTCGAGACGACCATCGCCAACGACTTCAACCCGGCCTGGGGGCAGATCTTCAGGGACCGCGCCGAGCTCTCCGCCTTCGGGGCCCAGGTCGAGGACTACGCGTGCGTGTACACGAGCCGCGTCACCAACTTCCGCAGCTACTCGCCGAGCTTCTACTTCCGCTCGCCGCGCGACCGCATGGCGCACGAGATCGCACGGTGAGTCGCACCACCGTGAAGACGACACCGCGACGTGCCTTGGCTGCCGGCGCGCTGGCGGCCGTGGTGCTCTCCGCCTGCGCGGGGCCGACCTGGCGCAGCGCCCTGGAAGCGGCCCAGCAGCGACCCCTGTCGGCCGCGAGGGCCGAGCTCACACTGGTCGTCGAGGGCGACGCCGCGCGCGCCGCGGAGCTCGCGGAGGAGGTCCTCCACGCCGCGCAGCCCGGGTCCGAGGAGTCCGAGCGCGCCATGTTCGCGCTCATCGCCGCGTCCGACGCGCTCGGCGCGGTCGAGCGCCCGATTCCCTGGCTGCCCGCGAGCCTCGACCACCTCCTCGACGGTCGCGACGACCCGGCCGACGCGGCCCGCGCCACGCGCGCCGTGCGACTCATCGCTCAAGCCCAACGCGCGTGGGCACGCTTGGACGGCGAGCCGGCCGCCTCGCCCGAGGTGGCTGCCGCGCTCGAACGCCTGGTCGGCCGCATCGAGGCCCTGGGCGGGACCCTGGCCGACGTGTGGGAACCCGCGCGTGCCCAGGCGCTGCGCGAGCTCATCACCGCCAAGCGGCTCGGGTCGGGGCTCACCGCGTCCGCCGCCGCCGCCGGTCGCGCGGGCTTCATCCAGGACTGGCGCCTCTCGGCCCCGTGGGGCGACGCGTGGGCCCTGGACTTCGTCGACGCGCTCGGCCCCGAGACGCGCCCGCTGGCGGCCACCGAGTCGACCGACGCGAGCTGGGGCCTCATCGCCGTCCCGACCACGCACCAGACCTTCAGCGACGGCGAGGTCACCTTCTTCGACGTGCCCGCCAGCGGCGGCGTGGGCTTTGCCCAGGCGACCGTGGGCGGGGCCGCAGACCCCGAACGCGCGGTCGTCTTGCGCCTCGAGACCAACCGCCTCGCCGCCGTCTTCGTCGATGGTGGGCCCGAGTCGAGCCCGGTCGCGAGCCGCGTCGACCCTTCGCAGCCGTGGCTCGTCGAGGTACCGCTGCAACTTGCGGCCGGCCCGCGCCGCATCACGGTGAAGCTCGCGACGCCGGATGGGAAGGGCTTCTTCCGCCTGCAGCTGACGCCGCTCACGGTGGCGCGCGCGAGCCTCGCCACGGCGCCGCTCGACAACGCGAAGGTCGGTGACGGACGCGCCGCGGTGCTCGGGCTCATCGACCTCGAGGGTCGCCTCTCGCGGCCCCGCTGGGACCCGGATGGGGCGCGCTCGCGCGTCTTGGCGCTCGAGCGCCAATGGGTCTCTGGGCCCGAGCGTCGCTCATCGGGCGGTGGGCCTCTGACCTCGCTCGATCTCCTCTCGGCCCGCCTCGCGCTGGGCGACACGACGACTCCCCAGGCCGAGCGTCGCCAGCTCGCGCGCAAGAGCTACGAGGCCATCCTCGCGCGCGACCCGATGCACCAGGGTGCGCGCCGCGGGCTGGCCCGGATCGAGCGCGAGGACGAGCGCCTGGATCGCGCGATGGAGCTCTTGCAGCCGGGCGTCGCCGACCCACGCACCGCGCTGG
The DNA here is from genome assembly GCA_016792665.1 of Deltaproteobacteria bacterium. Classification (GTDB taxonomy): domain Bacteria; phylum Myxococcota_A; class UBA9042; order PHBI01; family PHBI01; genus WYBB01. The sequence goes on along the minus strand of JAEUKJ010000173.1, from coordinate 2,589 downwards.
ACCTCTTGGATCTCTTGCGCGATCGCGGCTGGGAAGCGGAGGCCCTGGCACTCATCGGCACGCTGCGGCCGCGCGCCGCGGCGAGCCCGCGCATCATGCAGGAGCTCATCGACACGCTGCGCGCCTTCGGTCGTTCGTCCCAGGCCCTCGAGGCCGCGCGCGAGCTCGAGGCGCGCTATCCCGGCATCGGCACCGAGCGCCTCTACGAGCTCGAGGCCGACCGCGGCGCCCCGCCGATCGAGCGCGAGCTCGCCCTCTTCGGATCGGAGCCGCAACGCCACGCGGTCCTGCGCACCGCGGTCGCCGGGCTCCGCGCCGAGGGCCGCCTCGACGATGCGATGGTGCTGGTCGAGGCCTTTCTGGTCCAGCGCCCCAATGATGGCTGGGCGCTGGGCGAGAAGGCGCGCATCGCGCTCCAGGCTGGGCGCATCGCGGACGCGCGCCAGGCCATCGACGACGCCCTGCGCTGGCACCCGGACTTCGCGCCGCTGGAGAGCTTGACCGACCACCTGGCCGATCGCCCCGAGCCCTTCGACGTGCTCGAGGACGGCCGCGCCGTGCTCGCACGCTGGCAGGCCTTCGCCAAGACCCCCGAGGGACAGGCCCTGGCCTCGCAGCCGGTCGTCCCGGTCGTCCAGGTCCTGGAGCGCACGCGCACGCTGGTCCGGCCCGATGGCTCGACCCTCGAGCTCGCCCACCGCATCCGCCTCGTCCAGACCAAGCAAGGGGCCGACGCCCTGGGTGACGTGCGCCCGCCCGAGGGGGCGCGCCTCCTCGTGGTGCGGACGCTCAAAGCCGACGGGCGCGTACTCGAGCCCGAGCGCACCGAAGGCAAGGCCGAGCTGAGCTTCCCCGAGCTCAACCCCGGCGACGCCGTCGAGACCGGCTGGGTCACGCGCAGCCGCGCCCTGCCGAGCGAGGGCGGCTACCTCACCGGGGTCAGCTTCTCGAGCTGGGGGGCCCCGATCTTCGAGCTCGAGGCGAGCTTCGAGGTGCCGGCCGGGCTCGACCTGGAGGTCACCTCGTTCGGCGGCGCTCCGACCCCGACCCGCAGCGCGGTCGCCGACGGCGGCACGCGGCTCGCTTGGAAGCTCGGCCCGCGACCGGCCATCCCGCGCGAGCCGATGGCGGTCTCGGCCCGGTCGTTCTTTCCCTTCGCCGACCTCCGTCTGACGCGCGCCGCAGGCCCGGGCGACGCCTCGGTCGACGCTCATGTGGCCGCGTGGCGCCGCATCGCGCGTGCCTACGCCGCGCGTCTCGTCCACCTCGAGCGTCCTGGCCCGCGCCTCACCGAGCGCGCGCGGGCGCTCGCCGCCCTGCCGGATCCGGTGCTCGCCGCCTTCGAGTGGGTCAAGACCGAGATCGCCGATCAAGAGCAGCTCAACGCCTTCGAGACCGCTGCCGAGGCCGCCATCGCCGCCAAGAAGGGCAACCGCGCCATGGTGTTGGACGCCCTCCTCCAGATAATCGGCGCGCACGGTCAGCCCGGCTCCAGCAGCGGGACCGGCGCCGCGGACATCGCCACCGAGCTCCTCCTCTGCGCACCCGAGCGCGACGGCCCGTCGGAAGATCGCGCCCGCCCGACCCCCAACGCCAACCGCTTCTTCTACCCGGTCCTCGTCGTCACGCGCCCCGGCAAGGCCGTCTTGCACCTCGACCCATCGCGCCCCTACAACCCCTCGGGCGACCTCCCGCCCGAGCTCTGGGGCGCCGCCTGCCTCGCGCCGCGCGCCACCGGGGCCGGCCTCTTCCGCGAGCTGCCGCGCCTCACCCCGCCGCCGACCTTCGTCATCCGCGCGGTCCTCGCCCTCGACAAGAACGGCGATGCGCGCGGCACCCTCCAGCTCGAAGCGCGCGGCGCCCAGGCCTCACCGTTGCGCCAGGCCTACCTCGCCCAGGACGAAGAGCGCCAACGCGTCTTCCTCGAGCAGTGGGTCGGCTCCCTCGTCCCTGGCGCGCGCCTCACCCGCTACGCCTTCTTCGACCTGGCCGGGGCCGAGCGTCCCATGCGCTGGAGCCTCGACCTCGAGATCCCGGGCTGGGCCCAGATGGACGACGGCGCCCTGGTGATCCAGAAGCCGATGAAGCCGCTGCTCGCCTCCGACCTCGCCGGCGTTGCCGAGCTCGCGAACCTGGTCGGTGCGCCCGCGCGCCGGACCCCGCTGCGCATCTTGCCGCACGTCGAGGCGGTGACCCTCGAGATCCGCGCGCCGAGCGGCTTCACGCCGACCGCCGCGCCCGCCGCGGTCAACCTGCGCGGCCTCTCTCAGGAGGCGTCGATCAAGGGCGCCAGCATCACCTTGAGCCGCGCGGTGAGACTCACGCCAGGACGGGTGGCGCCCGCCGACTATCCGGCCTTCCGCGCCGAGCTCGGCGAGGTGATCCGCGCCTTCGAGGCCCCGCTGCGCTTCGCGCCCAGACCTGAGTGACGGTTCATTCGTAAGACGCGTGCCGCCCCCGTCGGGCGCGTTCCCCTCCGCCGGAGCCTCGCCATGCGCACGACCCTCGTCGCCTCCCTCCTGCTCTTCGCCTGCGGCTCCGACACCTCGAGCGGCCCCGCACCCGCGGCCTGCCAGCTCGTCGGCGCCG
>JAEUKJ010000167.1 GCA_016792665.1 Deltaproteobacteria bacterium | reverse complement strand
GCCCGCGCGCGCCGAAGCCGAAGAGATCGACCGGGCTCGCAGACACGCCTGGAGCGACGAGCGCGCATGAGAGCAAGGTGGTGACGGCCAGTGTGCGGTGCGACACGGGCGGAGCCTAATTCACCTCGGCCCCGAGCGCACCCCTCTCCGAGTGGTTTCCGAGCGCGCGCTCAGAGGACGTTCCAGGTCGTCCCGAACGGCCCGTAGCCGACCCCGAGACGCCCCAGCACCGGCAGGTCGAAGAACACCGTCCCCGAGACCGAGACCGGCACAGACAAGGACCCTTGACGTCCCGCGAGCTCGTCTTCCACGTAGGCCAGCGCGGTCTTCTGGAAGACGCTGAGCGCCTGGTCGATGCCGAGCACGAAGGCGAGGTCGAGCGAGATGTCGCCGCCCGCCAGGATGGTCGACTTCTTGAGCTCTTCCTCGGCGCGTCCGCTGGCGATGTCCGCGATGAGGCCAGGGATCGCCGCGACGAAGTCGTCGATGGTGAGGATGTCGTCTTGCCGGACCTGGCAGGCCCCGGGGCGCGGCGTGCCGTCGCACTCGGGGTTGTCGGTCCCGCACAGCGACACGCAGATGGCGCCCAGCGCCTCGGACTGTGCGCCCTCGAAGAGAGACAACGCGACCAGGACGTCAGCCGTCGGCACCGGGATGTCGTTGGGGTTGTGGATGTTCAGGGTGATGCCGAACTCGAAGGCCATCGAGGTCTTGGGCGGCGGCACGCCGAGCGCCACCGCGCAGCCGACGCGCACGATGGGGTCGTCGATCACCTTGGGGCAGTAGTAGGCCGCGAGCTGCCCGAGGCTCGGCCCATGGCGCAGCTGCAGCGTGCCGACCCGCACCTCGGGGGCGAGCTCGGCGTTGGCCCCGGGCAGTTGGTTGAGGAACTGGTCACAGCTCGCGAGCGGCGTGGCGGAGAGGGCCAGCAGCGAGAGGAAGGCGCGCGACATCGACATGGCTCGAACCCCTGGGTCCATGGTGGGCTCACGTCCCGAGCCCTGAATTGCACTCGCCGGCAGCCTCGCTCCGCGAGGCCTCGAGCGAATGTAGCAGCTACGCCCGCGCCCCGCCGCTGATTCAGCGCGACCTGGTTTCTACAAGGGTCTCCACTCGTTACGCGGCACCTCGGGCCCGCTCGGCGTGTGGCTCGACAGGATGTAGATGGCGCGCCGGTTCTTCTGCTCCTCGGTCTCGTCGGGGGTCTGCACCGCGAGGACGTCCTCGCCGAAGCCTGCGTAGTAGATCGGGATCTTGAGTCCGCGCTTCCTGAACCACGCCGCGATGCTGGCCGCGCGCGCGTGCGACAGGGCCCGGTTGGATGCCTTGTCGCCGACCGTGTCGGTGTAGCCCGCGATGAAGAGCTTCAGCTGCAAGAGGGTGCCGTGCTTCAGGAGCGCCTCCTGCACGTGTCCCCAGGTCGCCTCGAGCTTCGGGCTCTGATCGGCCCGCACCGCCGACGCGCCACTGTCGAAGACCAGCTCGTCGTGCGGGATCTCGATCGAGAACGGGGTGATCTTCATCCCGACCCAGAAGCCCGCGATGTCGTAGACCTTCAGCGTCATGGTCAGGATCTTCTCGCTCGGTTCCTCCCAGGCCAGCTCGAGGTTGGTGCCGGGAGCCGCGGGCGGGTCGAAGAGCTCCCGGCTGACCGCGATCTCCTGGCCCGACTCGCCGAGGATGGTGAGCTCGATGGACGCGGCGGGGTTCGTGACCCGCACCTTGAGCTTGCGCGCGTCGAGGTCGACGTCCTCGCTCTTGATGTCCATCACCAGCTTGCCGACGCGCGTCGCCTCGAAGTCGAGGGTGAACTTGTCCTGCTCGCCGTCGCCCCAGGTCACGTCCATCACGGACTTATAGGCAAGGGTCCCGCCGGGGTGCCTGAAGCTCAGGGTCTTCTTACTGCCGGCCCCGAGCCCGCCCGCCTTCAAGACCTGACGCTTGCCGCTCGGGTCGGTCACGATGATCTCGAGCTTCTTCACGTCGCGCGTGTTGTTGACGATGATCGCCGGCTGGTCGGCGCCCTGCACCACCGTGCGGAGCTGGATCCCCAGGTCCCCGGCGTTGCCCGCGTGGGCCGTGGCCCCCGCAAGGGTCGCGAGCAGCGCGGTCAAGAGCACGACAGGACGGAAGAGGGGAGGGATCTGCATGGGTGGCTCCTCGGTGACGACGTCGACTCGGCACCAGACACGCTCAGGCCAGAATTGTTCCCGAGATTACACCTCGGGGATGACCTCGCCACGGACGAGATCGTCCAGGGTCTCGCGCGCCCTCACGATGTGGAACCGGTCTCCGTCGACCAGCACCTCGGCCGGCCGCGGGCGGCTGTTGTAGTTCGACGCCATGACCATGCCGTAGGCGCCCGCCGACCGCAGGATGACGAGGTCCTCGGCGACGAGGCGCGGCAGGCTCCGGTCCTTGGCGAAGGCGTCTCCGCTCTCGCAGACGGGCCCGACCACGTCGACCAGCTCGACCTCGTCGCGCGGCGCGGCCACCGGCTCGATCGCGTGCCAGGCCTGATACAAGGCCGGCCGGATGAGGTCGTTCATGCCCGCGTCCAGCACCACGAAGCGGGTCGGACCGTTGTGCTTGGTGAGGACCACGCGCGACAGCAGGCACCCGGCATTGCCCACGATGACCCGACCCGGCTCGGTCAGCACCCGCAGGTGCTCCATGCCGCGCGCCTCGAGTCGGGCCCGCACCGCGTTCACGTACTCGACCGGGGACGGCGGGGTCTCGTCGCGATAGGTGATCCCCAGCCCGCCGCCGATGTCGATGTGCCGGATCCCGAAGCCGCGCGCGGCCAGGTCGGCGACCAGGTCGAGCACGCGATCGAGCGCCTCGACGAACGGCTTCTCGCTCTCGAGCTGGCTCCCGATGTGGCAGTCGACGCCGATGACATCGACGTTCGCCAGCGCGCGCGCGGCCTCGTAGAGGGACGGTGCCTCGGCCCACGCGATCCCGAACTTGCTGCGCATGAGCCCGGTCGCGATGTACGGGTGGGTCTTGGCGTCCACGTCCGGGTTCACGCGCAGGGACACCGGCGCCCGCCGCCCCGACGTGCGCGCGACCTCGTCGACCATCACGAGCTCGTCGGCGCTCTCGACGTTGATGCACCCGACGCCGGCCTCGAGCGCCGCCAGCAGCTCGTGGCGCGTCTTGCCGACCCCGGAGAAGACGACCTTGTCGGCGCGTCCCCCGGCTCTGAGGACCCGCGCGAGCTCGCCCTCGCTGACGATGTCGAAGCCCGCCCCGGCCTTCGCCATGAGGGCCAGGATCGCCAGGTTCGAGCACGCCTTCACGGCGAAGCACATCTGGTGATCGAGCCCGCCCCACGCATCCAGCCACACCCGCACGTGCCGGGTCACGGTGGCCTTCGAGTAGACATAGGTCGGCGTGCCGACCTCGCGCGCGATGCGCTCGAGCGGGACCCCCTCGCAGTAGAGCGAGCCGTGGCCGGCCTCGCCGGTGACGAGGTCGCGACGCTCGAAGTGATTCACGACCCGACCTTCGCGCCGGTCGCGAGCGCTTCGCTCCGCGTGGCCTTCGCCGGGGGCAGTGACTCGCCGCGGGTCAGCGCGCGCTCCAGCGCCGACGGACCGCCCGCCGCGAGCCGCGCCTCGAGCTCCGCGAGCTCGCTCGCGAGACGCGCGATCCCCTGGCGCACGGCCTCCGGGGCAGGACCACCCGGCAGGCTGCGCCGCCCCAACGAACGCGCGACGTCCAGCGCGGTGAACACCGTCTCGTCGAAGTGCTCGGACAGCTCGCGATACGCCTCGAGCGAGAGGTCCTCCAGGCGCTTGCCGTGCAGCACGCAATGGCCGACCACGGCGCCGACGATGTGGTGGGCTTCGCGGAAGGGGACGCCCTTCTCGACGAGCCAGTCGGCGAGATCGGTCGCGAGCAGGAAGCCGTCCTTCAGCGCGGCGGTCATCTTGTCGGGCCGCACCGTCATCGCGCTCAGGAGATCGGGCAGGATCGCCACGCACTGCCGCGCGGTCCCCATCGCGTCGAAGAGCGGCTCCTTGTCTTCCTGCATGTCCTTGTTGTAGGCCAGCGGGAGCCCCTTCATGAGCGTCAGCAGCGCCACCTGCGCGCCGAAGACCCGACCCGCCTTGCCACGCAAGAGCTCGGGGATGTCGGGGTTCTTCTTCTGCGGCATGAGCGAGCTGCCGGTGCAGAACGCGTCGGAGAGCTCGACGAAGCCGAACTCCTGCGAGGTCCAGAGCACGAGCTCCTCGGCCATGCGCGACACATGCACCATCAGGATGGAGAGGGTCCCCAGGGTCTCCAGGGCCCCGTCGCGATCGGCCACGCCGTCGAGGCTGTTGACGGTGATGCCCGCCAGCTCGAGCTCGGCCGCCAGCGCGTGCCGATCGACGGGCAGCGGCGTGCCTGCCAAAGCTCCCGAACCCAAAGGCGAAATCGAGAGGCGGCGGCGCGCATCCAGCAGCCGATCGAGGTCGCGGGACAGCATCGCCGCCCAGGCCGAGAGGTGGTGCCCGAAGGTGATGGGCTGCGCGCGCTGGAGGTGCGTGTACCCCGGCATCGGCAGCGCTGCGTGCTCGGTCGCCAGCGCAAGCAGCTTCCTCACCGTGGCCGCGAGTCCTTCGCCGAGCGCGCTGAGCTCGCGCCGCAGCCACAGCCTCAGGTCGAGCGCGACCTGGTCGTTGCGGCTGCGCCCGGTGTGCAGCCGCCCGGCCGCACGCCCGATACGGTCGGCCAGCGCCCCCTCGACGTTCATGTGCACGTCTTCGCGCGACACGCTCCAGGCGAAGCGCCCCTCGCGGATCTCACCGGCGATCGCGACCAGTCCGTCCTCGATGGCGCGTTGCTCGTCGCCGCTCAGGATGCCGACCTTGGCCAGCATGCGGCTGTGCGCGATGGAGCCCGCGATGTCCTCGAAGGCCAGCGCCTGGTCGAACCCCACCGAGGCGTTCATCGCCTCGACTATCTTCGCCGTTCCCTCACTGAAGCGACCACCCCAAGCTTTGCCGGACATGACTCACCTCCAGGCCTACGTGCGCGGCACCAGGTTTCCGGTCGGCCTTTGTCTGTTCGCCAGGGCGGCAGGGAAGTTGTGATAGGGTCTATCAGAACTTGGCGGTGAGCCGACCCTGCAGCGTGAACGCCAGCGAGGCGTCGCGGTTGTTCGTGTTGTCGACCGGGCGGTAGTTCAGCGCGCCACCCGGGATGAGGAGGCCCGCTTCCACGTCGAGCATGAAGCCCGCCTTGTTGTGGAAGTAGAGGCGCAGATCGGTCTCGAAGCCGAGGAAGGCCTCGTTGCCCGGGGTCGCGGCCGGGACCAGCGCCTGCGCATAGAGCAGGTCGAGACGCACGCCGAGCACGTCCTCGGGCGAGTCGAAGAAGTCGTAGGAGACCCACGGCTTGATGTAGACCGCGTTGGTCACGGTCCCGATGACCTCGCGGAAGAGCAGGAGGTCCAGGCGGTAGTCGCGGTCGAACTTGAAGGCCGTGACCTTCTTGTTCGGGGCGCCGCTCTGCTCGGACAGCGTGTTGCGGTCGAGGACGCCGAAGCCCTCGGCCGAGTCACCGGTCGCGAAGCCCGCGTCGAGGCCGGTCGAGAGCTGGTTGAGATCGTACTGGATCTCCAGTGCGGCGCCGATCTGCTGGATGTCGCGCGCCGACTCCGCGCCGCCGAGCTCGTTGTTGACGTTGTCGATGCCGCCGAAGATGGAGGCCACCTCGAGCTCGACCCGCAGGCCCGAGAAGAAGTCGAAGCGCTGCTCGTAGCGCAGCCACAGGTCGGGGATGAGGGCCCAGGCCCCGCGCGTCACCAGCCCGAGGTCGCTGTAGTTCTTGGCGCCGCCCTGCTCACGCCAGGTCTTGTACGCGACCGAGTCGAGGTCGAAGTCCTGCTGGCGGAAGACGGTGTAGACGCCCCAGTCGAAGCTCGGCTTGAAGCGCTCGTAGGTGTCGACGCGGCGCTGCGCCTTCTCTTTGTCGGAGAGCGGGCGCTGGAAGATCGAGAGCACGTACTGGTTGACGTCGTCGGCCGAGCCGAGGTCCTTGGCCTGCCCGAAGGGCTGGTTCGGGTCGTCGGTCGTCGCGCCCGAGTACATGTAGTCCCAGGCGCCCGCGATGTAGATCCCGTAGAGCTTGAAGAGGAGCAGCGCGCGGTCGGTGTAGTCGCCGTAGTCCGCGTCGACGTCGACCTCGCCCTGGCGCGTGCCGCCGTTGGCCAGGATGCCGAGGCCCCAGTTCGACGACTGGCGTCCGACGCGCACGAGGAAGGCCGGCTGGAACTCGCCGTAGGCCTCTTTCACGCGGATCGAGTCGCGGAAGCCGTTGCTGCCGTCCGACGGCGTCGCCGCGGACTGCGCGAAGGCGACCAACGGCACGTCGGGGCGACCGAGGTTGCCAGCGAAGTCCGGGGTCGAGCCGAGGACGAGGTTGTCGAAGATGTCGAGGGTCGTCTTGACGCGCAGCGACTCGCTGATGTGCAGGGTCGGGCTGTAGCGCAGGCGGATGTTCGCCGACGAGATGACCTTGGCGTTCTCGGTGCCGACCTGCGCCGACACGTCCGAGTCCTCGTTGTTGATGGCGTTCTCGGTGAGAGGCGCCGGGATGCCGGAGGTCCCGGACTTCGCGTCGCCGGGGATCACCGTGCCGAGGTGGCCGTTGTGGAAGAAGTCCGCGCGGAAGCGGAAGTAGCCGTGGTGCTCGAAGTACGGGAAGGTCTGCGGCCGCTCGGCCAGCTTGTCGGCCCAGCCACCGAGGCTGCCAGACTTGCCCTCTTCGTCGAGGAGCTTGTCGAGCTCGTCGGGCTCACCCGCATGCGCCTGACCCGCCGCCAGCACGATGCCCGCGCTCGCGATACCGCCCAGCACACGCGCCCCGAAGGCCTTCAACACCGAATCAATCGACCGCATCGAGCCGCCTCCGAGACCGTAACGTTAGCGAAGCAGGGGAGCGCCGAGATGGCCCCCGTCACTCCGACAGGCCCTCTGCGAGTAGACCGCGACCGCCTCACTGTCAAGCGCCTCGCGGCCCTCCGCCACCGCCTGCGAGCGCCCCGCGAGCCCACTTCGGCCGGCGCCCGCGCAACGCGCGATGCCCCTCGGCAGCCTCAGGCGACACGACGGACGCCCGCTCCGCGAGCGCGAAACGAAAAAGGCCACCCCGTCGCCGGAGTGGCCTTCTCGATGCGCGGGACGTCCGAGCTCGGCGCGTGCCGACCCGGCTCATCCCAGCGTCATCACATCATGCCGCCCATGCCGCCCATGCCACCCATACCGCCCATGCCACCGCCGCCACCCGCGGGGGCGGACGACTCGGCCTTGGGCTTCTCGGCGACCATCGCCTCGGTCGTGAGCATGAGGCTCGCGACCGACGCGGCGTTCAGCAGCGCCGTGCGCGTGACCTTGGTCGGGTCGATGACGCCCGCCGCGACCAGGTCTTCGTACTTGTCGCTGCCGGCGTTGTAGCCGAAGTTGGTCTCGTTCGCGTCGCGCACCTTCTGCACGACGATCGACCCCTCGACCCCGGCGTTGCCGGCGATCTGGCGGATCGGCTCCTCGAGCGCGCGACGGATGATCTGCACGCCGAACTTCTCTTCGGCCGAGACCGTGAGGCCTTCCAGGGCCTTCTGGCAGCGGAGCAGCGCCACGCCACCACCGACGACCACACCCTCTTCGACGGCCGCGCGGGTCGCGTTGAGAGCGTCCTCGACGCGCGCCTTCTTCTCCTTCATCTCGACCTCGGTGGCCGCGCCGACATGGATGACCGCCACGCCGCCGACCAGCTTCGCGAGCCGCTCCTGGAGCTTCTCACGGTCGTAGTCCGAGGTGGTGTCCTCGATCTGGACGCGGATCTGGGCGACGCGATCCTTGATGTCGCGGTCGGAGCCCTTGCCGCCGACGATGGTCGTGTTGTCCTTGTTGATCGACACCTTCTCGGCCGAGCCGAGGTCGGCCAGCTCGACGTTCTCGAGCTTGAGGCCGAGGTCCTCGCTGATGACCTGGCCACCGGTGAGGACCGCCAGGTCCTGCAGCATCGCCTTGCGACGATCACCGAAGCCCGGGGCCTTGACGGCACAGACGTTCAGCGCGCCGCGGAGCTTGTTGACGACCAACGTCGCGAGCGCCTCGCCCTCGATGTCCTCGGCGAGGATCAGCAGCGGACGCGGGCTCTTCACGATCTTCTCGAGGAGCGGGAGGAGCTCCTTCATCGAGGCGATCTTCTTCTCGTGGATGAGGATGTACGGATTCTCGAGGTCCGCGATCATCCCTTCCTGGTCGGTCACGAAGTAGGGCGAGAGGTAGCCGCGGTCGAACTGCATGCCCTCGACCACGTCGAGGGTGGTCTCCATCGACTTGGCCTCTTCGACCGTGATGACCCCTTCCTTGCCGACCTTCTCCATCGCCTCGGCGATGATGTTGCCGATGGTCGGGTCGTTGTTGGCCGAGATGGTCCCGACCTGCGCGATCTCCTTGTGGTTCGCGGTCGGCTTCGACAGCGTCTTGAGGTGCGCCGTCACGGCCGTCACGGCCGCCTCGATGCCGCGCTTGAGATCCATCGGGTTGTGCCCGGCGGCGACCATCTTCACGCCCTCGCGGAAGATCGCCTGCGCCAGCACGGTCGCGGTGGTGGTGCCGTCACCGGCGCCATCCGAGGTCTTCGAAGCGACCTCCTTTACCATCTGCGCGCCCATGTGCTCGAACTTGTCCTCGAGCTCGACTTCCTTCGCGACGGTCACGCCGTCCTTGGTCACGAGCGGCGAGCCGAAGCTCTTCTCGATGATGACGTTGCGCCCCTTGGGGCCCATCGTCTCCTTGACCGCGTCCGCGAGGATGTTGACGCCGCGGAGGATCTTCGCGCGGGCTGCTTCCGAAAACAGGATGTCCTTGGCCATATGCGTTCCCTCGATGTGTTCGTGTGTGGGGTGTTGCGAGCTCGATCGACGCCGGGGGCCCGGCGGAGCCAGGCCGCACGCAGCTCGATCAGCCGATGATGCCGAGGATGTCGTCCTCGCGCAGGATCAGGTGGTCCTCGCCGTCGATCTTCACGTCCGTGCCGCCGTACTTCGAGAAGAGGACGATGTCCCCTTCCTTCACGGTGAGAGCGCGAACCTCGCCGCTGTCGAGGCGGCGACCCGGGCCGGCCGCGATGACCTTGCCCTTGATCGGCTTCTCTTTGGCGGTGTCGGGGATGATGATGCCGCCGCGGGAGACCTGCTCTTCCTCGACGCGCTTGACGATGACGCGGTCGTGCAGGGGTCGGATCTTCATGATGTGCTCCGTTTACTGGCTCGAGCCGGGGCACTCATCGAAACTGCGAAGGCGCCGCCGGAACGTGGGGTCTGGCACTCGAAGTAGGGGAGTGCCAAAGGCGGCGCTAACCTAGACACTTCGTTCGGCGAGTCAATCGCCAATCGCCAATCCCCGGCAGCCTGGCTCCGTCAGGCCTCGTGCGAATCGGCTCCAGCCCGTCGCCGTCGCTGGAGCCCCAGCAGCAGCACGACCCCGGCGGCCGCCCACCCGCCGCCGCCGCCGGCCTCGCAGCCGCCCGCCCCGCGGGCCAGGACCTTCTCGGTCTCGGCCGTGTCGGTCGTGTCGGGCTCCGTGACGTGCGTGTCCGCCTCGCTCACCTCGTGCGTGTCGGCCTCGCTCACCTCGTTCGTGTCGGCCGCCGTGTCGGCTTCCGTGTCCGCCGGCTCGGCGGTGTCCGGGTCCGCCTCGACCACGTCCGGGACCTCCTCCACGACCTCGGGCCCCGGCTCGACGACCTCGGGGCCCGGGTCCGCGGTCGCCTCCTCGCAGGTCCCATCCGCCGCGCAGGCCCCACCCGCGCCGCAGTTCAGGACGCGCGCCCCGCGCACGGCGCAGTCGGGATCGTAGGCGCCGCAGTTGCAGTCGCACTCGTTGCCGCGTCCGTAGCGCGTGACCGGGCAGATCCAGCCGCTCGGGATGGGGTTCTCGCAGGTCCCGTCCGCGAGGCACGCGCTGCCCGGGGCGCAGCCGCTGACGACCTGGGCCGGGTTGGCGCAGTCGGGGTCGGGGGCGCCGCAGTTGCAGTCGCAGCCGTCGGCGGACCCGTAGTATCGACGGCGGCACGACCAGCCCTCGGGGATGGGGATGGTGCAGGTCCCATCGGCCTGGCACGCGCCGCCTGGGGCGCAGCCGCTCGTCTGGTTGCGCGGGTTCGAGCAGTCCGGGTCGGGCGCCCCGCACGCGCAGTCGCAGCGCTGCCCGTCGCCGAAACGCGAAGGGTCGCAGGCCCAGCTCGCCGGGATCGGCACCGCGCAGCTGCCGTCGCGCTCGCACGCGCTGCCGGGGGCGCAGTTGTAGACCTCCTGGTTGGCCGCGTCGCAGTCCGGGTCGCGCGCGCCGCAGTCGCAATCACAGCCGTCGCCCTGCCCATAGAAGCCGGGGTTGCAGCTCCACGCCTCGGGCACCGCGAAGAGGCCCTGGCAGTCGCCGGGGCAAGAGACGCGCGTCTCGCCCTGGGTGCAGAAGCCATCGCCGCAGGTCGGCTCGGCCGCGTCCCCGCACAGGGTCGCGCTCGGGTAGGCGCGCCGGCACAGGGCCTCGACCCCGTGGAACGCGTAGACCGCCTCTTCCTCGGCCGCGTCGGGAGCGAGCACCGACACGACGTTGCAGGACCCCGCGTTCACGTAGTCGTCGGCCCCGTTGACCAGCACGCCGACGATGCGGTGCGCGCCGTTCATCACCATCGAGCCCGAGTTGCCGTGGAAGCTGTCGAGGCTCGCCACGAAGTAGTCGGCCGTCTGCGAGCGAGGGGCCACGACGGTCGCGCCCTGGTCGACCTTCAGCGGGATGCCGCTCGGGAAGCCGGCCATGATGAGCGGCTCTCCGCGCGCCACCGAGCCACGCGTCGCGACCGGCGCGGGGGCGCGGCCCGTGACGGGGCGGTCCAGCTGGATGATGGCGAGGTCGATGGCACCCGTGACGTCGACATCGGGCCGCACGATCACGTCGACGCAGCCGTAGACGTCGTCGTCGCCGACCTCGGCGAGCTGCCCGTCGGCCTCGTAGAGATAGTCGAAGACCCACGCCGACGACGCGCAGTCCGCCAGCGACGGCACGCAGTGACCGGCGGTGAGGAGCAGGTCGTCCGCGATGAGCGTGCCCGAGCACATGCCCGCGGTGGGCTGGCTCCGAAAGCGCTGGTCGGCGCAGAGTCCCTCGAGCGCGCCGAGCGCAGGGTCGCCGTCCAGGACCACATGGCCGACCTCGTCGGTCGACACGTAGCTCCAGTCGACCATGACCGCGACTGCGTCTCGGAGCGACGACTTCAGGCCCGCGTCCGCGACCTCGTACCACTCGATGCGATCGTCGACGCCATAAACGACCGGCGCGGACGAGACACCCGGAGCGACGGCCTCAGACGCGGCCTCACGCTGCCCACATCCCCCTGAGACCAGGCCGAGTGCGAGCACCGCCGTTCCCACGAACCCGGGTCGAGCCCGGCCTGGTGCAGACGCGCTGGCCCGAGACCCCGAGCAACCCACACGACCGGCACGACGTTCTGACACGACCTTCATCGCGCCGGTATCCCGCTCACGCGCCCGGGCTTCAAGGCATTTCGCAGCTGCGAACCGGCCGAGCGCCGCGCCCCGGACCCGCGTCGCGCCACCGCCTCAGTCGTCGGGCCCGTCGCCCTCGATCCCGTACTTTTTCATCAGCTTGCGGAAGTACTTCCGATCGATGTCGGCCTCGCGCGCCGCATGGCTGATGTTGAAGCTGTTCCTCTTCAAGAGGTTGAAGATGTAGTCGCGCTCGAACGAGCTCAGCCACTCTTCCTTGGCCTCTTTGAAGGGCTTGTCGGCGATCTTCTCGATGCGATCACGCGCGGTTGCAGCCTCGGGGTTCGGGCGTCGCCGGACGATGCCGATGCCGGAGATCTGCTCGGGCATGTCCTCCAACCCGACGTACTCGCCCTCGGCATAGGCGCAGGCGCGCTCGACCACGTTGACCAGCTCGCGCACGTTGCCGGGCCACTCGTAGCTCATCATCGCGTCGAGCCCCTCGCGCGAGACGCCCTTCACGCGCGGGTTCCCGTCCTGGTCCTTGTTGAAGGGCGCGCGCAGGAGGATGTGCTTGGTCAGGTGTGGCAGGTCTTCCTTGCGCTCGCGCAGCGGCGGCAGGATGAGGCGCACGACCGAGAGGCGATAGAAGAGGTCCTCGCGGAAGCGGCCGGCCTTCACCTCTTCGGCCAGGTTGCGGTTGGTCGCCGCGATGACCCGCACGTCGATCTTGATGGGCTTGTTCGAGCCGACGCGCCGGATCTCGCGCTGCTCGAGAGCCCGCAACAGCTTGGGCTGCAGGTCGAGGGAGAGCTCGCCGAGCTCGTCCAGGAAGATGGTCCCGCCCTGCGCATTCTCGAACAGGCCCTGGCGCGCCATGATGGCGCCGGTGAAGGACCCCTTCTCGTGCCCGAAGAGCTCGGACTCGATGAGGTTCTCGGGCACGGCCCCGCAGTCGAAGACCACGAAGGGCTTGTCGATCCGACGCGAGGCCTCATGGATCGTGCGGGCCACGACCTCCTTGCCGGTGCCCGTCTCGCCCTCGATGACGACCGTCACCCCCGAGGGCGCGATCTTCTCGAGGATGCCGAAGATCTCGCGCATGCGGATGCTGGTGCCGACGATGCGCCCGAACCGATCGCGGTTGGCCGGCGTGATCTCGACCCGCTCGTCCAGGCTCTGGAAGCGCACGTCGGTCTTGCCGACCGTGACCAGGCAGCCCGGCTTGAGGAAGGCCTCTTTGATGCGCACGCGGTTGACGAAGGTCCCGTTGGTCGAGCCGAGGTCCTGGATGACCCAGGCGTCATCGTCCTGCGAGATGCGGCAGTGGTACCGACTCACCGTGTCGTCGTCGACCACGATGTCGTTGTCGTCCATCGCGCCGAGCGTGACCGTCGGCTGGTCGAAGATGTACTCGGCCGGGCTCCCGTCGCTTCGCTCCATCACGAGCTTGCACTTGCGAAGGTGCAAGGTCGCCGGCCGACCGCTGATATAGGCGATCTTGGTCGGCGGGATGAAGTCGGGGAAGTTCTCGTTGCCGGAGTCCATGGATCGCTATCGCTTCGGTCGCGCACTGCACGACCCGAGCTCGAGAGGGCGCTGAGCGGCTCGGCCTGGTCCGGCCAGGCTTCGGGCGAGCCCGATCACTCGAACGAGAACGGATTGTCGATCGGCTGCTCTTTCATGAAGCTCTTCTCGACCCGCTCCTGCTCCTCCTTGCACTCGATGCAAAGCGAGGCCTCGGGGCGCGCGAGCAGGCGCTTGTATCCGATGTAGTTGCCGCAGTTCTCGCACTCGCCGTAGCCGCCTTCCTCGATGAGGGTCAGGGCCTTGCTGACCTTCTTCAGGAGGGCCACGTCGCGGCCGCGCATGCGGTGTTCGACCGTGACGTCCCACTCGGCGCTCGCGAGGTCCACCTCGTCCGCGTGCCGCAGCGCTCCGTCCTCTCGGTCCTGCTCGTAGCTCTGCTCTTCGGCTTCCACGATCTTGCGCTTGCGCAGGACCAGGATGCCCTTGAGCTCGTTCAGCTGCTTGGCCGACAGCGGTTCCGTTTCGTCGTTGCGCGGGGTCTTCGCCATGGTTCCACCTGTGCTTCGTACTATGCCGTCGTCGCGACCAGTGCGACCAGGTGGTTCGACGCGGGGCGACAACCTGGGACCGACGATCGGGCGGCCTCATTCTGGGGACCATCCGGGAGATAATCAAGGGCTGGTCGACAACTCGCATCCCGTCGTGCTGGGACGCGGCCGCGACGAAGGCGCGGGTCCGACCTCGTGCGCTCCGCCCGCAGCGCGCACGAGCCGACCGGTCAGCGCATCGCCAACGCCGCCGCGTCCATCGTCCACGCGACGCCGATATGGATGAAGACGCCGCCGGCGATCGACCCGGTGCGCAGCGACACGAGCCCGAGCACCGTGCCTGCGACGATCGCGCCGACGGCCTCGTAGAGCGGCTTCGAGAAGTGGATCATCACGTAGGGCATGACCATCGCCACCACCCCGGCGACGCCCATCCGATCCTTGACGCCGTGGACGAGGAAGCCGCGGAAGAAGAACTCGAGCGCGAAGAACTGGACTCCGTACAGGAGCTCCCACGCGAGCAGGTCCCCGAGCCCGACGAAGTCCTTGTAGAGCGGGTACTTGGACTGGAAATCGGGGGACGCCGCGACGACGAGCACGAGGCCGCCGACCGGCAGGAAGAGCGCGAGATAGAAGGGCAAGTGCTTGCCGAACCCGCGCATGGTCAGGCCGTAATCGGCCAGGCGGTGACCGAAGACGCGCCTCACCACGATCGCCGGCAGGACGAAGTAGAAGGCCAGGGCCCCGGTCGTCCACATCGCGACCCGCAGCAGGCCGCGATAGGGCTCCAGTGTCTTCGCGAGGTCGGGATCAATGGTGCGGGCGGCCGAGATCAGCGCGTCCGCCATGCCCTCCTGGGTGGACCCGGAGAGGACACCGAAGGCCATCGCGGTCAGCACCAGGGAGCCCACGAGGTAGACCAGCATCACCCGCGTGCGCGGGGACACCCGTCCTGGAGGGAGGGTCTGGCGGTCACAGTGGTCGAGGGTCTCGCCGATGAAGCGTTGGGCGCGGGTGAGCACGCGGCATCGTTAGGCATTCACCCGCGGACTGCAATCGCTTCGTTCGAGGTGGCGGAGCGTCCTGGGCCGCCCGCGCGCGAACGCGAAAGGCGACCGCCCCAGGAGAGGGACGGTCGCCGTGAAGGGGGCACGTGGGCTACGGAGTCACCTCGGAAGCCCGCGCAGGCTCAGAAGTACCAGGAAAGACCCGCCGACAGCGACACGCCGAGGTCGACCTTGTCGTCCGCGCTGGTCGAGTGGATGTTGTCACAGAAGCCGGTCTGGGTGCCGACCTGCGAGATGCAGTCCTGGGCGATCTTCTCTTTGGTATCGAGGTTCTTGAAGACCGACTGCATGCGGATGTCGGCGTGCAGGGCGATGTTCTCGGTCAGGAAGAACTCGACGCCGCCGCCGAGCTGGCCGGCGAGCTCCGTGAGGTCGATGTTGTAGTCGCCGCCGAAGTACTCGAGGCGCGTGAAGTGCACGCCCAGGCCAGCGATGAGGTACGGCTGGAAGCGGCTGGTCGGCAGGATGTGCCAGGTGAGGCCGGCCATGACCGGGATGGTCGACTGGGTGAGGTCCTTGTTGCTGGCCGAGCCCTTCAGGAAGTCCGCCGAGAGCTCGAGGCCGAAGTCCTCCGAGAAGCGTCCGCGGATGTGGAAGCCGACACCGCCCATGCTCGGGTTCTCGGCGGTCGAGAGGCCGACCTTCTCGCCTTCGGCGGTCGCGCCCATCACGTGCAGGCCGACACCGAGGAAGTCGCGCGTCTCGGGCTCGCTCGGCACCGGGGCCGGGGGCTGGGCGATGACGGTCGGGGCCGGGGCCTCACGAACGACCGGCGGCGGGGCCGACTCACGCACGACCACCACGCGCGCCGGCGGGGGCGGCTGGTAGTAGACGACGGGCGGGGGCGGCGGCATGACCAGGACCGGGCCGAAGCGCGGGCGGTAGACCGGCACGTAGGCCGGGCGGTAGCGGAGGACCGGGCGGTAGCCGCCGCCGTGCGGGTGGCCACGGTAGGGGCGATAGGCGGGCGGGCGCGCCGAAGCCGAGGTCGCGTCGAGGGTGAGGACAGGCGCGGCGGTCAGCACGGCGAGCGACAGGAGCAGGGCTTTCTTCACGGCGTACCTCAATGAGAAAAGAGGCGCTCAGAGCGCCGAACCGAGCCGCGGACGGGGGGCCTCGCGGGGTTGTTCAAAAAAACTGCCCAGGCCGGCTGACGGCCCGATTCCAGGCCGCGATCGCGCCCCGCTGCAGCGCGCTTCGGCGCCTCCTCCCGGGCCTCGGCCGGGGGGCCCTCTGCCCGCGTTTTCAAGGGCTTCGCGAGCATCGCCGGAAGGCTGGCGGGGCCCGGCTGTCCAGCGGCTCGATCGCCCCGATCGCGCGCTCTGCCAGAGCCGGCGGCGAGTTCCATTGCCGAGGTGGACACTCATGAGTATGGTGCGCCCTCGTTTTCGGGGGCCCCGGCGAATTTGTGTGCCGAGGCCTCGCTTCCGCTGCCGGGGAAGGCTCTCCCGATGTCGCGTTCGTCGTTTGATGCACAGGTCGGTCTTCAGCGCGACACTCGCGACGCGGGGTTGTTCGTGAGGACCTCCACGTGCCGCTCGCACCCCTTCGTCCGGTCCGCGGCCCGCGCGCTCGCGGTCGGGATGCTCGGGATCGCGGGCTATGGACCGGCCTCCGCGGCCGAGCCGACGCCGGTTCCGCCGTCCGAGCCCGTGCAGTCGCCCGGGCCGACCCCGTCGCCCGAGCCGGTTCCGTCGCCCCAGCCGACGCCGCCCGCCAAGGCGCCCGTCGTGACGCCGCTCGCGCCGACCTCGCCCGCGAAGTCGCCGACCCCCACCGCACCGGCCGAGAAGCCTCCCGAGCGCACCAGCGGCGGCGTGCCAGTCGAGGGGGTGCTCCGCTTCGAGCACCACGGCCTCTTCCGCTTCCGGCCAGAGCTGCTCCTGGGTGGCGACCTCGGCCTCGGTGCGTCCTCGGTGCCCTCGCCGCTCGGCGTGACCACGGGCGTCGACGCCGACGCCGACTCGCTCGCGTGGGCCTCCATCCGGCTTCGCTACGAGCCGACCTTGTTCATCGGACCGAGCCTCGAGATCCACCTGGCCCTCGACGCGCTCGACAACCTCGTCCTCGGCTCGACCCACCAGAACGCGGGCGGGGACGTGGCCTTCGGTCTCACCGGCGACGCGCAGGCCCCTCCTTCCAGTGGTCGTTACGGCTGGAAGGACGCGCTCACGGTGCGCGAGGCCTGGGTTCGCTGGCTCGCATTCGAGGCGCTCGACGTGCGCGCCGGCCGCATGGCGGAACACTATGGGCTCGGCCTCGCGCGGAACGACGGGCGCTGCGAGGACTGCGACTACGGCACCCTCGTCGACCGCGCGATGGTCGGCCTCGCGCTCTCGGGCTTCAAGCTCGAGGCCGCGTGGGAGTTCACCGCGGTGGGCGCCACCAGCGACCTCGCATCCGCGTCGAGCCGCGCGGCGGACGGGCAGCCGACCGACCTCGGCCAGGCCGACGACGTCACCACCTATCTCGTGCGCGTCGGTCAGTACCCCACCACCGCGGCCGAGCAGGCCGCGCGCGTGAAGCTCCTGGACGAGGACCGCGGCTGGGCCGTCGAGTGGTCGCTCAGCGCGACCTTCACCGACCAGACGCTGTCGAGCTCCGAGCAGACCGGGAGCTCGTCCGTCGAGTGCACGCCGAGCGGGACCCTGGCCGACGGCACGCCGATCCAGGACTACGACTGCATCCGGCTCTTCCGACGCAACGCCTTCCTGCTGCGGCCGGGCGCGTGGTTCCGGGCCGAGCATCGCCCCGCCTGGGGTGAGTCCATCCGCTTCGAGCTCGAGGCCGCCGGTCTCTTCGGCGACATCGCCCACCCGCAGCGCCTCGAAGACGAGGACGAGAAGGAAGCCAAGGCGTTCTCGGGCTTCGCCTTCGCGGCCCAGGTCGAGTGGCAGCGTCAGACCCTGAAGCTCGGCTTCGACTTCGGACTCGCGACCGGCGACAACGGCCGCCACCTCGGCGTCAACGACGGCCAGGACATCGTCGACCCCGACGACGACGGCTACGCCACCAACAGCGACCTCCGCAACAACCACACCATCACGTCGTACGTGATGAACCGCGACTTCCACATCGACCAGATCCTGTTCCGCCAGGTCGTCGGTGCGGTCACCAACGCGTTCTACATCAAGCCGTGGATCGCGAGCGAGGTCTTGAAGACCGACGCGGCCACCCTGACCGTCCGCTTCGACCTCCTCTATGCGGCCGCCATGCGCCCCTCGGGGACGCCGGGTGGCGGCGACCACTGGGGACTCGAGCTCGACTCGCAGGCCACGCTCGACCTGACCTCGGGCTTCCGCGCGAGCCTCATCCTCGGCGTGCTCATGCCCTTCGACGCCCTGGCCGATCCGGACACCGGTGCCAAGGGCGATCCCGCGGTCTCCATCCGCGCCCTCCTCGGCTGGCGCTTCTGAGCGTACGCTGAGGCCTCTCAGCCGCCGCCGAAGCGGTGCTCGAGGCCTTCCAACAAGCGGCGGTGGATGCCCTCGAAGTCGCGCCCCGACATCACGAGGAGCACGTCGCCCGGCCGCGCGTCCGCAACGACCGCCTCGGCGAGGGCCTGGACCTCGGGGATGACGGTCGCTTCGACGCCGCGCGACACGAGGCCCTGGCAGAGCTCGCCGAGGTCGAGTCGATCGGCGACGGGGAGCGGGTCCGACGCCTTCTCGAGGGCGCGCTTGAACCACACCCGGTCGGCGCGTGCCAGGGCGACCCCGAACCCATCCTGAAAGACCTTGCGCCGCGCCGTGTTCGATTGGGCCTCGAAGAGGGCGACCAGCCGTCGGCCAGGATAGCGCTGACGAATGGCATCGATCGTTGCAGCGATCGCGGTCGGGTGGTGCGCGAAGTCGTCGACGACGGGGATGCCGGCGACCTCACCACGCGTCGTGAGGCGCTTGTAGGGGAGCTCGAAGGTCGCGAAAGCGCGCGGGAAAGTGGCCGGATCGGCGCCGGCCGCGGCCGCGAGCGAGGCCGCGACGAGCGCGTTCATGACGTTGTGGCGACCGGCGATGGGCAGGGTCACGTCGACCGGATCGTGGCCCGGCAGGTGCAGCTCGAAGCGCGTGCCCTCCGGTGTGGGCTGGACGTTGCGCGCGACGGTCGCGCCCGCGGGGCCGGCGTCGGCGGCCGAGTGGGCGATGAAGGTCTCCTGGACTGTGGCCGAGGTCGCGCTGGCGGCGCGGCGCGCGCGGGCCTCCCAGGCGGGGACGACGAGGCGGCCATGCGGTGGGACGAGGCGCGCGAAGCGGGTGAAGGTCGCCTCGACCGCCTCGACGTCGGCGAAGATGTCGGCGTGGTCCATCTCGAGGTTGCCGATCGCGGCGAGCTCGGGGCGATAGTGGAGGAACTTCGACCCGCGATCCCAGAAGGCGGTGTCGTACTCGTCGCCCTCGACGACGAAGGGGCGCCCGTGGCCGAGGTGGTGGTTCGAGCGCCAGTTGCCGGCGACGCCCCCGATGAAGAAGCTCGGCTCGAGGCCGGCGACCTCGAGGAGCCACGCGGTCATCGACGAGGTCGTGGTCTTGCCGTGGGTGCCGGTCACGACGATCGGCTGCTTGCCGGCCAGGAACAACGCGGCGAGGGCCTCGGGCAGCGAGGCGAAGGCGAGCCCGCGCTCACGCATCGCGAGCGCCTCGGGGTAGGTCGGTCGGACCACGTTGCCGACGATGACGACGTCCGGGCCCCAGTCGAGGTTGGCGGGCGCGTCATACCCCTTCATGACGGGGATTTTTCGGGCGGCCAGGAAGTCCGACATGGGCGGGTAGGGCGAGGCGTCCGAGCCGCGGACCTCGAAGCCACGCTCGGCGAGCATTGCGGCCAGGGCCGCCATGGCGCTGCCGCAGATGCCCATGAGGTGGACCCTGGTGACGGTGTCCCAGCGGACGGGAGGAGGCGGGGCGCGAAGCGGATCGGGGTTGTCGGCGGCCATCGGCGGCACACTAACGCCAACAGCGCCGGTTGACACGAGGTCGTGTCATGCTACCGTCTCAAGCCGTCCGGGGGATGGAGGAGGAGTCTCGTGGCCGACGCACCGAATGACCCGAAAGCCGATCTGAAGGCTCGTCTTGCGCGCAAGGCGACGAGCGCCGCGCCAGTGGCCGCGCAGCCGATCGTGCCGGGGGCGCCGCCGCCCGAGCCCGAGAAGCCCAAGGCGCCGCCCAAGCCCACCCAGGCGACGATCGACGACGCACGTCGCCGCGCGGCCGAAGCCGACCAGGCGGCTGGCCCCTCGGTCGAGAGCTTCAGCGTCATGGGGCCCGAGCGCACCCCGCTGCCGGCGGCGCTGCCGACCGGTCCGCGCGTGGAGTATGTCGAGGTCAAGGGCTCGGAAGAGCTCCCCGAGGCCGCCAAGAAGCGCCGCACCGTGCTCATCATCGCGGTCCTGGGCGCGGCCGTGGTGGCCTTCTTCCTGGGGCGCACGGTGGCCGGTTCGTCCGCGCTGTCGGGCCTCAAGGAGAGCATCCTGCTCGAGGCCAAGGACAAGGCGAAGCTCTTCGAGGACAAGAAGCCGACCTTCGCGCTCATCGAGGGCCTGAAGCAGCAGCTCGTGTCGGTCGACAAGGTGATGCAGGGCTTCGATCCGAAGACCGGCGACATCACCACGCTCGAGAAGCCGTTCGCCGATCTCATCGGCGCGATGGCCAAGTTCGCCGGCAACAAGCAGGCGGCGCTCGACCCGGCCGAGGTCATGGGCGAGCGCATCTACAACGCGTCGCTCATGAAAGAGGTCATCGCCTACGCCTACGCGACCCAGACCTTCCAGAATGATGTCGCCAATGCCGTAGGCGAGGCGCAGGAGCTCCTGCGGGCCAACCCCGTGCCGCCGCCCGATCGTCAGAAGCTGAGCGTCATCGCCGAGCCCGACACGTTCGACGTCGAGGGGCTCGGACCGGTCCCGCTCAGCAAGGGGACCATCGTGCTCCAGCCGGGGCCGCCGTCGCCCGTGCAGCTCAAGGACGCGACCGGCGCCCCGCTGAAGGACGCGGCCGGCAATGCGATGGTCGAGTTCTATCAGAAGGTGAAAGTCGAAGGCCGTGCCGAGGCTGTCCAGATCAAGACCAGCCAGCTCGTCGTCGTCGACATGGCGCCCTTCTGGAACAACCTCGGCCAGACCTCGAAGCGCGCAGTGTTGACGCGGCTCGCGGCCGTGACCTCGAAGCTCCTCGACCAGGTCAAGAAGCTCGATCCGAAGGCGGTCATCGCCGCGATCGAGAAGGTCGGCACGGCGGGTGAGGGCAAGTCCGAGGAGCCCAAGGCCGAGGAGCCCAAGGCCGAGCCCGCGAAGTAGCCTCGCTGCGGCACAGCCGCGGGCGACACGTCGGCAGCGGCGCATGTCGTTGCGCAGCCTGCCCTCGGACGCGAGCTACTCCGCGACCGCGGCGAGGTGGTCTGCGTGCGCGAACAGCCCGAAGATGCCGCCGGTGTGGATGAAGACCACGCGGCGCCCGAAGGCGGTCGGGTCGTTGCGCAGCGTCGTGACGAGGCCGAGCATGGCCTTGTTGGTGTAGACCGGGTCGAGGGCGATGCCGTCCTTGCGCACGCGCTCGGTGAGGAAGGCGAGCTCGGGGTCGGTCGTGAGCCCGTAGCCTCGGCCTTGGAAGCCCTCGAGCACGGTATAGCGCCCGGGCGAGAGCACGGGCAGTCCGTGGATGCGGTGGGCGTCGTCGGCGATGCGGTCGACCACGGTCTCGAAGTAGGCGGCGTCGTCGCAGACCGCGACCCCGATGGCGCGCGTGTGGACGCCCGCGTCCTCGAAGCCGAGGGCGAGTCCGGCCAGCGTGCCGCCGGAGCCAGTGGCGACCACGACGGCGTCGGGCGGCTCCTCGAGCTGGGCCAGGATCTCACGGGCGCACGCGACGTAGCCGAGGGCGCCGAGCGCGTTGGAGCCGCCTTCGGGGATCACGTAGGGGCGGCCGCCGTGCATCTTCAGGTCGTGGGCGAGCTCGTCCATGAGCTGGTTGCGACGCTCGCGGTAGTCGACCGGCGTGCAGGTCTCGATGCGCGCGCCCGAGAGGCGATCGAGCAGCACGTTCGCGGTCGGCGGGTTGGGAAGGTCCGACTCGCGCCCGTTCGCGGTGCGCAGCAAGAGGACCGGTGACAGGCCGAGCTGGACCGCGGCCAGCGCGGTCGCGCGGGCGTGGTTCGACTGGAGGCCGCCGCAGGTGATGACGTGGGTGGCGTCGAGCTCCATCGCGTCGGCGAGCAGGAAGTCGAGCTTGCGGATCTTGTTGCCCGAGAGGTGCGAGCCCGTGAGGTCGTCGCGCTTCATGTGCAGCTCGATGCCGAGCTGAGACGAGAGCCGCTCGAGCGTGACCATGGGGGTGGGGAGAGCGGCAAGCGGTAGGTGATCTCGAAGAGGCGTCATCGCGCTTCCATCATCGCGGAAACGGGGTTGCGTGACCAGTGCGACCGCGTTAGAGGCCAGCGGTCAAATGGCCGAGGGGTGGACGATGGCGCAAGGTGCTCGTGTAGAGCCTAAGATTCTAAAGGGTTTTCGGGACTACCTGCCGGACGTCGAAGCGCCTCGACTCCACATGCTCGATGCGGTGAAGGGCGTCTTCGCCCGCTTCGGGTACGGTCCGCTGCAGACCCCGGCGATCGAGTACTCCGAGATCCTCCTCGGCAAGTACGGCGACGAGGGCGACAAGCTCCTCTATCGCTTCATGGACAACGGCGAGCGCGACGTGGCGCTCCGCTATGACCTGACCGTGCCGCTGGCGCGCGTCGTCGCACAGCACCAGAACCTCGTGATGCCGTGGCGGCGCTACCAGATCGCCCCGGTGTGGCGCGCCGAGAAGCCCGGCAAGGGTCGCTTCCGCGAGTTCATGCAGTGCGACGCCGACCTCATCGGCGAGCCCTCGATCCGCGGCGACGCCGAGATCATGATGGTCGGCCTCTCGGTGCTGGCCGCCCTCGAGGTGCCGGCCTACGTCATGCGCGTCAACGATCGGCGCATCCTCGATGGCGTCCTGGACACGGTCGGCGTCGAGGGGCGCGACAAGCGCCTGGCGGTGCTGCGCGCGGTCGACAAGCTGCCCAAGATCGGGCCCGACGGGGTGCGCGCCGAGATCGCCCAGGCGACGGGCCTCGCCGACCCGGCCATCGACGCGCTCTTCTCGCTGCTCGGGCGCGAGGTGCGGAGCGACGCCGAGCTCGCCGAGATCGGCCTCGCCCTGGTCGGCTCCGAGGTCGGCAAGGCGGGCGTGGAGAGCCTCCGCGAGCTGCTCCGCATCCTCGATGCGGCTGGCTTCGGCAAGAGCGTCGGGGTCGATCTCACCATCGCGCGCGGCCTCGACTACTACACGTCGACCATCTACGAGACCTTCCTCGTCGGCCACGAGAGCTACGGCTCGGTCATGTCGGGCGGGCGCTACGACGGCCTCATGGACATGTTCCAGGCGAAGCCCACCGGCTCACCGGCCGTCGGCATCTCGCTCGGCGTCGACCGCCTGCTCTCGGCGCTGCTCGACCTCGGCCTGGTCGCGGTCGCGACCGCGCCGGCCGACGCGTTCTTCTGCCTCTTCGATGCTGGCGACTACCCGCATGTGGCGGCCGTGGCCAACCAGCTCCGCGCCGAAGGGGTGCGCATCGAGTGCGCGCTGTCGGCGGGCAAGCTCGGCAAGCAGTTCCAGCTCGCGACGCGCAAGGGGTATCGCTGGGCTCTCTTGCAAGGGGTCGACGAGCGCTCGCGCGGCGAGGTCGTCGTGAAGGACCTGGTCGCCGGCACCCAGGAGGTCCTCTCGCTCGCCGCGATCGGCGAGTGGAAGGGGCGTCTCACCGGGCGCTGAGGCGCGTTCCGGGCCCGGGCGGTTGCATTCGCTAAAGGCTTGGAACAAAGTCACCGATCGGTTGTCGCATGGGCTTCGTGAGACCGAGGTGAGCGTGGCGAGACGACGCGGTGACTGGTGGCTGGCCCTCGGGGTGTTCGTGCTCGGCGGGTGTGCAAGCGCGCCGCGCGGCGACTCCATCGAGATGGAGGCGATGCACTTCGCGGTCATCGATGGGCCGGGCGGGCGCCGGGTCGAGGCCCTCGACCCCGAGACCTTGTTCATCGAGGGCAACCGCGCCTTCGAGGCGCAGGACTTCGCGCAAGCCGCAGACAAGTACGCGATGATCGTCGACCGCTTCCCGGGCAGCCGCTGGGAGCGCGTCGCGACCTTCAACGCCGGGCTCGCCCTCGAAAAAGACAAGCGCTTCGCGGACGCCGTGCCGCGCTTCGAGGCCCTGGTGCGCGACGTCGCCGGGTCGAAGGACGCCCAGGACGCCCTCTTCCGCATCGCCGCGTGCGAAGAGGCGATGCAGGACTGGAGCGGCATGCACGCCTCGGTCGAGGAGATCTTGCGCCCGCATTTTCCCGGCCTCGGCGTCGGCGATCGCATCGCGGCGCTGGCGCTGCGCGGGCGGGCCTGGGAGGGACGCGGCGAGCTGGCGCTGGCCGAGCGTGACTATCGCGCGGCCCTCGAACTGTATCAGAAGAACCTCGAGCTGCGCGGCCTCGACAAGAGCCCGCAGGTGTCGCTGGCGCAGTTCCGCATCGGGGAGATCTACAAGGACCTCTTCGCCTCGATCCGCTTCAAGCTCCCGCTCGAGCGGATGGCGCGCGACCTCGAGGACAAGTCGAACTTCTTCCTGATGGCCCAGAGCGCGTACCTGCGCGCGCTCCGCCTGCAGCACGCGGACTGGGCGGTGGTGGCCGGCTTCCAGCTCGGCGCCTTGTACGAGCAGATGTACATCGACATGCTGGCGGCCGAGGTGCCGAGCGATCTCACCGAGGAAGAGCTCGGCATCTACAACGAGGAGCTGAAGAAGAAGGTGCGGCCGCTGCTGGTGCGGGCCATCGACATCTTCGAGCGCAACCTCCGGCTCGGGCAGCGCTTTGGCAAGCGCGACGACTGGATGGCCAAGACCGAAGCGAGCCTCGCGCGCCTGAACGACATGTTGAGGGCGGAGTCGCGCGCCAGCGGAGAGCCCGGCAAGGCGCCCGTCACGCCCTGAGGCCGCGTCGGGGACCTGGGCGACGAGATCTTGGTGCTTTCCATGCGGGCTCGCGATCGCTATCGTCCCGCCGCTCGGTTCGCCGTGCTCATGGAGGCGCCATGTCGAAGTTCGTCGTCGCTGTGGGGTGTGCTGTCGTCTTTGCATTCGGGTGTGAGGACGACGCGGTGCCAGGCGTCGATCAGCGCGACGGTGACGCGGGCCTCGGCGATGTCGATGGGGCCGACGGGGCTTCGGACGGGACCGATGCGACGGGCACGCCGGGGAGCTGTACGCGCGACGAGGAGTGCGAGGGGGCCGTGGATGACCTCGGCGCGTGCGAGGTCGCTATCTGTCAGACCTCGACGGGGCGCTGTCTCGCGGCGCGGGCTGCCGACCTCACCGCATGCGACGACGGCGACAACTGCACGAAGAAGTCGTTCTGCCGCGCGGGCGCCTGCGAGGCCTTCCCGAGCGACACGATCGACTGCGACGACGGCGACCCGTGCACCAACGACCGCTGTGACGCCCGGGGCGTCTGCGTGCACGACATCGTGACGGTCGGGTGCGGCCAGGGGCCGGTCTGTGGTGACGGCCAATGCGAGGGCAACGAGTCCAGCACGTGCCCGGACGACTGCGGTGGCGGTGGAGGCCAGCCCGGCTGCGGGGATGGGAGCTGCGATCATGCGACGCTCGAGAGCCTGTGGTGCCCGCAGGACTGCGGTTCGGGCGGCGGCGGTGGCGGCGGCCAGAGCGGGTGCGGCGATGGCACCTGCGATCAGGCGACGCTGGAGAGCTTGTGGTGCCCGCAGGACTGCGGTTCGGGCGGCGGCGGCGGTGGCGGTGGCGGCCAGAGCGGGTGCGGCGATGGCACCTGCGATCAGGCGACGCTGGAGAGCCTGTGGTGCCCGCAGGACTGCGGCTCGGGCGGCGGCGGTGGCGGTGGCGGCGGTGGCGGTGGCGGCGGTGGCCAGAGTGGGTGCGGCGACGGCACCTGCGATCAGGCGACGTTCGAGAGCTTCTGGTGCCCGCAGGACTGCGGTTCGGGCGGTGGTGGCGGTGGTGGCGGTGGCGGGAACAACAACTGCGGCAACGGCCAGTGCGATCCGCTCGAGCGCTTCAGCTGCCCGACCGACTGCCCCGGCGTGTGTGGTGATGGCGTCTGCCATCAGGGCGAGCGGTTCGCCTGCGCCAACGATTGCGCTCAGGGCAATCCGACCTGCGGGGACGGCACCTGCGCGGCCCCCGAAGACGCGACCAACTGCCCCGACGACTGCCCCTGACGTCGTCAGAGGTTCATCGTCCCCTGGGCAGTGCCCTTGGGCGCACGACGCGAGCGTGGCGCCGCATCACCACTGTGCGGCGGGGCGTCTCCATGCCGTCGGACGCCAGGACTCGCACAAGGCCGCGCGGAGCGAGGCTGACGGCGACCGAAAATGAAAAAGCCCCGGGCGCGTGAACGACCGAGGCTTCGTGACTTGCGGGAGCTGGATTTGAACCAACGACCTTCGGGTTATGAGCCCGACGAGCTACCAGACTGCTCCATCCCGCGACATGGGGTGCGGCCCGTTGCCGAGCGCACCCTGACTCTCATCTTGACTTGCGGGAGCTGGATTTGAACCAACGACCTTCGGGTTATGAGCCCGACGAGCTACCAGACTGCTCCATCCCGCGATTCACTCGGTACGTCGCCCGAGGGAAGCGGTAGGTAAGCCCACGGCGGCCGAATGTCAATCTCGAAGTGATGCGCGTCACTCAACGCCGCTGGTGGCATCCCTCAAGTTTTCCTTGATGCAACTCGGTCGCAGAAAGCGATGCCATCCTCTTGCCTTGCGCTGGCCCGCGCTCACCCTGGGGCGACCCGGCTTCCACCTCCCCGCCGGGACAGAGGAGCGCTTCGTCCATGGGTTCAGTCGGCACCCCCGCCATGTGGGCAGTCTTCATCGGCTTCGTGCTGGTGATGCTCGCCCTCGATCTCGGCGTCTTCCACCGGAAGTCGCACACGGTCTCGTTCAAAGAGGCCGCGGTCTGGAGCGCGGTCTGGGTCGCCCTCTCGCTCCTCTTCAGCGGGTGGATCTTCTTGGACCTCGGCACCCAGGCCGGCACCGAGTACCTCACCGGCTACGTCATCGAGAAGTCCCTCTCGATCGACAACATCTTCGTCTTCGTCATGATCTTCGGGGCCTTGGGCATCCCGAACATCCACCAGCACCGCGTCCTCTTCTGGGGCATCCTGACGGCGCTGGTCCTGCGCGCGCTGATGATCTTCGCGGGCGCCGCCGCCATCGAGCGCTTCCACTGGCTCATCTATGTCTTCGGCGGCTTCCTGGTCCTGACCGGGGTGAAGATGTTCTTCACGCGCAACAAGACCGAGGACACGGCCGAGTCGGGGCTCATGCGCTTCGTGCGCAAGGTCATCCCGTCCACCACGCGCTATGACGGCTCGCGCTTCATCACGAAGGAGGAGCGCGGCGGTCGCCTGCGTCGCGTCGCGACCCCGCTCATGCTCGCCCTCATCCTGGTCGAGATCTCGGACGTCATCTTCGCGGTCGACTCGATCCCCGCGATCTTCGCCATCACGACCGATCCGTTCATCGTGTTCACGTCGAACATCTTCGCGATCCTCGGCTTGCGATCGCTCTACTTCCTGCTCGCGGGCATGGTCGATCGCTTCCGCTACCTGAAGATCGGACTCGCCGCCGTGCTCACCTTCGTGGGCGTCAAGATGCTCATCATGGACTTCATCAAGATCCCGCCGGTGGTCTCGCTCGCCGTGATCCTGGTGATGCTCGGGGCGTCGATCTGGTTCTCGATGGTCGCGACCCGGCGCGAGGCGGCCGTCAAGCCGGCGTCCTGAGCCGCGCGGCGGAGGTCAGCTCTTGCCGTAGCGGCCCGCGTGCCCCTGCGCGGTCGTGAGCCCGATCTCGCGGATGCGCTCCATGAGATAGCCCTCGGCGGTGATGTCCTCCCACCGCCGCGGGTTGTCCGCGGTCACGCACTGCGGCAGCGGGCTCAGCACGTAGTCGGGCTGCGGGTGCACGAAGAAGGGGATCGAGTAGCGCGGCCCGCTCGCATGGCGCGGCTGCAGCACGCGGTGCGTGGTCGACGGGATGACCCCGTTGGTCAGGCGCTGCATCATGTCGCCGGTGTCGGCGATGAGCTGCCCCTTGACCGGCGCGATGTCGAGCCAGGTGCCGTCGCGGCGGAGGAGCTGGAGGCCCGGGTCGGTCGCTTCGGGGAGCAGCGTGATGAGGTTGATGTCCTCGTGCGCGGCCGCCCAGACGGCGCCCTCGGGGACCTCGACCTCGCCCGGGGCCGGGTAGCGGATGAGGCGCAGGATGGTGTTGCCGCCGTCGATCATGCGCATGAACTCGGCCTCGTCGGCGCCGAGGAAGCGCGCGATGGCGCGGATGAGCTCCTTGCCGGTCGCGAACAGGCTCGCGTAGAGCGCGAGGCTCGAGGTCTTGAAGGCCTCGAAGTCCTCGGGCCACACGTTGTGCGGGATGCGCTCGCGCAGCGGGTGCGTGTCGGCGAGCTCGGGCCCGATGTGCCAGAACTCCTTGAGATCCGGCACGGCGTGGTCCTTGGCGTGCTCGAGGCCGAAGGCGGTGTAGCCGCGCTGGCGACCGTTCTCGGGGACCTCGTAGCGCAGCTTGACCTCGCGCGGCTGGTCGAGGAGTCGCTTCAGCTCGGTGTAGGTCGCGGCCAGGGCCTCGACATCCAGCGCGTGGTTCTCGACCGCGACGAAGCCGAACTCGGTCAGCGCCGCGCCGAGCGCGCTCACGAAGCGGGCTTGATCGTCGCGATCGCCGTGGGTGAACTGCTTCAGGTCGACGACGGGGATGGACTGCGCGCTCTGAGCCGACATGGTGGCCTCCTGTCGGGCGACGTCCTTATCACGGTCGTGCCGCGACGGCCACGCCAATGTCGCGCCTCAGAGGCGGCTCAGGTGCTCGCGACGAGCAGCAGGCGGACCGTGCCCCGCGCGACCAGCGCGCCGTCCCCCGGTTCGGACGTGCCGCTGGCCTCTTCGCGCGCGACCTCGCGGATGCGAGCCTCCCAGACGTGCGTGGTGCGGCCGCGGGTGAGGGGAGTCGCCGTCGCCTCCAAGGTCGCGCCGAGCTTCATCGCGCGGAGGAAGCTCGTGTGGTTCTCGAGCCCGACGACCTGTCCGCGATGCCCGCGCGAGGCCGCGGCGATCGACGCGCCGATCGAGCAGACCGACTCGATGACGCCGCAGTGCACACCGCCGTGCACGAGGCCGGCGGGCTGGAGGTGGTGCTTTCCGACCGTCCATCGCGCCACCACGAGCTCGGGGGTGGCGCGCACGTAGACGAGCCCCATGGCCGCGCCCCAGCCGTCTCTCTGCCCGTTCATCAAGGCCAGGAGGCGCGCCTCGCCAGCGTCGGGGGCCAGCGCGTCCAAGAAGGACTTCAGCTTGTCCGCGGAGGTCGGGGCGTTGGGGTCGTCGGGGTCGGACATCTCGCACCTCGCCAGCGCGATCTCAGCCGCGCGTCAGCCAGCCGTTCTTGCGCACCGTGAGCGCGGAGAAGGGCTGGATCCAGAAGAGCATGAACAACGCGAACCACCCGTAGAGGACGCCGAAGAGGACGTCGCTCGAGCGCTCGCTGCGGAGGTAGACGAGCGCGTAGGGCAGGGCGACGAGCGTCGAGGCGAGCAGCGCCTTCACGAGCCCGACCGGCGACGCGAACAGGAGGATGGTGCCGCCGAAGAGGCCCGAGAGGCGCGGGAGGACGGCGACCGGCTGGGCCAGGGCGTCGATGGCGATGGCCGTGCCGGCGAGCAGTCCGCGATCGCGCGCGCGCCGCGGCGTGAAGCGCAGCGCGCGAAACGACTCGCGCGTGGCCGAGCGACCCCAGCGGATGAACATCTTGCAGAGCTTCGCGTAGCGGTCGGGAACGATTGTGTAGATGGGGGCCGTGGCCTGGTAGCGCGTGTCGTGGCCCAGCGCGAGGACCAGGTTGGTCAGCGCGTGGTCGTCGCCGTTGGTGCAGCGGGCGCCGAGGAAGCGCTGGTCTTTCCAGGCGTCGAGGTGCGGGGCGATGACCGCGCGGCGGTAGGCCTGGATGGCGCCCGGGCAGCACCAGACGGTCCGCAGGACACTCTGGTAGGCGCGCACGAAGTCGAAGCCGAGCACGTAGCGCACGTGCAGCATGCGGGTGAGCACGTTCTTCGCGCGGTTCCAGACCAGGACCCGGCCCGCGACGCCCGCGACCTTCGGGTCGGCGAACGGGGACGCGAGCTCGGCCAGGGTGTCGGGCGTGACGATCGAGTCGGAGTCGACGGTCGCGACGAGCGCGGTCTCGGCA
>JAEUKJ010000160.1 GCA_016792665.1 Deltaproteobacteria bacterium | reverse complement strand
GACACCTTCACGGTGGCGATGACGTTGCCGGCGTACATCGGGCGCTTGTAGGCCAGCGCCGCACCGTCCGCGAGGGCGATGCAGTCGGCGACCATGCCGGCGCCCAGCGCCGCGGCGACGCGCGGCAGCACGTCCTTGCCGAAGGTCGTCGCCGGGGCGATGACGAAGTCGGCGCCCGAGCCTGCCGCGGCCGCCTTGATGGCGGTCGTGAAGGGCTGCGCGAGGTAGTTCGCGAAGACCGGGGCGTCCGCGACGTGGATCGCCTCGGCGCCGTAGCCCTGGAGGGCATCGGCGACGCCGCCGACCTGGTGGCCGATGACGAGGAGGTCGAAGCCGCCGCCGACCTTCTGGCCGATCTGACGCGCGAGGGTGATGGCCGCGAGGGTGGCCTTCTTGAGCTGGCCGCCCTGCTGCTCAGCGATGACGAGGATCTTTGCCATGGATAGATCTCCTGGTTCTGGGCTTTCGACGGGGTCGAATAGCGCGGCGAGAGGGCTTAGAGGACGCGGGCCTCGGTCTTCAGCTTGCCGATGAGCGTGTCCACGCTGTCGACCTTCACGCCGGCCTTGCGCTTGGGCGGCTCCTCGAACGAGAGGACCTCGACCTTGAGGGCCGTGTCGCTGATGCCGAGCTCGTCGAGGTCGAGCTCGTCGATCGGCTTCTTGCGGGCCTTCATGATGTCGGGGAGCTTCGCGAAGCGCGGCGAGTTCAGGCGCAGGTCGGCCGTGATGACCGCCGGCAGCTTGACCGCGATCGTCTCGAGGCCGCCGTCGACCTCACGCGTGACGGTGGCCTCGCCGTTGGCGATGGCAACCTTCGACGCGAAGCACGCCTGCGGGTAGCCCAGGTACTCGGCGACGAGCTGGCCGACCTGGTTGTTGTCGCCGTCGATGGCCTGCTTGCCGAAGAAGAGGAGGTCCGGGGACTCCTTCTTGGCGACCGCCGCGATGATGCGCGCCGCGAGGTCGGAGTCGAGCTTGGTGTCGTCGACGTCGACGCGGATGGCGCGGGCCGCGCCCATCGCGAGTCCGGCGCGGATCTGCTGCTCGGAGTCGTCGTTGCCGATCGTGACGATCACGACCTCGGCATCGTGGTCCTCGGCGACCTTGATCGCCTCTTCGAGGGCGTTCTCACAGAACGGGTTGGCCTTGTACTCGACCGACCCGGTGTCGATGCCGGATTTGTCGGCCTTGAGCTTGATGCGAGCGTCGGGGTCGATGACGCGCTTGAATGCGACGAGGATCTTCACGGGAGACTCCTTGTATTGAGGTCGTCGGACGTCGTTGAGAGGGGCGTGGGCAGCTCGCACGAGCCCTGGCAGAGCCGGGCCGGCGAAATCCTTCAGCCGACCTGCGTCGGGTCGGCGGGCGGGGCGCGGCGAGCGAGCCCCTGGAGAAAGAGGTCGGCGACGTGGTTGCCGGCCTCGACGAGTGAGGCGATGCGGTCGGACATGGCCCACTCGAGGGCGAGCTCGTCGACCGCGCCGAAGATGGCGCGCGCGATGAGGCGCGAGTCCACCGCGTCGGCGAAGAGCCCCGCCTTCACGCCGTCGTCCACGATGCGCGCGATCATGCCGAGGTACTGGCCGAACGGCTTCATGTCGGTGTCGCGCATGAACTTCGAGGACTGGCGCAGCTCGACCGTGATGACCTCGGCCATGGCGCGCGACTCGGCGACCGCGGCGAAGTGGGTCGTGATGAAGGTGCGCAGGCGCTGGACCGGGTCGGTCTGCTGGGCGAGGGCGGCTTCCTGACGCTTCAGGATCTCGTCCATCGCGTCGATGAAAACCTGGATCAGGATGTCTTCTTTGTTCTTGAAATACAGGTAGATCGTGCCGTCGGCGACGCCCGCCTCCTTCGCGATCTGCGACACCTTGGCGGTGTAGAACCCGTGCTGGGCGAAGACGGTCACCGCGGCATCGAGGATGCGGCGGCGCTTATCGGGTGGGTTTCCGCTCATCGGGTTGTCCTTCCGAGGCCTGGGAGGCCGATTCGGACGTGAATGAGTCACCATTCAGGGCGCGGACCCTAGCACCCAGGCGGGGGTGATTCAAGGGTGATCGCCGAAGCCACCCAAGCCGCGTCGCGCCCGGGTGAAGGGGCAGGCGCGGCGTTTTCGAACGAGGGGTTCCTTGACCTCG
Source organism: Deltaproteobacteria bacterium (assembly GCA_016792665.1). Taxonomy (GTDB): domain Bacteria; phylum Myxococcota_A; class UBA9042; order PHBI01; family PHBI01; genus WYBB01. Next base: position 1,755 of record JAEUKJ010000160.1, on the reverse strand, counting down.
GGCACCCGGGCAGGGAGTATCCGCCCCGCGCCACAAGCCGTGGGCGAACCGATGAGGCGGAATGACCGAAGCCAAGCAGGCCAGATCGACGCGGGTGCTCATCCTCGACGAGGACCGGGTCGAAGGCGGCATGCTCGCGTTCCACCTCCGGCGCGAGGGCATCGTCGTCATGCTCATGACCAGCGTCGAGGAAGCCGCTGACGCCATCGCGTGGGCGGCCCCCGACGTCCTCTTGGTCGAGGTCACGGGCCGCGGCTTCGATGGCCGCGAGTTCCTGAGCCAGCTCGGCCACCTCCCGGTCGACGTCTTCGCCGTGGCCGATCGCACGCTGCCGGCCGAGGTCGAGCTCGACGCGCTGCGTCTCGGCGTCATCGAGATCCTCACCAAGCCACTGGACCCGGCGACCCTCGCCAAGAAGCTCGAGACCCGGCCCGAGCGACAGCGCCGCGGCTCGGTCCCCGACCTGCCCGAGGGCGGGATCTCGGGCGACCTCGCGGTCCACTCGGCCGTGCACCTCCTCCAGATGGCGCATCGCCACCGCCTGAACGCGCGCCTCCACGCCGAGATCGACGGCGACTGGGCGGTCTTGCTGGTGCGCCACGGCGAGGTCATCGACGCCGAGGCCCCGCACGCGACCGGGCGCGAGGCGGCCTACCAGGTCGTGCGCGCGACCTCCGGGGCCTTCGTCCTCTTCCCCTTGCCCCAGGAGGCCGAGGAGCTCTCGCGCGACGACGTGATCCGCGCCGATCTCGCGACGCTGGTCGCCGACGCCCTGGGTCGCAAAGAGCCGCGCGCGGTCAACGTCGCGCGCTCGCGGGAACGCGACACCTTCGTCCTGCCGCACGTGGGGTCGCCGCGTGGCCCGCTGGCCAAGCGCGCGGGATCCGAGGACACGCTGGAGTACACGGCCCCTGGCGCCGGGGCGCGCGTGACGAACACGGCCCGCGTGAAGCGACCGGGCGAGAAGGAGCGCGAGGCCCCCGTCGAGGAAGCCGCGCCACAGGTGCGCTACAAGCAGCCGACGCGGCCTCTGGGCCCGGCGGGTCCGCCGCTGGCCGGCGAGATCCTGGCCGAGCTCAAGAACGCCGCGTCCGAAGCAAAGACGATCGTTCCCCTCGAGGCGATGCGTCGCGCCGAGGAGCGGTCTCGCGAAGAGCGCCGGGACGCACGTGATGATCGGCGCGAGTCGCGCGACGACCGCCGGGACGCACCGCGAGAAGGGCGACGCGACGAGGGGCGCAGCGACCTGCGGCAGACCCTCGACGACGGCTTCGACGAGGCCACCGACCAGTCGGTGTTGCGCAATCGATCGCGCGGCGAGCGCAAGCTCGGGCCGTCCACGGGCTCACGCGGCCGCATCGACCGGGTCGAGCGCGGCGGCCGTGGCGAGCGCGACGATCGCGGCGAGCGTGACGATCGAGGCGAGCGCGACCGCCGCGACGCGGACGCCTGGGAAGGCTCGGGAGCCAGCGACGGCCCGACGACGGGTGGCGGTCTTAGGCGCGTCCAGGGGCCCGCCTCGCGCTCGAGTGGACGACCCGAGCGGGCCCGGATGCCGACCGATCCCGAGCTCGCCGCCGTGGCCCCGCCTCCGCGCGCACCTCGCGGTGGCGAGCGCTGGAAGCCCGGGACGCTGGCTCTTGCCGCGTGCGTCGCCTTGTTGGCGATCTTCATCGTGTGGCGCGTGGTCGGTCGTGGGGACGAGGGTCCGGTCGAGCTCGGTCCCGACCCCGAGGTGCGGCTCGGCGCGGCGCT
>JAEUKJ010000359.1 GCA_016792665.1 Deltaproteobacteria bacterium | reverse complement strand
TGGCGCTCGTCGGCGGCTTCGTCGTCATCGGCGTCTTCGTCGTGCGCGACCTCGGACACGTCGTCGCGCTGCCCGCAGCTCAGCACCTCGAGGCGCTTCGCGGCGTGGGCTTCGCGCTCGGCAGCGCGGCATTGCTCTGGGAGCTCGGCCGCACCGCACGCCACGCCCGCGCGGCCCTCGTCATGGGCGCCCTCGGCGCGCTCGCGATGGCGCTCGGCGCGGTCCTCGGCGCCGTCGCGCCCACCGCGCTGGGCCTCGTGAGCGTCGCCCTGTCAGGCCTCTGGCTCGGCTGGCCCGACGACCTCGGCGCCCCCGACCGCGCCTCGCCTCCCGCGCTCGACGCGCGCTGGACCCGCTTCATCGAGGCCGGCTCCCACATCGCCTGGGGCACGCTGCTCGCCGCCTTGCTCCTCGGCATGCTCTTCCGTCACGACGAGCCGCGCCTCAATGCCCTGGCCGGCCTCGGCCTCGTCGCGGCCCACGCCTCGTTCGCCCTCGGCGCATGGCGAGCGGCCCACCAGCACCGGTCAGCGACCTTCGGCACCGCGGCCTTCGTGTGTGGGTGGGTGGCGCTGCTCACGCTCGTCGACGTCGTCGCGGCCCTCGCCGGGACCGACGAGCTCCGGCTCTACGTTGGCCACGCGCGCATCCTGGGCGGTGGCTTCTCCATCTCGCTCCTCGCGCTCGCGCTCTGGGCAATCGCCCCACGCGACACCGAGGGCCGCAACCAGGGCATCGTCCTCGCCGTCGGGGGCCTGGTCATCGCCCTCGCCACGATCTCCGTCTTGACCGTCCTCGCGAGCTCGAAGCCGGGCCAGGGCATCTCGGGCCTGGCCCTCTGGTTCCTCTTGAGCGTCAGCTACCGACGCCTGCGCGCACTCTCGAGCCGCGTGAGCGCTCGCCTCGTGACCCACGACGCCGCCGCCGCCTTCGGCCCCGAGCCCGATGCACCGCCCCACCCCACGCCGCCTGCCGCCGAGCCAGACGCCGTCGCCCCCCGGCCCTCCCCGTGATGTCGAGCGACCTCGTGACCTCCATCGGCGACGGAGGTCGCGCGACGACGACGCCAGGGCTCCTCGGGATCAGTCGGGGTTCGGGCCAGGACTCGGGACCTCGGGCGCCTTCTTGGGGCGGCGACCGCGATTCAGGATCTCCTTGTTGAACGCCGCGCGGATCGGGGTCGCGCCGTTGAACGTGTTCCGGGCGACGGCGTTCAGGTCCTCGATGTACTCGAGGAGGCGGCCCTTCCGCTCGTAGAGCTTCTGGGTGTCCTCGGGCAGCGAGGCGAGGTCGACCTCCTGCGTGGCGTTGGCCGCGTCCAGGCGGCGCCGGACCTCCTCGAGGAGGGTCGAGAGCGGCTGGTTCTTGAAGAACGGGGCGAAGGCCTGGTCGAGCTTGGCGACCGGCACCTTCAGTCGCAGGAGATAGGCGCTGACCTTCGGCGTCGAGCGCCCGAGCGGGCCGCCCGAGCGGAAGTCCTCGAGCGTCACGCCCGCGTCCGGGTGCTTGCGGAGGACCTGGCGCACGACATTGCGCACCCGGTTGATGAGGTCCTTGGCGTCCCTCACCGCCTCGGCCTCGAGCCGCGTAGACTGCTGAGAGCCGGCGCGCGCGTCGAGCTGGCGGATGCGGTCGGTGTCGAGACCCTCGACCTCCGCCAGGAGCGCGGCCGTCTGCGCTGGGGTCCAGTTGTCCGCCGCGAGCGCGTCCGCGTGCTCGACGGCCAACCCGGCGTGGTAGCGGCCCTGCGCGACCAGGGCCTGAAGCGGTTCACCACGGCCTTTCGAGGCCAGACGACGGTCGATCGACATGCCATACCTCCGGATTCATGCGGCGCTGCGAGCGCGGGTTTCGAAGACGACTGCGAGAACCTGGGGGGGACCCCATGTAAACGCATGAAACGAGCGACGTCCACCCCCCAGCGACGACCGCTCCTCCAGCACCAGACGATCAGTCCTCTACCGTCTGACGACCGCTCTCCCACCGTCCGACGACCGCTCCTCCAGCGCACGACGACTGCTCCTCCAGCGCCCGACGACCGCTCTCCCACCGTCAGACGACCATTCCTCCGGCGTCCGACGGCCGCTCTACCGCCGTCCGACGACCGCTCCACCACCGTCCGACGACCGCTCCACCGCCGTCCGACGACCGCTCCACCGCCGTCCGACGACCGCTCCACCGCTGTCCGACGACTGCCGGCTCAGAAGATCCCGGGCACCAGGCGCCAGCGCGTGCGCCCAGCATAGGCCGCGTATCCCGGCAGGTTCGCGTGGAGGAAGCGGTCCTCCCGCACCGTGCGCACTATCAAGAGGCCCGTGCTGGCGGTCGCTGGCGCGAAGGCCCAATACGACTGGACGACCAGTGGGAAGGCGAGGATCAACCCCAGCATGCCGAGGTAGCCCGGATGGCGCACGACGCCATAGAGGCCGGTGTCGCAGACCGCGTGGCCGCGCTCGGCCTGGATGCGCACCACGCTCGAGAAGTACGCGTTCTGCCGCCGCGCCACGGCATAGAGCCCCTGCCCGACCACCATCAGTGCCACGCCCGCGACCGTGAGCGCCGTCGGAAACGGCCCCGACCAGCCGAAGCGCCCCGCGTCGAGCCCACCCACCGCGAACATCGCGAAGGTCACCAACGCCGACAGTCGAAGCAGGTTGCGATCCCACGCCTCGCCGCCGCGTACATCCTCGATGCGCGCCTCCAACACGCCCGAACCACGCGGCTCGAGGAGGTGCGTGAGGGTCGTGCCCACCAACGCGAGCGCCAGGTAGAGGAGCCCCGGTCCGAAGTCCAGCCGCCCGGCCGCAATGAAGATTACCGCCGCAAAGACCACCACCCCGCCATAGCTCGCGATGACCGCTCTCGAGCGACGCATGGTACTCCTCCCGAGCTTGGCCCCGCCGAGCCCGCCGGAAAGATCGCCCCGCGCGCACGGGCGTCGCAACATCGGGTCGCGTCTTGTGACTCTCGCTGTAGGACCTGTTCACCCGAGCCTATCACCCTTGGACCTTCCCTTTGCCGCGGAGACCCGCGCGCATGAGCCCTTGCCAGCCATTCCCGAACCGCCCCACCCGCTCGCCAGCCGAAGTACTCGAAACCCTATGGCGGCCCGGGCCGCGCCTCGACGACTTCGCGACCAGCCCGCAGAACCATGTCCGGCGGTGGGGATTGCGGGCTCGGCGGCTTTGGCGGGGGCGCGGCCTTCGCCAACGGTGGCGCGGGAGGTCTGTGCTCGGGGCTCATCCGCGGCGGCTCGATCGCGTTCCAGGCTCGGCCCCCCGAGCCTGACGAAAGAGTCGTCCACGCGCGCAAACCTCGCAACGTCTCTTCGCTTCGTGTCACTATCGATGTCGAAGGTGCACGACGCGTTCACCCGCGCCTTTCGCCCTTCGACCTTCCCTTGCCCGGAGACCTACGCTCATGAGCCCTTGCCAGCCATTCCCGAACCGCCCCGCCCCGTCGCCAGCCGAGCGACTTGAACCCGGCACCCTCACCCACCCGAAGCCCCTGACGGCCGGGCACACCCACCGGCCAGCCGCCGCGTTGCACCTCCTCGTCGGGCTGGCCCTCGCCACCAGCGCCTGCCTCGGCGAGACGTCACCCGCCGACCCGCAAGGGGCCGACACGTTCGTGCTCGACACGCGCTCGCCCGACACGCTCGGCACCGCCGAGCCCGAGGTCACGACCACGCCCGACGTCGAGGTCACGACCACGCCCGACGTCGAGGTCACGACCACGCCCGACAACGACGTGACGACCGCCCTGGATGTCGAGCGCGTCACCCCCGACGTCACCATCACGAACGCCGACGTCACGCTCGAGCGCGGGCTGCCCTCGGCCATGAACGCCGTCGCCTGCGCGGGCTGGCGCGTCGTCGGCCCGACCGCCGACCTCTTCTGGGGCGGCGCGACCTGGGCCAGCTCGGCCGACGACGTGTGGGTGGCCGCCGGCGACTACCTCTGGCACTGGGACGGCACGACCCTCGACGCGACCCCGATCGGGTGCGACGTCAGGCCGACCGCGCTCTGGGGATCGGGCGGCGAGCTCTGGATCGGGACGGCGACCGGCGCTGTCTGGCACCGCGCCGTCACGGGCACCTGGACCCGACACGTCGTGGCCGACGGCGTGCGCCTCAACGCTGTCCGCGGCACCGGGCCTGACGCCGTCTGGGCCGTTGGCAAGGGGCTCGTCGCGCGCTGGGACGGGCAGGCCTGGACCACCGAGAACCTGGTCGACGGCGCCGGCCTCGCGCCCACCCTCGAGGGGGTCTGGGCCGATGCGGACGGCGTCTGGTTGGTCGGTACCACCCGGGCCGAAGGGACCATGTTCGGCCCCGGCACCGTCTATCAGCGCACGACCGACGGGACCGACCGCTGGCAGCGCGTACACACCACCCCGACCGATCTGCGCGCCATCTGGCGCACGGACGACGGCGTGCTGCTCGTCGCGGGGCGCACCCCGGCCGGCGGCACGAACGCGCTCAAGCCGAGCCCCATCCTCCGTCTCGACGGCACCACCTGGAGCGAGGTGCCCGCGCCGCCCGTGAACACCGTCGGTGGGATCGCGGCCCGCACCTTCGACGACCTCTGGCTCTACGGGCAGGGCAACACGGTCTGGCACTTCGATGGACAGCAGTGGACCGAGGTCGCGAGCCCGTTCAGCGTGCAGGGCAGCCCAGGTGAAACCACCGGCGCGCCTCGCGGGTTCGCGGCCGAGTCCCTCTGGCCGCTCGGCGGGGGGCAGGCGACGCTCTGGGCAGGTGGCAACCCGATGATCGCCACGGCCGAGGCGGGCACCGCGCGGACCCAGGCCAGGGCGCTGCGGGTCGGATGCTGCCACGTCGTCGCCGCCACCGGCACCGGTCCCGACGATGTGTGGCTCGTCGGCGAGCGCGCCTTCGTCCTGCACTGGGACGGGCAGCGCTACACCTTCGACGAGACCCTCGCGCGCCAGCAGAGCGCGCCCGACGCGTGGCCGTTCCCGCGCCTCTCGGCCGCCTGGGTCGCGCCTGACGGGGCCGTGTGGACGGTCGGGAGCCAGGGCCAGGTGTGGCGTCGCCCGGTCGGTGGGGCCTGGGTCGACATGCACGCGCCGACGGACGCGCTGCTCACCGGGATCTGGGGCGCGGGCGACACGGTCTGGGTGGTCGGCCTGCACGGCGCCGAGGAGTTCGACCCGGCGACGGGCGTCCTCCTCGCGTGGGACGGCCTCCAGTGGCGGGCGCCGCTGAAGGGCCTCCTGCCGGGGCTGCGCGCCATCACCGGGTCCGGCCCCGACGACGTGTGGGCGGTCGGCCGCGGGCCCGACGCCTTCCACTTCGACGGCAGTGCGTGGACCCCGGTGGGCCTCGGCGTCGACGCCAACCTGGGCAGCGTCGTCAGCCAGGGACCGGGACGCGTCCGCGCCGGCGGCACCTACGACCAGTACAGCAGTGCGACCTACGCAGGCCTCATCGTCGACCTCGGCGTGGACGCGGTCGACGTGCTGAGGACCGCGCGCAACGAGCCGGTGCTCGGCCTGTGGCAGGGCGGCGCGCTCGGCATCGCCTTCGACTCCGTGCCGCGGGCCTGGACCCTGGCCGACGGCATGTGGCGGCCCGGGCCGCGCCTCGACGACTTCGCAACCAGCCCGCAGAACCATATCTGGAGTGACGGCCAGCGCCTCTGGGTCGCAGCACGCGACGGCTACGTCTATCTCAGCCCGCCCTTCGAGGCGCTCTACGAGAGCCTTCGGGGCTCATCGCGGTAGCCAGGCGCGGGGCGCTCGAACCAACCTGTCGGCGCAACGTGAGGTCCCCTTCGGTGGCTCTGCCACCGAGGCGGGACCCCGACGTCGGGACTCGGCTCAGCGACCGATTGACGTCGCCCTCGGGCCCATTCAAGGTGCGCCTCCTTTCGGGGCGCCGCGTGGCGCTCCGACAGCCAACCGGCCCTTGTGGAGAGCCCCCGATGACGACCCCGAGTACCCCGAGCAACGTCCGGTTCGACCCCGAGAAAGCCAAGAAGATGACCGTGTACTTCGCGGTCGTGAGCGCCCTGGGCGCCGCCGTCATCGTGCTGAGTGCGGTGCTCGGGTGGGGCTTCATGGGCTTCATGGGGGGCGGCGTCCTCCTGATCGGTGGGGTCGGCGGCTTTGCCGGCATGAAGGCGACGGGCGGGGTCGGCAAGGTCACCTGCCCGAACTGTCAGACCACGACCGAGGTCATGCAGCTCAACGTGCATCGCTACCTCGCGTGCCCTGGGTGCAAGACCTGGCTCGAGGGCTCGACCAGCATGAAGCCCGTCGAAGCGGGCCACATCGCCCCCAAGCCGACCTTCACCGTGCCGCTGCCGGAGGGCGGCGTGATGTGGCCGAAGGCGGCCGACGGCAGCTACCTGAACCCGAGTGGCAGCCCGCGCACCTGCACCGACCTCATGGAGATCGAGGGTCGCCGCACGCCGGTCATCGGCATGGCGGCCCCGGTGCGGATCTCCCGCGTTCTCAAGCTCGAGGCGCCGTATCGCAAGGACGACCCGGACGCCGTTTGGTTGAGCCTCGACCCGGTGCCGACGCTGGCCTTCCGCAGCTTCGACTACGCCCGCGCCTTCGCCGAGCTGAACGACGCCGCCTGAGTCGGCCGCCGGTCCCGAGAGCACTGGCCGGTGTCAACTTGTTGCGGCTCGGTCGCGGACGACTAACCGAGTACAGGTGTGGGTCCAGCCGACCGAAGTCCGCAGCAGAGGCGGGTGTCCAATGGCGGGCGAGCGCCTGGAGGTCGCATATGGGAATCTCTGGGATCGGCGGGGGCGGCGCGAGCCAGTCGGCCGCACAGATGAGTGCGATGCGCGAGAAGATGGTCGCGCGGATGCAGCAGGAGATGGACGTCGACGGCAATGGGTCCGTCTCCAAGGATGAGTTCGGTCAAGCCGACAAGCGCATGCGCGCGGATGCACCGAATGGGGCGCCGAAGAACGCGCCGTCCGCTGACGAGGTCTTCAGCAAAGCAGACCTGGACGGCGACCAGTCGCTGTCCACGGAGGAGCTCACCAAGCTGGCCGACAGCATGAAGCCTCCGGCGGGTGGCCCCCCGCCAGGAGGGGCGCCGCCAGGGGGGGCGCCAGGGGGCGCGACGGCGGGCGCCGAAAAGAGCGCCAGCGGCTCGGGCGGGAGCGAGTCCTCTCAGTCCAGCGATCCGGCGGACCTGGACCATGACGGCAAGGTGTCCAACACCGAGCGCATGTCCTACAACCTGAAGAAGCTCACCGAGGCGTGGAACGTCACGAAAGCGGCGGGTGACGAATCGTAGACCGTCGCCGGAAGGGGCGCTGGTCTCGCGCGGTCAGCCGGCGGTCATCTGCTTTCGCGCCAGCGCCCCGACCGCGGTCTCACGCTGCGGTGCAAGCTGCGCGAGCCGCGCGACTTGGGCCGCCGCGCCCGCCCCCTTGGGAGCTGCGGGCACGAAGCCCGGCGCCGCGACCGGGGCTGCAGCCTGGGCCGCCGGAGCCGCAGCCGTAGGAGCCGCAGCCGGAGCCGCCGCCGCGCGGGTCTCGGGCAGGTTCGCGAAGCGCGCCTGGCCGATGGTGAGCGACGTGTTCCAGTCCGTGCCGGAGTACCACGTGCCGGGCACGGCGCCGTGCTTCACCGCGAGGTCGGGCTTGCGCTCTTTCTTGGCGAGGGCCGCGGCGGCGTGGAAGGTCACGGACTTCTCGAGGGCCTGGCCGATCCCGTGCAGTCCCTTCTCGAGGGCCTTCGACTCGACCTTGGCGAAGACGTTGGTCTTGTCGGCGTCGCCGCCCGCGAAGACGTGGACCTGCTTGCCCTTCTTGCCGAAGCTCTCGACCAGGGCCTCGGCGTAGGCCCGCGACAGGGCGCCCCAGAGCTGCGCGTCCCACCCGTTCTTGTGCCCGTCGATGGACGGCATCTCGTCGAAGAGGGCGCCGATTCCCGAGGTCTCCAGCGTGAGATCGGTGTGCTGCCGGGACAGCTCCTTGCCCTCTCCCTTCGACCAGAACCCGTAGCTCTGGGCCTTCACGAACTGCGACTTGGTCGCGGACTTGAGCTTCGCGACCACGCTGTCGAGCTCGGCCACCGCCCGCGCGTACCCCGGCGACCCCATGTCGACGTACCCCTTGACGGGGTCGGTGTAGGTCGACGGCGAGTTCGTCCGCGACATGTCGTTCTCGGTCGCCTTGATGCGGCGGCAGACCTCGGTCCAGATCGCGATGGCCTCGGCACCGACATCGAACCCACTGGGCGGCGCGACCTCGGTGAAGACCGACGCGAGGCGCTGCTGGAAGAGCCCAAAGAGCGGATGCGCCGTCGGCACATCTACGTCCTGCGGCTGCACGACGGGCTTCTTGCCGTTGACCAGCGGCACCGCATGCCCGGCGCCCACCGGCGTGTGCTGCCCCTTGCCTCCGTTGCCGCGCGCGGGGACGGCCGGCGCCTTGGCGTCACGCGGGGTCAAGAGCGCCACCTGCTGCTCGAACGGGACATGCCGGAGGCCAGCCTTGATGCCCTTCACCCGGTCCGAGTCACCCTTGGCCGGCTTGTCGAACGTTGCAGCAGCGGGGCTCTTGGTCTTCAGGAAGTCGAACATCGTGCGCTCCACCCCGCCGCCGACCTCCGTGGTCGCATCCGCGGGACACGGGGACGCTTTCAGCACGCGCCATGCCAAGCACGCGGCGCCGCATGGCAGGCCGTCCTGAGCGGGGTCGCCCGACGAGAAGCAGCCTCTGGGGAACCGGACGGCGAGCGTCCTCTAGAGAGGCCTTCGACAGGGGTGTTGCGGTTTTCGACAGGGTTGCGGCGCGCGGCTCACTCGAGCTCGTGCCGCTTCATCTTGCTGATGAGCGTCACGCGATCGATGCCCAGCCGGCGCGCGGCCTCGCTGCGGTTGCCGCCGCAGGTCGACAGCATCGATGCGATGATGCCGCGCTCGTAGGCGTTCATGCGCGTCTTGAGCGGCACCTCCCCGCCCATGCCCTCGGCGTCGGCGTTGAGCCGTGCCCCGCTGGCCGGCTCGGGTGCCTCGAAGCCGAGGTCGCCGTCCTCCGCCAGGTGCCCGTCGACCGACAGCGCGAGCATGCTCTCGATGGCGTGCTCGAGCTCGCGCACGTTGCCCGGCCACGGCGCCTCGACGAGCTTCGCCATGAGCCCGTCCGGGACCTCGACATGGCCGAGCCCGAAGGCCGTCGCGTACCGGTCCACGAAGTGCCGCACCAGCGCCGGGATGTCCTCACGCCGCTCGCGCAAGGGCGGCAGGCGGATGGTGACGACGTTCAGTCGATAGTAGAGGTCCTTCCGGAAGCCCGGCTCCTCGTCGAGGGGGCGCCCGCTCGCCGCGATGAGCCGCACGTCGACCGGCACGCTGCGCTCTTCGCCGACCGGTCGCACCTCGCGTTCCTGGATGACGCGCAAGAGCGAGGCCTGGGCCGTCGGGTCGAGCGAGTTCACCTCGTCCAGGAACAAGGTCCCCTGGTGGGCCTCGCGAAAGAGGCCCTTCCGCTCGCGCACGGCCCCCGTGAAGGCGCCGCGGGCGTGGCCGAAGAGCTCGGCCTCGACCAGCTCGCGCGTGACCGAGGCGCAGTTGAAGCGCACGAAGCTCTTGGTCTTGCGCGGCGACCCGGCGACCAGCGCCCGCGCCACGAGCTCCTTGCCGGTCCCGGTCTCGCCGACGATGAGCACGGTCACGTCGCGCGCCGCGACCCGCTCGACCATCTCGGCGACGCGCTGCATGGCGGCCGACTCGAAGACCATCGCGCGCCCGAGCGACAGCTTCGCGCGGAGGCGCTGGTTCTCGGTGCGCAGCTTCACGAGGCCCAGGTGGCGCCGCACGACGATGGCGATCTCGTCGGCGTCGATGGGCTTTCGGAAGTAGTCGACGGCCCCGAGCTTCATCGCCTCGACCGCGACCCGCTCCGACCCGTGCGCCGTGATGAGGATGAGGGGCGGCGCATGTGCCTTGCCCTGCAGGGCCGCCAACAGCTCGAGGCCCGAGAGCCCGGGCATGCGCAGGTCACTCAAGACCAGTGCGATGGACGCGTCCTGCTCGATGGCGTGCAGCGCCGCGACGCCGTTGTCGGCCTCGACCACGCTGAGCCCTTCTTCCTCGAGCACGGCGCGCAGCATGTAGCGCACGGCCGGCTCGTCGTCGGCGACCAGGACCCGGGCACCATCCAGGCCCAGCGCCCGCGGCGCGGAAGCGTTCGTAGCGGTGTCCATCAGGGGCTCTCCGGCGGTAGGAACCTGAGGGTCGCGCGACAGCCGCCGCCCTCCCGGTTGGCGAGGCTCAGCCGCGCGCGCATCCGCTCGGCCAGGGCGCGCGCGACGACGAGTCCGACGCCGCTGCCACCGGACTTGGTCGTATAGCCCGACTCGAAGAGGCGCGCATCGGGGGACAGGCCGGGCCCGCGATCGTCCACGTGTACGGCGTCGTCGCTGACGGTGACGACGACCTCGGCCCCGGGCGGGCTCGCCTCGAGGGCGTTCTGGACGAGGTTCACGAGCACCTGGCGCAGCGCCTGGTCGTTGGCCGCGACCGACAGCGAGCCCCCGGCGAGCGACAAGGTCACGCCGCGCCCCGCGGCCAGCGCGCCGTGTCCGCTGAGGACCTCCTGCGCGAGGAGGACGACCTCGGTCCGGGGTGGCTGCGCGGGAAGGCGCGGGCTCGTCCCGCGGCGTGAGGCCTCGGGCGCAGCCGTGAACGTTGGGTCGGTCGGCCCGTGCTCGGCCGGGGCACGACCGACGAGCTGGGCGAGGCGCTCGGTCTCGCGTGCCAGCACCTG
>JAEUKJ010000146.1 GCA_016792665.1 Deltaproteobacteria bacterium | reverse complement strand
CTTCGGCGAGCTCGGCTGCGCGACCTGTCACGTGCCGCCGCGCTTCGAGTCCGAGCGCTACGTCGACCGCGGCGTGGGCGGCGACGACACGGGGCGCGAGCAGGTGAGCGGCGACGCGCGCGACCGCTTCGCGTTCCGCGTGCCGAGCTTGCGCAATGCGCAATCGACCGATCCGTACTTCCACGATGGCTCGGTCGCCAAGCTGGAAGACGCGATATTGCACGAGCTGCGCCTCTCGCCCGGCTTCGATCCCGCACGCGCCGATGACGACGTCGCGGTCCTGACAGCGTTCGTCGGACGCGGCCTGGTCGACACCAGCCGAGAGCCAACCCGACCCGATAAGGTCCCGAGCGGATTGGAAGTTCCTGTCGACGGATTTCGCATCCCCCGCTAGTGTCCGCGGGCCGAATCGGCGAGCAATGGAGCTGTGAATGACACGACGTGTGTGGCGAGATTCAGTCGCGGGATGGATGACGGCGGACACGAACACGACGGCCGACACGAACACCGAGTCGGACGCCTCGAGCGACCCGGAGGGGACGCGCTACCCCATCGCAACGACGGTCGGCTTCAAGGCCGGCAACTTCGAGACCAACGCGGCCGCGGCCTTCGACGGCAACGTCGACCAGACCGCCGCCCAGTCGGCCCAGACCCCCATCTTCGAAAACATCGAAGAGCTGCCCCTGCTCTTCAAGGAGTTCGACTGTGAGCTCAGGCTGCGCCGCCTCGAGGTGCACCCGCCGAGCGACAGCTCCCTCCTCTACCACGCGACCAACTACCCGCAGGGCGGCACCGGCAAGGTGAACATCGTCGGGCGCTATGCCGACAACACCTTCTGGTACACGGTCGCGACCAAGTCCTACGCCGCCACGGGCTCGGTCGTCTTCCTCCCCGAAGACATCAACACCGCCAACGAGTACGTCGCCTACGGCGTGACCTTCACCTCGGACGAGCCGCTGGCCGGCACGCTGCAGGTCGCCGAGGTGTCGCTCTACGGGTACTGCGCAGGCCCGACCCAGGCGATCGCCTGGTCCACCACCCCGTGGCTCTGCACCGGCGTCGAGTGCGTTGCGGCCTCGAACCCGGGTGGCAAGCAGACCCGCACCGTGACGTGCGCGCGCGACAGCGGCGGCACTGCCCTCGAGTCGATGTGCTCGGGTGAGAAGCCGGTGGCCGAGGGCGAGTCCTGCGCACTCGCGTGCGGCTACACGCTCGAGTACGTCGGCATGAAGCCCTTCACCTACGACAACGGCTCGGGCTGGCTGCACGAGGGCAACGCCGAGCGTCGCGCCGGGCCCCTGCCGAGCGACGTCAACTTCGGCAAGACGGTCGCCGAGATCGAGGGCAAGCCGTGCTCGATCGAGACGACCAACCCGGCGACCTACTTCCTCGGCATCAGCTGCACGGTCGAAGGCGACACGACCAACTACTGCGCGTTCCGCTGCAAGTGACGCCGCACCATTCGAGTGCGAGACGCGGGCTCAGAACGGACGCGTCTCGCCCTTGATGACGGGCAGGTACTTCGGCCGCCAGAAGTGGCCGCGCACGTGCCCTTCGAGATCGTCGAGCGCCCCCTGCGCGACCCAGCGCGCGGGGATCTCGCCGACGCCCTCGGCCAGCGCCTGACGGAGCACCGCGGTCGCGACCTGGATCGACACCTCGTCGAGCTCGCTCACCGGCGGGTAGAGGCGGTCGGGGTGGTGCGTCTCGGTGTAGTGCACGAGCGCATCGGACGCGGTCATGACCATCGCGTCGGTGACCTCGCGCACGTATCCGAGGATGGCGCCGAGGCCGAGGCCCGGGAAGATGAAGGCGTTGTTGCCCTGGCCGATCGGGTGCGCGACGCCGTCCCACACGACCGGCTCGAAGGGGCTGCCGGTGGCCACGCGGACCTTGCCGGCGGTCCACGCGAACAGATCGGCAGGCAGGGCCTCGGACGAGGCGGTCGGGTTCGAGAGCGGGAAGACGATGGGGCGCTCGGCATTCGCGGCCGCCTGGCGCACGACTGCCTCGGTGAACGCCATCGCCTGTCCGGACAGCCCGAGCAGCACGGTGGCCTTGCCCTCGCGCACGCACTCCAGGAGGTCGGGCACCTTGCCGGCGATGGTCCAGGTCGCGAGGTCCGCTTCGGCCTGCGCAAACGGTGCCTTGTAGCCGCTGATGTTACGGCGCTCGCAGAGGAGGCCGCCCGAGTCGAGGACCAGCACGCGGCGTCGCGCCTCTTCGCGCGTGAGCCCTTCGCGCATCATGCCCTGCACGATGGCCGAGGCCACGCCGACCCCGCCCGCGCCCGCACCGTGCACGAGGACGACCTGGTCGCGGAGCGCCTGGCCGTTCAAGCGACAGGCCGACAGCACGCCGGCCAGCGCGACCGCGCCGGTGCCCTGGATGTCGTCGTTGAACGAGGCGATGCGCTTGCGATGGCGCTCGAGGACCTCGAAGGCGACGTCCTTCGAGAGGTCCTCCCATTGGATGACGGCCATCGGCCAGCGCGTGGCGACCATGTCGACAAAGCTGTCGACGAAGGCGTGATAGGCCTCGCCGGTCATGCGGCGGATCGGCGAGCCGAGGTAAAAGGGGTCGTCGATGAGGTCCTGGCGATCGGTGCCGACGTCGAGGGCCACGGGCAGCGTGTGGTACGGCGAGACGCCGCCGCCGACCGTGTAGAGCGCGAGCTTGCCGATGGGGATGGCGAGGCCGCCGTAGCCCTGGTCACCGATGCCGAGGATGGCCGAGCTGTCGGTGACGACGATCATGCGCACGTCTTCCATCGGGTAGACGGCGGCGATCTCGTGGGCGCGCTCGATGTTGCCGGGGGCCAGCGAGAGGCCGCGCGGGCTCTGGTAGAGGGCGTTGAACTGCTTCACCGCGTCGCCGACGGTCGGCGTGTAGACGATGGGCAGCATCTCGGTGAGGTGGCGCGCCAGGAGCGCGTAGTAGAGGATCTCCTGACGCTCCTGGAGCGAGCGCAGGTACTGGTACTTGGCGATGGGTGAAGTGAGCTGGCAATAGCCGGCGTAGACGCGGTCGAGGTGCTGGTCGAGCGTGTTGAAGGCCGGCGGGAGGAGCCCATCGAGGCGCAGGGTGTGACGCTCTTCGGGGGTGAACGCGGTGCCCTTGTTGGTGAGCGTGAGCCGCAGGAGGGCGATCCCCTCGAGGTAGACGACCATGCGCTGCGCGCCGTGGCTGTCCTCGAGGATGTCGAAGTAGGGGCTGATCTGGCGCGTTCGCATGGGGCGGGAGTTGAGCACGCAGATCCGCGCTCGGCAACGTTTTCGGCGGTTGTCCGCATCGGCGATTTGCTCTAAAGGATGCCGCTTCGACAGGAGGCGTGATGGTGTCCGCGAGGTTGGCGACCTTGAGTTTCGTGTGCGCGTGCGTCGCGGCGTGCGAGGCGAGCACGGCGCGCGATGTCGCGTCCGAGGACGTCGCGGACGCGCAGGACGACACCGCGACCGTCGAGGTCGATGCCGAGGTCGACGACGCGGCGGCCTTCTATCTCGCGGCCGAGCCGCAGCGCGACGGCGACCCGGCCAAGGGGTTCCAGACGTTGGCCGCGGGCGCCTATGTCGGCTGCGGCGTGCCGGCCGAGCTCGTGCCCGTGGCCCAGGGCGCGGGCGTCTTTGGCGACGAGCCGGGGCTGCCGGGGCGGGACGGCGACCTGCCCTACTACCTGTCACAGTTCACGGTGGCCTCCGGGGTCGAGGTCGTCGGTCCCAACTGCTTCACGTGTCACGCCGGCACGGTCCAGGGTGAGCTCTTTCTCGGGGCGCCGGGCATCGACCTCGACTTCGGCGGATTCGCGAGCCAGATCGCGAGCTTCAAGGAGCAGCTCCCGCTCGCCGAGTCGCTGCTCTCGCCCGAGAGCTACGCCGAGCTGGTGCGCTTCGCGACGCGCCTCGAGCTCATCGCGCCGTGGGTGCAGACCGCGGTCGCGGGGACGAACCCGGCCGACAACCTGGCGGGGATCCTGTTCTCGCACCGCGACCGCGAGACGCTCGCGTGGAGCGAGACGCCGCTCATCGAGCCGCCCGACCAGGTCGTCTTGCCGGTCGACGTGCCGCCGCTCTGGCGCATGAAGAAGAAGCACGCGATGTTCTACGCGGCCGCCGGGCGCGGCGACCACGCGCGCATCATGATGACGACGTCGACCCTGTGCGTGGACGGGCGCAGCGAGGCCGAGGCGATCGACAAGACCTTCGGTGACGTGCGCGCGTGGATCACCTCGCTCGAGGCCCCGCGCTGGAACCCGGCCTTCGGAGGCGAGATCGACCCCGTCCTGGCGGCCGAGGGCAAGGACCTCTTCGTCGCGACCTGTCAGCGATGCCACGGGACCTATGGTGACGACGACGCGGTCGAGCGCTACCCCAACCGCTGGGTGCCGGCCGAGGAGGTCGGGACCGATCCCGCCGTGGCGCTGGGCGCGGCGCACGCGGCGACACGGTTCGTGACGTGGTTCAACGAGTCCTTCTACGGCGAGACGGCGCACCTGGACCCGAAGCCCGGCTACGTGCCGCCGCCGCTGGATGGGATCTGGGCGACCGGCCCCTTCCTCCACAATGGCTCGGTGCCGACCCTGGCGACGCTCCTCGACGCGAGCAAGCGACCGCGCTACTGGCGGCGCACGAGCGCGTGGAATGCGGCCGAGCTCGGCCTCGGCTACACGACGGTCGAGGTCGGCCACGACCAGATCACGACCAACGCGAAGCGCTTCGTCTACGACACGACGCTTCTCGGACACGGCAATGGCGGGCATACCTACGGGGACCGCTTGACCCCAGAGCAGCGCACGGCGCTCCTCGAGTATCTCAAGACGCTATGAGGGCATGATGGCGAAGGCGACGATCCAGTACGTGCAGACCCAGTCGGACAAGCTGCATGGGCGTTGGACGCGCGAGTTCGCGGGCAAGCCGCGGCACACGCGCGATCTCGGCGAGCTCGAGCGACTCATCGAGAAGACCGCGGTCCTCGCGAAGAAGGCCAAGGGGATCCCGGGCGAGAAGGGCGACGCGGTCGAGAAGGTCGTCCTCGAGCGGCTGAAGCTCTATCGCGACGAGCGCGACAGCATCGCCGAGGCCCAGTACGACCGGCCCGAGGTCGGCGAGATCCACCAGCTCGGCATCGCGGTCGACCGCGCCATGGCGACCTGGCGGCGACACTTCGCAGGACGCGATCGCCGGACCCGCGACCTCGTGCGTCTGGACGACCTGCTCGCGAGCCTCGGGCGCGCGGTGCCGCGGCTGACCGAGCTCGCCGAGACGCACCCCGAGGTGAAGAAGGAGAACCTCGAGTCCCTGGCGGGTCAGCTCGAGGTCTTCAAGGACGAGCGCGACGAGATCGTCAAGCTGCGGAAGGCGGCCGAGCCCGCGACGCGCGCGGCGATGCTCCTGGCAGAGGCGCAGTCGACGCTCGATCGCTATCGCGTGCACTTCGCGGGGCAGCCGCGCGCGACGTGCTCGCTGGCGCTCCTGGATCGGTTGCTCGGGGCGCTGCGCGCGACCAAGGCGCAGATCATCGAGCTCGATCTCGGCGACTCCCAGACCGAGAACCTGAACGTCCTGACCCAGCACATCACCGCGTGGGAGACGGAGCGTCCGCTCATCGCGAAGGCGCGCGAGGAGATCCAGGCGCGCGACCTGACCAACCAGCTCGGCCTGGTCGCGAACAAGCTCTTCCAGATCTACCAGCAGCAGTTCGCCGGCCAGGACCGCGCGACGCGCAACCTGCAGCTCTTGTCGGACGTGTGCGACCGCCTGGGCGACGTGTCCGACCAGATGGCCGCGCACGACCTCACCTCGGCCGAGAAGATCAACCGCAAGAACACGCCGCTGGTCGAGGACCGCGTCCGTCGCTACGAGACGGAGTGGATCGAGATCGCCAAGGTCAAGGCGCAGATCGCCGAGCAGCAGGCGCGCCAGGCGGGTCAGCCCGGCCAGCCCGCGAAGGGTCAGCCCCCGACGCGGCCGATCCCCATGCCGGGGATCACCATCGCCGAGAAGAAGTAGCCTGCTCAGCCGGCCGCATCACCCCGAGGTGAGGGCCGGCTGCAGCGCCTTCAGGTGAGGGCCGCGCCGCTCTCAGGTGAGGGCCGGCCGCATCACTTCCCAGGTGATCGCCGCGCTGTCGGTGAGGTGCCCGCGCTCGTCGAACAGCAGGTAGGTGCCGTCCGTGAAGGCACGGCCCGCGATGTCCATGTCCTCGACGAGCTGGGCCACCGACAGCGAACCGTCGGGGCGGAAGACCAGCTCGGTGCCGGCGCCGAAGTGGACCCCGAGGAGGTCCATCGACTCGCCCAGCATGGCCACGGCGATGCGGCCCGTCGCGTGCAGCTCGACGTCGGTGCCACCCATGCAGGGGATGCCGTCGATGACGTGGTTCTTGGCCAGGGTCACGCGCTCGGGGCGACCATCGGCGAAGCAGGTGATGACCGACCCGGCCTGGCACGGGATGCCGTGGACCTGGTCCTCGATCGCGATGCGGCGCGACCAGCTCGTGAGCTGCCCCGCCTCGTCCAGACGCAGCGAGGCGCCCGTCGGGATCTGGTGCGCGCCGAAGATCTGCGGCTCGGCGAGCTGCACGCCGAGGGTGCCGTCCTCGTTCCACGACAGCATCGTGCCGCGGGCCAGGCTCACGCCGCGCTCGACATGGTCACGCGACAGGGTCGACTGCGCGAGCGTGCCGTTCGGGTGAAAGTGCACGAGCCCCTTCTGGCAGGGGACACCCGAGATCACCTGGTCGGTCGGCAGCACACAGAGGACGAGCTCGTCGGCGAGACCATAGAAGACCTGGGTCCCGGCCTCGAACGAGATGCCTTGGATCTGACAGGCGGCGCCGAGCGTCTGGGCGCGGGCATTGAGGGTGGCCATCGAGGTGTCTCCGTGGCGCGTCGTGCGGGCGCGCGGTCTATCGGGGCAGCGACCGAGAGCACGAGGACTGGGGGGTCGGTCGCTGGCGGCGGCCTCGCGGCGCGAGGCTCTCAGAGGGGGAGCCGGTCGGCGTCGAGGCCGGCGAGGGGGCGGAATGTAGTCGACTTCTTTTCGCGCGCAAGCCTTGGGTCTTTTTTTCGACGCACCGCGTCGTCACCGCCAGGCACCGCCTCGCGATGGGCTCGTCCCGCCCGGTGATGCGCGCGCGCGGGCGTCAGGGCGCAGGATTCGGCACGAGGTCGGGGCCGATGCGTGGCCGCGAGGTCGGGCGTGCCGAGGGCCGCGTGACCTTCTTGGGGGTCGTGTCCTGGAAGCGCAGGTTCAGCTCGAGGCGCACGTCGCCCGCGTCTCCGGCGCGCGCGAGCACCGACAGGTAGCGCGAGAGGCGGTAGTCGATGGAGCCCGCATGCACGTCCTCGCCCGAGCGCGTGGCGGCGAGGTTGAGGTAGTAGTTCACCGTGAGGTTCTCGGCGAGGCGCTTGCCGACCGTGAGGCGCGTGTCGGTCGGGTCGGCCGAGCGGGCCTCGATGCGCAGGACGTCGAGGGCCAGGCGCTGCTGGAAGTCGCGCGCGAACTGCAGCGTGGCCATGCCCATGACGGCGGTGAGCAACTGGCTCGCGGCGTCGTCGAAGGCCTCGCCACCGCCGGCCGGGGCGCCGAGCGCGATGACCGAGAGGATGTTGGTCTCGTCCATGGCGGGGGTCGAGGTGAACTGGAGGACGGGCTCGGTCGGGGTGCCGGTGACCTGGACGACGACCTCGCTCTCGGCGTTGGTCGCGAGGCCGATCGAGCTGAGGTCGACGTGCGCGATGTTGTAGCGCGCGGTGAAGCGGAGCTGCGGGTCGGAGCTCATGTCGCCCAGGAAGTCCACGCGCGAGTCGGGGTCGACGGTGAAGGTCTTGCCGTAGAGGAAGACCGTTTCCTTCCTGACGAAGATGGTGCCGACCAGGCTGAGCTCGCCGTCGACCGTGCGGATGTCGAGCTCGCCGTCGGGGTAGAGCAGCGCGCGCACTTCGCCATAGGGCTGCACGAGGCTCGGCTCGAGGCGCACCTTGTCCTTGGCGATCTTCACCTTCACGGCCAGCGTGACCGAGGTCTTGTAGGGGTTCTTCTCGACGCGCACGGCGGGCGGCACGGGTGCCCCACGCACGATGGTCACGTCGAGCGGCGTGCCGATGGAGCGCACCGACTTCGAGGCCAGGGCCGGGGCGAGGAGGCCCTCGACGACCTCGAGCTGACCGCGCACCTCGGGGTGGTCGACCGTGCCCGCGAGGCGGAGCTCGCCGTCGACGCGCGCGCGCATGTCGGGCTTGGCGAGGACGCGATAGTCGCGCAGCCCGACGCACCCGCCGAGCGTGATCTTCTTCGGGTCGAAGCCGGTCACGTCCCCGTCGATGGCCGCGACCAGGTAGGGCAGGCGCGTGAAGTCGTGCTGGCTGTCATTGGACGGGAGGGGCACCTCGCAGCGGACGACCGGGAGGCGCTCGGTGGTGCGATTCTCTTCGAAGAGGTGCTCGGCGGTGAAGCGATAGTGGTTGGGGCTGGGGAACTCGAGGGTCGCGCCGAGACGGTCGTGCTCGACGCCCAGCGGCGCGATGTTGATCGGCTGGAACTGGAACGAGAACGAGCCGCCGAAGTTCGGCTTCGCGATGGTGCCGCCGATGTCGATGGCACCGTAGGCATAGCCACCCGAAGCCCCCAGCACCGAGCGGAAGGCGGCCGCGAAGCCCTCGAGCCGGAAGTCGCCCCCGGATATCTTGACCGACAGCGGCGCGTCGGTGATCGGCTGGGCGAGGCCGGCGGCGAGTGCGCGCGACCCGACCTGGAGCTCGGCCTGGATCGCGAGCGCGGCCATGACCGAGCGCAGGTCCTGGAGCACCACGACGCTGACGACGACGCGCTCGGGGCCGACGCCGACATGGATGCGCACGTCGTCGGCGGCATTCCGGCGCGATGCTCCGAGGGGCTCGTAGGTCGGGGCCTTCTGTCCCTCGGGAGGGATGGTGCGGATGCGCGTGAGCACGTCGGCGACGAGGCCTCCCGGGGCACCGCGGGCCGACGCGTTGACCATCAAGCGACCGTCCGGGAAGAGCTGCCCGGCGAGGTCGCCGAAGCCCGGGTTGACCTCCCACACATCGAGGGACGCGATCTCGGCGCTGAAGAGCTCGAGCTCGAGGCGCGGGTCTTCGAGGACCTTCGCGGCGGTCGACGGGTTCTGCAGGATCCCGCCGAGCCCCGGCAGGGTCAGCATGCCATCGACCAGCGGGTCGCCATCGGGGCGCAGCGCGACGAGGTGGAGGTCGACGAGATCGCCGCGCGTGGCGAAGTCGAGGCGCGCCGCGAGGTCGACCGGGCTGGCCTCGGGGGCGGAGACGAGGATGTGCCCATCGACCTGCGGGGCGGCGAGAGTGCCGGACAGCGTGAGGTCGACCTCGCCCTCGGAGTCCGCGAATGCGAGCGGCACGAAGACCCCGAACGGCGCGTCTTCCAAGGCCACGCGCGGCACGTTGACGGTCACGCCGAAGGGCGAGCGCATGAGCTCGGAGCGCACCCACGCGACCGGGTCCGACTGGCGGAGGGCGCGCGGCAGCGACATGGGGAGTTCGATCTTCACCAGTGCCGCGACCGCCTGGCGGCGGTCCTCGAGCTTCAGCGAGAAGGTCGTCGCTCCGCCCTGCGTGCTGCCGCGCAACGTGAGCTTGCCGTCGCGCCAGGTGCCGAGGTGCAGCGGCGCAGCGAGCACCGTGGTCTCGAGTCGCGGCGAGGCCGGGGTGCCCTCGACCAGCAGGTCGAGCTCGACCGCACCGCCGATCTCGGCCTGCCCGTCGACGACCTCGATCGCCGCGGCCTTCACCGACTTTCCTGACGCGGCGTCGACCCACGCGAAGGCGCGGGAGAGGTCGCGCTCGGAGAGCGCCACGTGCACGCGCAGCTCGCGATCGTCGTGCCAGTTCAGCGCGAACGGCGAGAGCGACACGCGCGCCGGCAAGACGAGCTCGGCGTTGAGGCGGCTCTCGGCGTGCCAGGTGAGGGCAACCTTGGCGCGCACGCCCTCGTCGTCGAGGCTCGCGCCGACGGTGAGCGCGGCGCCCGTCTGGGTGCCCCACGCGAAGTCCGCGACCGCGAGATCGATGCTGCCGGTCGGGGCCGAAAGGCGCCCGCCCACGACGAGGTGCAGGTCGACGCGACCCGCCACCGGAGGGGTCTCGATCGGAGGCAGGGCGGCCCAGTTCATCGCGCGGCGCGCGAAGTCGAGCCATACGGCGAGCGAGAGATCGACCGCGTCGAGCTGGGCCTCGATGGCCCCGTCGCTGGGGCGGAAGCGCCCCTTCAGCGCAAACGTGCCACCGTCCTTGCCGGGTCGCAGGGTGATCGCGCCGAGGTCGATCCACCCGTCGGCGTCATAGTGGACGCCGCTCATCGACACGAGCTCGGTGCCGTCCGAGCCGCGACGCACGCTGAGCGCGTCGACGCGCGCGTCGATGGGGCGATGGCGCGAGGGCAGCACGACCACGCCTGAGAAGGTCACATCGAGGCGCTCGAAGGCCTTGGACAGCGATGCGTTCGCCGCGGTCTCGGGTCCCTCTGCAGGTCCGCTGGCACCCACCGGAGGCGCGCCGCTCATGCGCTTGACGAGCTGCATGGCGCTGCCCTCGTAGCGGATCTCGCTGCCGTTGGCGGTCGCGCGGACGTGGGCCTCGTCGAGGCGCTGGCCACTCGGCAGCGAGACCTTGCGCGCGTCGATGGTCGCGGTCCCCTTGGCCTGGACGGTGGCCAGGTCGAGCCCGAGGTCCATCGTGACCGAGGCGCTCTCGGCGTTGACCTCCGGGGTCGCGACGCCCACCGCGCGCACCACCCCGCGTGCGTCGATGCGCGCCAGAGCGCCGGCCTTGTCGCGTGCGAGGTCGACGACGAGGTCTTCGAAGGTGATGCGCGAGACGCGCCGGGCACCGTGGCTTGCGCCATCGACGGTGCCGCGGAGGCGCGCCGTGACGGGCCCGGCGAAGGACGTGCCGTCGGGGCCGGGACCGAGGAAGGTGTCGATGAAGAGGTTCGACTGGCGCACCGCGACGGGCGTGCCGGCCGCGACGAGGGCGACCGAGCCGGTCGCGAGCGAGCCGCGCACGCGCAGGCCACCGCGCTCGTCGCTGAGAGTGAGGTCGCCGTGGAGGCTGCCGATGCGCGCGGGCTTCTTGGCGGTGCCGAGGCCGATCGACGCGGGCAGCTCGACGCCGCTGGCGTGCACGGTGAGCTTGCCGGTGGGGATCGGGGCCGCGCGCGAGCCCGCGTCGCGCAGGCGCTCGAGGTCCAGGACCAGATCCACGGGCAGGTCGAGCTCGGCCACGCGCGCGTCCTCCCAGCGGAGATCCTTGCCGCGCACGCGTCCGACCACGCCGAGGATGCGGCCGTCGGGTGAGGCCGACTCGAGGTCGAGGGCCAGCGAGAGCTCGGCGGCGTGGCCGAGGTCGAAGCCGAGCGCGCGCCCGTCGAGGTCGAGGTGCCCGGTCGGGAGGCCGAGCCCATCCCATTGGATCGTCGCCGAGCCCGCGATGGGGTCGGCATCGACGCGACGACCGAGTGCCAGGATCGGGCCGTGCGCGCTGACGTCGAAGGTCGCGGTCGCGCTGAGCTGGGGCGCGCCTCCGGGAGGCAGCACCGCCACCGCATGCGCGGTGAGGACGCGCATCTCACCGAGCAGCTCGGGCTCGCCGATCATGCCGAGCCAGGGTTGGATCGGCAGGGACTCGACCTCGACGTCGACGCCGAAAGCCGGCACGTCGCGGTCTTCGAGGCGGTTCGCGACCAGCTCGAGGTGGCCGAGGTTGTCGCCCTCGGTCCCGATGAGGTCCGCGTCGAGCTCGAGGTGCGCCGACGCCCCCGGGTCCATCGGCAGTCCGTGACCGCGCGCCTCGAGCGAGAGTCCGGTGCGCGCGTCGCGCACGTCCTCGGGGAGCTTCAGCGCCAGCGCCGGCGGCACGCGCCCGTCGAGGAGGGACACGGTCACGACCCAGTCGCCGAGCTCGAAGCCCGGCACGCCCGGGGTGCGCAACCCTGCCCCACCCTGCACCGCGAGAAGTCCCGCCTCGGTCGAGAGCGTGAGCTCCAGCGAGGCCGAGCCGTCGGCCGTGAGCTCGGCCTTGCCGCGCCCCTCGGCGTCGCCGGACATCCCGCTGGAGCCGACGATCGCCGCCAGCGAGGACGGGAGGTGGTCCATGTCGACGAGCAGGGAGCGCAGGTCGAGGCTGGCGGTCAGGGCCTCCCCGAGGCCGATCTTGCCGCTGAGGACGATCGCGTGGAAGCCGGAGGTGATCTCCACCTTCGGCAAGCGCAGCTCGCCATCGACCAGCGCGCCCTCGCTGCGCACGACCAGGCGCTCGCCCAGCGCTGCGGCGAGCTCCGACTGGCCGACGACGCGCCCCTCGAGCACCATGTTCGGCCAGCGCAGGCCTTCTGGCCCCATCGCCAGGGTCAGGTCGATCGCGAGGTCCGCCAGCGCGAGGTCCTGCCCGACGATGAGCCCGTCGAGACGCCCGTCGTCGAGGCGCACCCCCTCGAAGCGCACCGTCCAGGGGGAGGGCCCCGACGGGGTCGGCGGTGCTCGCGGCTCGAAAGCGCGCGCAAGCGCCATGCGCCCCTGGGCATCGAAGAGCGAGACCTCGGGTCGGGACAGGACCACGTTCGCCAGGTGGATCGAGCTGTCGAAGAGCTCGAGCAGTCGGAACTCGGTGCTCAGCGACGCCACGGACAGCACGCGGTGACCGTCGGGGTCGAAGACGCGGACGCCGGTCAGCTCGGCATCGAAGGGCAGGAAGCCGTCGATGCGGTCGACCTCGATGCGCCCCTTGAAGGTGTCATCCAGGATGCCGATGACCACGTCGCGCACGAGGTCCTTGCCCCAGCGCGTCTGCAGGAACCCGAAGGCCAACCCCGCCAGGAGGACCACGACGAGCACGGTCCACAAGAGGGTCTTGACGATCCCGCGCAACAGTCGGACCGGTCCAGAGCGGCGAGGCGTGGAGGCAGGCCCCGCCATCAGAAGGCCTGTCCCAGCGAGAAGTGGATCTCGGTGGCCCGCTGACGCCCGAGCAGGAAGCCGACGTCGAGGCGAATGGGGCCGACCGGCAGGTCGTAGCGCACGCCGGGGCCGAATGCGACGAAGAGGTCGCCCAGGTCGACCTCGTCCGCGCGGCTCCACAGGCGGCCCGCATCGAGGAACAGCACCAGCCCGAGGCCACCGCGGAGGTGGAAGCGCAGCTCGACGTTGGACTCGATCAGGAAATTGCCACCGATATAGGTGCGATCCGTCGAGCTGTTTCCGCAGTCGGCATTGTTGATGTAATTGCCATTCGCGTCGGGCTCGCCGCACACGAAGTCGCCCATGCGGTCGGTCGAGAAGCCGCGCATGGTGGTGGCGCCGCCCGACTTGAAGCGCGCCGGCTGGGGCGTGCCCTGCGCGGCCGTGAACAGGTTCCAGCCGACCTTCAAGCGCGCCGCGAGGGTGAGCCACGGGGTCCAACGCGGGGTCCAGTAGCCGCGGACATCGCCGACCAGGCGCGTGTAGGAGACCTGGCTGCCGGTCCATTTCTGCGCGATATTCGCAGTCAATGCCGAATAGAATCCATTGCGCGAGTCGAGGGGCGAGTCGCGCAGATCGAAGAGCAGCGCGGCGTCGATGTACGCCAGGAAGTCCTGGGACTGAAAACGGAAAGCGCTCAGCGCCAGCGCGCTCTCCGGGTCGAGTCCGACCAGCGAGCCCGAGTCGAAATAGTTGAAATAGGCGACATTGTAGCCGAGGCGCGCGGTGAGATTGTCGCTGACCTCGACGATGCGGCGCGAGAAGCCGACCGAGCCGCCGACCTCCTGGCTCTTGGTGGCCTGCGTCGGGTCGCGCAGATAGGTCGCGTCGATCGAGAAGCGCAGGAACTCCTCGAAGAACGACGGCACTTGCAGGTTCACCTTCGAGGTCAGGCCGAACTCGACGACGTCGAAGCAGGCCTCGCCGGTGAAGCAGTTCGGCAACACCACCGCGGGGCGCGCCTGGGCGGTGAGCGCCACCAGCTCGCCAAAGAGGTTCCGGTGCGTGAACGCGATCGGCAGGGCGAGGTCCAAGCGCACGAAGTCGGTCACGAAGGAGGGGCCAATGGTGGCCTCCCAGCGCGCCGCCTCGGCCACCTGCAGGCGCACCGTCATCTCGCTCGCCAGCACGGGGCGCGCACCGACCTCGGGCCCGGCGGCCCCGTCACCGGTCCCGACGCCCTCGTCTTCGCGCACGGTCTTGGTCGCCCCGGCGCGGATCGGCTGGGCCTGCACCGACACGAACGGACCGAGCTCGAGGACGCGCCGCTCGGTGCGCCTCAGGGCCTCCTGGTCGATGACGTCACCCGCCTCGATGGCGATGCGCCGCCGGATGCGCACCGGCGACACGCGCGAGTGCCCTTGGATCTCCACGTCGCCGCTCACCCGCACGAGCGGGCCCGCATCGATCTGGTACCAGACGGCCGCCTGGTAGCGATCGCGCGAGACCCAGTTGTCGCCCGTCACGCGCGCGTGCAGGAAGCCCTTGGCGCGAAACGCCCGCGCCAGGATATCGAGCCCGCCCGCATAGGCGGACTCGGTCCAGATGTCGCCGACCCGCAGCGGCACGAGCTCTCGCGCCGCGACGCACAGCTCGGCCAGGCGCTTCTTGGCCTCGGGGTCGTCCGCGGGCGCCGACTCGCACGCCCCGCGAAAGACGATCTCGCTGACCTCGGTCGGCCGGTCCTCCAAGATCTCGAAGACCGCGCCGGCCCGATCGAAGCCGCGCCCCTCGATGGCGTGGCCCAGGTTCTTAGAGCGAAAGTACCCGCGCGCCGCGTAGATGCTCTCCAGGCGGCGCGCATCGGTGGCGATCTCGGCCGGGTCCACCACCGCCGTGTCGGCCGGCGTCGAGAGCCCCTGCACGTTCGAAGACATCTCGTCCGCGGCCGTCGCGGACGGCACGACCGGGGCCGGCGACACCGCGTGCGTCGCCACCGCGAGCTCGCCCGTCGCCGCCTCGAGCTCGGCCACCCCCACCCGCTGCGTGCGGCGCGGCTTGACCTCGACCTCGACCAGGGCGCGCTCGCCCTCGGGCGGCTCGATCTCGCCGAAGCGCACCAGCGACCCGCAGCCGCTCAGAATGACCCACGCCGCAACGAGAGTCGCGCCGAGGCCTGCCGTGGGGATCCGCTTCATCGGGCGCAGCATGGAGAAAACAAGCCGTCTGGTCCACTTCCTCAGACGCGGGGCGAGGTCATCGCCGCCGGGTCGACCCATCCATCGAATTGGTCGACCGTCACGTAGCCCAGCGCCAGCGCCGCCGCCCTCAAGGTCGACCCGTCGCGGTGCGCCATCTTGGCGATCTCGGCCGCCTTGTCGTACCCGATGTGCGGCGCCAGCGCCGTCACCAGCATCAGCGAGTCCTCGACGAGCTGCGCGATGCGCGCGCGGTTCGGCGCGATCCCGACCGCGCAGTGGGTGCGGAACGAGTCGCATGCGTCGCTCAGGAGTCGCACCGACTCGAGCAGGTTGTGGACGATGACGGGCTTGTACACGTTGAGCTCGAAGTTGCCCTGCGAGGCCGCGAACGCGATGGCCGCGTCGTTGCCGTAGACCTGGCACACCACCATCGTGAGCGCCTCGGCCTGGGTCGGGTTCACCTTGCCCGGCATGATGGACGACCCCGGCTCATTCTCCGGGATGGACAGCTCGCCGAGCCCGGAGCGCGGCCCCGACGCGAGCCAGCGCACGTCGTTGGCGATCTTCATGAGGCCCCCAGCCAAGGTGCGCAGCGCCGCCGACGCGAAGGCCGCCGCATCGTGGGCGGCCAGCGCCTCGAACTTGTTGGGCGCCGTCACGAACGGCAGGCCCGTCAACACCGCGATCTGCGCGGCCACGCGCACGGCGTACTCCGGGTGCGCGTTGAGCCCGGTGCCGACCGCCGTCCCGCCCAAGGCCAGCGCGTAGAGCCCCGGCAGGACCGCGTCCACCCGCGCGAGGCCATGGTCGAGCTGCGCGACCCAGCCGGAGATCTCCTGCCCGAGCGTGAGCGGCGTCGCGTCCTGTAGATGCGTCCGCCCGATCTTCACGATGTCCGCGAACGCGTCCGCCTTGGCGGCCAGCACGTCGCGGAGCCGCGTCACCGCAGGCACCAGGCGGTGCACGAGCTCCTCGACCACGGCGATGTGCATCGCCGTCGGGAACGCGTCGTTCGACGACTGGGACTGGTTGACGTCGTCGTTCGGGTGGATGGGTCGCTTCGACCCGAGCACACCGCCCACGCGCTGGGCCGCGCGGTTCGCGATGACCTCGTTCGCGTTCATGTTGGTCTGG
>JAEUKJ010000145.1 GCA_016792665.1 Deltaproteobacteria bacterium | reverse complement strand
GCAGGCGCGGGCGCGGACTCGGCCGGCGCAGGCTCGGGCTCGGCACGCGCCGAAGCGTCGAAGAGCCCCCAGGTCGTGAGCACGCTCGCCCACACCCACGCTCGCCAACCTCGCCGACCGACCATCACCAGACCCCGCAGGAGGGCTCGCGGCGCGAGGCATTCATCCGACCCCACAAACGACCGCGGCCCCGAAGTCGCACTGACCTCGGAGCCGCGTTCGTATCTCATAAGGCGCGCCTATTGGGTAGGGCACCCCATCTCGGTCTTAGTAGCGGTACGCATCCGTCTTGAAGGGCCCGTTCACCGGCACGCCGATGTAGCTGGCCTGCGACTCGCTGAGGCGGGTCAGCTTGGCGCCGAACTTGTCGAGGTGCAGGTGGGCGACCTTCTCGTCGAGGTGCTTCGGCAGGACGGTGACGGTCTTGCCGTAGTTCTCGGCGTTCTTGAAGAGCTCGATCTGCGCCAGGGTCTGGTTCGTGAACGAGGCCGACATGACGAGGCTCGGGTGCCCGGTCGCGCAGCCGAGGTTCACGAGGCGGCCCTCGGCGAGCACGATGATCGAGTGGCCCTTGCCGTTCGGCCCGTGCTTGGTGTTCTTGAACTTCCACTCGTGGACCTGCGGCTTCACCTCGATCTTCTCGACCTCGCCGCGGAGCGCCATCGCCTCGAGCCCGGCCATGTCGATTTCGTTGTCGAAGTGGCCGATATTGCAGACGATCGCGTTGTGGCGCATCTTCGTCATGTGGTCGGCGGTGATGATGCCCTTGTTGCCGGTCGCGGTGACGTAGATGTCGAAGTCCTGGGCGAGGGCGTCCTCGATGGTGATGACGTCGATGCCGCGCATGCACGCCTGGAGGGCGCAGATCGGGTCGATCTCGGTGATCGCCGTGCGAGCCGACTGGCCGCGCAAGGAATCCACCGAGCCCTTGCCCACGTCGCCGAAGCCGCAGACCAGCGCCTTCTTGCCGGCGATGAGGACGTCGGTGGCGCGCATGATGGCGTCGACCAGCGAGTGACGGCAGCCGTAGAGGTTGTCGAACTTCGACTTGGTCACCGAGTCGTTCACGTTGATCGCCGGGAAGAGCAGCGTGCCCTCCTGCTGGCGCAGGTAGAGGCGGTGCACGCCGGTCGTCGTCTCCTCGGTGACGCCGCGGATGGCGGGCGCCATCTTGGTCCAGTACTTGTCGCCCTTGGCGCGGCGGACATCGATGATCATCTGCAGGATGATCTTCTCCTCCTCGCTCTCGGCCGCGTCGACGTTCGGCAGCGTGCCCTTCTGCTCGTGCTCGTAGCCGAGGTGGACGAGCAGGGTCGCATCCCCACCATCATCGAGGATCATGTTGGGGCCGCCGGTCGGCGAGCCCGGCCACTCCAGCGCCTGCAGCGTGCACCACCAGTACTCGGCCAGGGTCTCGCCCTTCCAGGCGAAGACCGGCGAGCCCGAGGGGTTCTGCACGGTGCCGTTCGGGCCGACGACGACGCCGGTTGCCGCGTGGTCCTGGGTCGAGAAGATGTTGCACGAGACCCAGCGGACCTCGGCGCCGAGCGCCACGAGCGTCTCGATGAGCACCGCGGTCTGGATGGTCATGTGCAGCGAGCCCATGATGCGCGCGCCCTTCAAGGGCTGCGACGCACCGAACTCCTCGCGCAGCGAGGCGAGGCCGGGCATCTCGTAGAGGGCGAGCTCCATCTCCTTGCGACCGAAGCGCGCGGTCTCGGGCGACATGTCCTTCACCTTGTAGCGAAGGTCCGAGAAGAGGGGGAGGCGAGTGTCGAGGAAGGTCTGGGTCATGGACGAAGCTCCGAGGCGAGAGGCCGAGGCGAGGGGCGCGGGCCCGACGAAGGGGCGGCGTACCCAAGCGGCAGGCCGTTCATCCGTCGATGCGGATGGATGAATAAAGCCCCTAGCGGCGCGAAGCAAGCCCCCGGTCGCTTTTCGCGCGAGCGGGCCCGGGCGCGGCCTGGGACGAGGGGACGGCCATCGTCGAGAGGAACAGCGGCGGACCCTGGACCTCGGCCTCGGGCTCCAGCGGATCGTAGCGCGTGACCTCGAGGCCGGCCGTCGCCGCAAGCGCGTTGACGGTGGTCGCCGAGAAGCCCTGGTGCAGGTGGCCGAAGGTGCGCCACGCGGTCGTCTCGTGCGGCTGCATGTCGACCACGACCAGCTTGCCGCTGGGCTTCAGGATGCGCCGTGCCTCGGCCAGCGCGGCGCCGGGCTCGGGCAGGTGGTGGAGGACGAGGACGAGCAGCGCGAGGTCGGCGCTGGCGTCCGCCACCGGCACGGCCTCCAGCGCGCCCTCGACGATCTCGACGTGCGGATGGCGGGCGAGGCGCCGACGCGCGACGGCCAACATGCCCGGCTCGCGATCGACCCCGATCGCGCGCGACACGCTCGGGGCAAGGTGGGTCAGGAGCTCGCCGGTGCCGCAGCCGAGGTCGACCACCACCTGATCGCGCGGCAACATCGCGCCGATCGCGGTCGGCAAGAAGCGACGCCCGAAGAGCTGGTCGCGCAGCACATCCCAGCCATCGGCCACGCGTCCGAAGAAGGTGGCCGCGTCCGCCTCGCGCTCGGCCAGGACCCGCGCCATGCGATCGCGATCCTGCGCGCGCTCGGCCTCGAAGTCGGGCGCGTCGCGCACGAGGCGCCAGAGCTCCTGCTGCCGACTCGTCAAGGCGCCGAGCCGCAAGAACGCGGCCGTCGCGACCGTGCGCCGGACGAGCCACTCGCCCTGGGTCAGCGCCTTCAGGTGCCGCGACACGGTGGGCTGCGGCAGGGCCAGGCTCTTGGCGAGCTCGCCGACCGACAGCTCGTCCATCTCGAGGAGCGCCAGAGCGCGCACCCTCACCGGGTCGGCCAGGAGCTCGAGGTCCGCCACGAAGCTCATCGCTTCACCACTGCATGTGGATGACGAAGCTCCTGGGCCCCGGCTCTTCTCCGGTCATCACGTCGACCTTGCGTTTGAGCGACTCGAACATCGTCTTCAAGCTGACCATGTTGGCGAAGCGCCAGGTCGGGTCGTCGAAGATCTCGGCGTCCAGGAACTCGAGCGTCGCGCGCCCCGAGCCGACCTCCGGCACACAGCGCCCGACGTCGCAGACCGAGGCGTGGTAGGTGCCGGCCATGCGCAGGACCAGGCCCGGCCCCGTCATGCGGCCGGCCAGGACCAGGGCCTTCTCGGCCGTGCCGGTGGTCTCTTCGAAGACCGACTGGAAGCGCAGCGCGTCGCCGCCCAGGAGGTCGTCGATGATGACCTGCACCATGCGCGTCTGCAGCCACACCGGGTACCACTGCTTCTTCGTCGGCACGTCGGGCAGATCGACCGCCGTCAGCGCGAGCTTCCGTCGCACGTGATCGGCCGCGTCCGGGCCGAACTGTTGCTTGACGTGCAGCCCCCAGGCGCGAAACGCGTTGCCGCGCAGGCGACCGGGCAGAGCCAGGGTCCGAGCTTCCGTCCAGCGCGGCTCGCGCGCCATCTCTTCGAGGGTCCAACGTTTCACGAAGGACCCCTTAGCATCGACGCCGAGTGCGCGAAAGCCTCATCACCCGGCGACGGTGCGGCTCACGCGTCGGCTCATCGCGGCGGCACCTCGAGGGATTCGCAGTCGCCGAGGTCGGTTCGCACGAGGCGCAGTCCAATTGCCTGAAACTTATAGCTATTGTAATGCTCCGCCGCCCCGTATTGAATTGAT
>JAEUKJ010000050.1 GCA_016792665.1 Deltaproteobacteria bacterium | reverse complement strand
CGTCGCTGTCCGAGGCGGAGTCGACGGTGGCGTCGAGGACGTCGGGCGCGAGGTCCGCCTCCGTGTCCGCATCGATGTCCGCATCGACCTCGTGCGCGAGGTCCGCCTCAGTGTCCGCGTCGAACGCGGTGTCACTCTCGGGCAGGACGTCCGCCTCAGCGTCGGCATCGGGCTCGGCGTCCACACTCACCCCATCATCCGCGTCACGACGGACCGCGTCCCCGCCGCAAGCGCAGAACAACAGGAACACGAACGATGCAACGGACGGCAGGGAACGAGTCAAGGGCACCACGCTGGTCGATAGCCAGACTCTAGCCCGTCTGCCGCATGTCGACCACAGCAGCCCGCGCGTCTCGACGGAGTTGCGCTACATCCGCCGCGGTCGATCTGGTACTGAGTCCCATCTCGTCACCGAGGACCACGATGTCGACCTGCCGCCTCCGCCCCACCCCACGATCGACCCTCGCCGCGTTGGGCCGCGCCGCGCTCGGCACCGTCCTCGCGCTTGCGGCCTGCGGCGACGACCCCGAGCCCGCCGACCATGACACGCCCGACGTGCCCGATGCCATCGACACAACAGACACGACAGACGCGATCGACACCGACACCGCGCCGGACACGAGCCCCGAGCCCACCGCGCGCATTCGCTTCGCGCTCCCCGACGCGGGCTTGCCGGCCCCCCTGGCGATCCCCTTCCCGAGCGACCTCTACCGCGAAGGCGCCGACTTCACCGGCCCCGTGACCGACACGCTCCTCGACTGGGACCTCGCCGGCATCACCCAACAGGTCGAGGTCCTGCGCGACGCGTACGCCGGCCTCGACGGCTTCGGCCACACCTCGGGCGCCCTCTTCCGCATCGACTTCACCTCCACCGGCGCGACGCTCGACGCCTCGACCCTCCCGAAGACCGGCGCCGACTGCCTCGCCGCGACCTCCCCGGTCGCGATCGTCGACGTCACCGACGCCGGCGCGCCGCACCGCCTCCCGTGCATCGCGGGCTACTTCGCGCCGCTGCAAGTCCTCGTGGTCGCCCCCGAGGCCGAGCCCCTCCGCAGCGGCCGCCGCTATGCGGTGCTCGTCAGCAACCGGCTCGAGACCAGCGACCAGGGCCACCTCGGCGCAGCGCCCGGCTTCACGGCCCTCGTCGCCGCGCCGCGCACGACCGCGCGAGCCACCCTGTTCGGGACCGCCCTCGACCGCGCCACCGCGACCCTGGGCTGGAGCCCCGACGAGGTCGCCGGCCTGGCCGTCTACTCCGCCCACACCGAGCACCGTAAGCTCAAGACCGTGCGCGACGCGCTGGTCCGCGGCGACTACGGACCGGCCCCCGACCTCCTCACGGCCTCCGCCGACACCGCCCCCTTCCCGACCCTGCGCTTCTGTGCCGAGGCCAAGGCCGGCTGCACCGCGACACTCGACGCGTGGCTCGGCATCGCGCGCAAGGACGGCGCAGGCAAGGACCTCCCAGGGGCCCCCGGCGAGGTCGGCCACCCGGAGCCCGCCGACACCGGCTGGCCCCATGACGCCCTCGGCGTCGTCCTGCAAGGCGCCTTCGAAGCCCCCGAGCTGCGCCGCCCCTGGGCCAACACCTCGGCCCCCGACGACGGCACCTTCGACTTCGTGGACGGCCAGGCCAAGGCCCAGGCAGGCGCCGTCAAGGTCCCGGTGACCCTCATCCTGCCGCGCACCGCGCCGCCCGCGACCGGCTACCCCGTCGTCATCTTCTCGCACGGCACGCCCAGCAACCGGCAGTTCGTCATGACCTTCGCCAACGAGCTCGCCCGCGTCGGCATCGCGACCGTGGCCATGGACGGCCTCTACCACGGCGTGAGAGCCAGCGGCGGCACCGACGCCCGCAACAACTTCCCCGGCACCTATGTCGGGCCCGACGGCTTCTCCGACGCCAGCGACACCCCGACCAGCACGGTCGAGCTCAGCGCGACCCTGCAGAGCGCGCCGCGCTACCGCGCCAACCTCTGGCAGTACGCCCTCGAGTGGTGCCAGCTCCGACGCCTCCTCGCCAACCCCACCCTCGACCTCTCCGCCGCGGCCGACCAGTTCCCCGAAGGCACCGCCCTCCGCTTCGACGCGACGCGCATCGGCTGGGTCGGGACGTCCTTCGGCGCGTTCACCGGGGCCGCGCTCTTGCCGGTCGAGACCGACATCCGCGCCTTCTTCCTGAACGTCGGCAACGGCGACGCGCTGCAATGGCAGGGCGAGTCCCCGAGCAACCGCCCGCAAATCGAGCTCGTGCTCTTGCTCTTCGGCATGGACAGCTCGGTGCCGCTCACCCGCTTCACGCCGTTCACCAACATCGCTTTCGGCGCGATCGAGCCTGGCTTCGCGGGTGCCTCGACCGAAGACGTCGACCCCGCGGGGCCCGACATCCTCATGACCGAGGTCGAGTACGACGAGTACGTCCCCAACCGCAGCACCGAGATCCTGGCCGCGGCCCTCGGCATCCCGCAGATCACCCCCGCCGCGCGCAACGTCCCCATCCTCGCGACCGCCGTCTCACCGCTGACCGCGCCCCCCGGCCACCCGGCTCGCGGCCTCGTCCACATGGGCTCGGCCAGCCACAGCTCGAACCTCGGGCGCCGCTGGGGTCAGCGCAGCTACGCCTTCCCGGTCGCGCTCGAGGACGGCGTGCTGGCCGACTTCCCGCCGCTCGCTCCCCCGGTCTGGGTCCAGCAGCCCGTCGTCGCCACGCAAGCCATGATGGTGCGCTTCATGACGTCGGCCTTCGCCGGCCAGGCGGTCATCGACGCCGGCGCCATCCCACGCGTCATCGACTTCGACGGGGACGGCTACTGCGACCTCACCGAGCAGGCCAGCGGCAGCGACTGGCACGACCCGGCGGCTCACCCGGCCGGCACGCCCGACTGCACCTGGGTGACGGGCTTCTGACCGCCCGGAATCGCAATCACGGCGCGCCTCACGCCCCTTGGAGCAGCGAGGCGCGCGCCCGCCTCAGACCTTGGGCGCCGGAAGCCGGTTGGCGCCCTGGAACGCGAGCATCCAGCCCGGATACTCGGGCGGCAGCGCGCTCACCGCATCCAGCGCCGCGAGGTCCTCCGACGTCAACGTGAGCGTCGTCGCCGCCAGGTTGTCGTCGAGCTGCTCCAGCGTCTTGGCGCCGAAGATGATGCTCGTCACCCAGGGCTTCGCGAGCACCCACGCGAGGGCCACCCGCGCGACCGACACCCCGTGCCGCGCCCCGACCTCGCGCATCGCCGCGATGGCCGCCATGGCGCGCGGCCGATCCAGCGGCGGGAAGTCGAAGGTCGCACGTCGCGTCCCATCGGGCAGCTTGCCGTCGGCGTCGGTCTTGCCAGAGAGGAACCCACCGGCCAGCGGGCTCCACACCAGGACGCCCATCTTCTGGTCGTTGACCAGCGGCACGATCTCGCGCTCGAGGTCGCGCCCCGCGATCGAGTAGTAGGCCTGGACCGTCTCGAAGCGCATCCAGTCGTGCCGCTCCGCGAGGCCGTTGGCCTTCATCATCTGCCAGGCGGCCCAGTTCGACACCCCGATATACCGCACGCGCCCCGAGCGCACGATGTCGTCCAGGGCCCGCAGCGTCTCTTCGATCGGCGTGACGGTGTCCCAGCCGTGGATCTGATAGAGGTCGACATAGTCGAGCTGAAGCCGGTCCAGGCTCTTCGCGATGGCGTCCATCAGATGCCCACGCGACGCGCCGAGGTCGTTGGGCCCCGCCCCGGTGCGACCGAAGGCCTTGGTCGCGATGACCACGTCACTGCGTGCGACGCCGAGGTTCTTCAGCGCGCGGCCGAGCAGCTTCTCGGACTCTCCCTCCGAGTACACATCAGCCGTGTCGATGAAGTTCACGCCGGCCGCGAGCGACCGCTGAACGATCTGGTCCACGAGCTCCTGCCCCTGCTGCCCGACCACCGTCCAGAAGCCCTTGCCTCCAAACGTCATCGTCCCAAGGCAGAGCTCCGACACCATCAGACCCGTACGACCCAGTTGCTTGTAGCGCATCGCCACCTCCGCCTCCGGCGTACGCCCCGGCCCGCCCCCATGCACCTGCCCGCTCAGGTAGCTCGTCGCCCTCAGCGCGCCACCGCGCGCAGCGCCTCCAGCAGCACGTCGTAGGGCTGAGCCCCGGACAGGGTCCGCCCGCCGATCTTTATCTGCGGGACCCCTCCGATCCCCGACCGCGACGCCGCGAGCGCCTCGCTCCGAACGCGCTCACGACGGGCGGGATCGGCCAGTGCCTCGCGCGCCGCGGCCGCCGGCAGCCCACCCTCGACCCACAGGCGCTCGAGCACGGCCGCATCCCCGATGTCCTCACCACGCTCGAAATAGGCCGCGTGAATGCGATCGAGGAGCGCCGTCCTCGCCTGCACCGGGGCCGCCTCGACGAGCACATGCGCCAACACCGAGCTCGGCGAACGCGTCGTTCTTGCGAAATCGAAGACGATACCGTCGGCCGCCCCGATGCTCGTCACGCGCGCAAACATCGTATCGAGCTGCGCCTCCCCGTACTTCGCAGCGAGGCGCGCACGCAGATCGGCCCCCTCGGCCGGCATGTCGGGCTCGAGCAGGAACGGCCGGTACACCACCTCGACCGGCCTCCCAAGCGCCGCGATCGCGCGCTCCAGCCGACGATGTCCAATGCGACACCACGGGCACACGACATCATGGGTCAGCTCGACCCGCACCACCTCCGCGAGCTCCACCTCGGCGCCTCGATCGGCGAGCGCCGGCGCGACGTCCGACGCCGCGACCGCGACCGGTGGCCCGACGTCCGCCGACCCCGCCACGCGCGACTCAGCCCGAGCTCCAGGCCCTGGCGCGCCCGGAACGACCTCCGGCTCGCCCACCTCGCCCTGCCGCCCGCAGCTCACGGCCGTCGCCACGACCCACACCACCCACACGCCGAACGCGATCTGTCCCATTCCAAAGCCGATAGCACCCCGTCGCAGACCGCGCGAAGGACAAATCACGTAGCCTCCGGCCCACTCCTCCCGCCTCGGGGCGCGAGCCACCGCAAGCCCCACGCACGCCCTCGCCGCAGGCCTCCCTCGGCCTCCCGGACCCCAAACGCAGAAAGCCAGGAACGCTGAAGTCCTCGGCTCGAGGTCTCCGGCTTTCCTGGCTCGCAGGGGAGTAGGGCGTACGGGATTCGAACCCGTGTCTCCGGCGTGAAAGGCCAGCGTCCTAGGCCCCTGGACGAACGCCCCACGAGGGGAGAGTCACGCGGTGCCGCACCTCTATCGGTTGCGTCTGGCCCGCGCACAGGCCCGATTCACGACCGTCCCGTCAAACGAGGACCAATCGCGAATCCAATAAAAGGAAACCCGCTCCCCCCTTCCGGAGAGAGCGGGTTCAGCTGGTAGAGCGTACGGGAGTCGAACCCGTGTTACCGACGTGAGAGGCCAGCGTCCTAGGCCACTAGACGAACGCTC
>JAEUKJ010000002.1 GCA_016792665.1 Deltaproteobacteria bacterium | reverse complement strand
CGCCGAGATCCAGGTCGAGCTCCAGTCCTGCGGCGACGTCGACCTCGTCGTGTCCGACATCGCGCTGGTCGATGACGGTGGTGGGCTCTTCGGGCTCGACAAGGGCCGCGTCGGCGCCCTGCCGCTCACGATCGCGGCGGGCGACTCGGTCTTCTTGCCGGTGACCTACCTCCCGACCCAGGTCGCGCAGCTCGCGGCCGGCGGTGGCTTCCTGACCGACAACGGCAAGCTCCGCGTGACCTCGAACGCCTACCAGGCAGAGCTCGATGTCGACCTGTCGGGCTTCGGCACCGACGGCAGCTGCCCGACCGCGAAGATCACGGTCCGCGAGGGCGCCGAGGTCCTGCCCCAGACCGTCCTTCACCTGTCGGCGGCCGGTTCGACGGCCAACACCGGCTCGGTGACCGGCTACCAGTGGACGGTGGTCCAGCCCGGCGGCTCGGTCTCGACCTTCTCGCCGAGCGCCTTCGTGGCTGAGCCCTCGTTCGAGGCGAACGTCGTCGGCGAGTACATCTTCCGTCTGAAGGTCTTCGATGCGCTCGGCACCGAGAGCTGCTCGCAGGCCGAGTACACGGTGGTCGTGACGTCGGATGACGCCATCCACGTCGAGCTCCTCTGGCGGACCCCGGGCGACCCGAACGAGGCGGACACCGGTGGCGATCAGATCTACTACTCGGCCGGCTCGGACGTGGACCTCCATTTCCTGCACCCGGACGCCTACGGTCGGTACTTCGACTATGATTACGACTGCTTCTGGAGCAACCCGACGCCGGAGTGGGGCATCTTCTCCCCGATGGACAACCCGCGCCTGGACCGTGACGACACAGATGGTGGCGGGCCCGAGAACCTGAACGTGAACGTGCCCGAGCAGGGTGTGCGCTACCAGGTCGGCGTCCACTACTGGAACGACTGGGGCTACGGCGCGACCTTCGCGACGGTGCGCATCTACATCTACGGCCAGCTCCGCGATCAGTGGGCCGACGTCCGCCTCGTCAACTTCGACATGTGGGACACCCACTACATCGACTGGCCGAGCACGGTCGTCACGCGCATCACCCGCAACGGCGGGGCCAAGATCACCGCCAACTACCCCGTGCCCGGACTCTGACCACGCGCTGTTGGGCAGCCAGGCTCCGCCTGGCCTTCGGCGGTGGGCACGCGCGGCTGCGCCGAGCGCCCGGAGTGACGCTCGTTCACTTGCTCCTGAACGGCTTTCACCGGGGCTGCGCGTTGGTGGTGACTCCGCGGCTCAACCTCGCTATCTTCCCCCGCGTCTTGCCCCGGCTGACGCGGGCTACGACGGCGAGGTGATGCGTGAGGGAACGGGCTCTTTTCTTCTCGGCTCTTTCGATGCTCGTCCGGGCCTGGCTCACGCCGGGCCTCGTCGTTGCGGTGGGTGTGGCGGGACTCTCGGCGTGTGGTGACAACACCATCGTGCGCAGCGAGAGGGCCGAGATCGCGGTCACAGACGGGCCGCGCGTGGTCACGGCTGGCAGCACGGTGACGGTCTCGGCCGACATCCCTGCGCGCATCGCGGTGAAGAACACCGGCAACGGCGTCCTGGAGTTGAAGGAGATCATCGTCGAGGGCACGCCCGCCGGGGCCTTCTCGATCATCTCGCTGCCCAGTCCGAGCGAAGCCGCGCCCGTCGAGGTGTGGCCCGACGCTCTCGGCCACTCGTTCTCGGTGGCCTACGACCCGAGCCAGGTGGCCTCGGGCGTCCGCGCCAGCGCGACGGTCCGCATCCGCACCAACGTGACCCTGAACAGCGGCTCGGAGTTCACCTTCGAGGTCGCCCCCGCAGTGTCGGTGCCGAAGCTCGTCGTCTCGCCGCCGGTCTTGGACTTCGGCGCCGTGCCGGCGACCGAGTCGGCGAAGAAGACGGTGAACGTCCTGAACACGGGCTCGACCTCGCTCGAAGTGAGCCGCGTCGTCTTCGCCGGGGCCGCCGGCTTCAAGGCAACGATCGAGGGCAACGACTACAGCGTCACGGCCGAGAGCGCGAGCAGCGGCATCACCCTGTCGCCGCCGCTTGCCATCGCGCCCGGCAGCGCGTCGAAGGTCGACGTCACCTACTTCGCGACCGACGCCGAGGCCGCTCAGGGGCGCCTCGTCTTCTTCGCCAACGACGCCCAGGCCAATGGGACCGAGGTCAAGCTCTATGCCAACCTGAAGGGCCCCTGCATCAAGGTGAACCCGACGCGCATCGACTTCGGTGGGCGGCTCGTCGGCAGCCCCTCGACCATCGATCTCGAGGT
>JAEUKJ010000762.1 GCA_016792665.1 Deltaproteobacteria bacterium | reverse complement strand
ATCATCCCCTTCGAGCGCAAGCTGGTCGCAGGGACGATGAACCTGCAGGGGGTCGACGTGATGATCGGGGTCAAGCTCGCGAGCGATCTCGGGCTCGGCGTGGGTGACAAGCTGCGCCTCACGACCGCCGAGGGCGCGGCCAAGGTCTTCACCGTGCGTGGCATCTTCGATCTCGGCAACGAAGGCGTGAACGAGCGCTGGGTGGTGCTGCCACTGCGCGGCGCGCAGATGTTGCTCGGCCTCGAGGGTGGCGTGACCGAGATCGATCTCACGGTGACCGATGTGTTCGCAGCCAGTGACATCGCCGCGCAGATCCAGCGGGACACGGGCCTCGACGCGCGCAGCTGGATGGACACGAACGCGCAGCTCTTGAGTGGCCTCCGATCGCAGTCGAGCTCGAGCCTCCTCATCCAGGTCTTCGTCATCCTGGCAGTAGCGATGGGGATCGCGAGCGTGCTGGTGGTGTCGGTCATCCAGCGCTCGCGCGAGATCGGCATCCTGCGCGCGATAGGCACACCGCGGGCGCGCGTCATGCGCATCTTCCTCATCTTCCTCATCTTCCTCATCTTCCTCATCTTCCTCATCCAGGGTGGCATCGTCGGCGCGCTGGGCGCGGCCCTCGGGACGGCGATCGGGGCCGGGCTCGCGGGCTTCTTCGAGACGGTCGCGTCGAACGCCGATGGCACCCCGTCGTTCCCGATCCAGATCGACGCGGGCCTCATCCTGGGGACGGCGGCACTGGCGATCCTGACGGGGCTCGTCGCGGCCGTGCTGCCGGCTCGTCGCGCCGCGCGCCTCGATCCGGCCGTGGCGATCCGCAATGAGTGATGCGCCTCCGCTCTTGCGCCTCGAGGGCGTGACCAAGGACTTCGGGGGCGCGGTCAAGACGCGCGTCTTGCACGGGATCGACCTCGAGCTGAAGGCGGGCGAGTTCGTCGCGCTCGTCGGGCGCTCGGGCTCGGGCAAGAGCACGTTGCTCAACATCATCGGGCTCCTCGATCGCCCGACTGGCGGTGACCTCTGGATCCGAGGCGAGAGGGTCAACGGTCTCGGCGACCGCGAGCTGACCTGGCTGCGCGGACGTACCCTCGGCTTCGTCTTCCAGTTCCACCACCTCATCATGGCGCTGAGCGCGCTCGAGAACGTGATGATGCCGCTCGTCACGCGCGACGGATGGGTGCGGGCGTCGATGCGTGCGGAGGCGCACGCCGCGCTCGTCGAGGTCGGGCTCGGCGACAAGGCCGACGAGAGTCCGCGTCGGATCTCGGGCGGCCAACAGCAGCGCGTCGCGATCGCTCGCGCCCTCGTCGGCAGGCCGCCGCTCCTCCTCGCGGACGAGCCGATCGGCAACCTCGACTCGACCACCGCCGACGAGGTGTTCACGCTCATGCGGCGCGCCAACGCAGAGCGTGGCATCGCGTTCTTGATGGTCACGCACGATCGCGAGCTGGCCGCACGTTGCGATCGGATCGTCGAACTGGTCGACGGTCGCGTGGCCTCGCCCGCATCGAGGCCTGCATCGGCGACCGACGCACCCGGGTCGCAGCCCTAGCGCCCGACCGCGTAGCGCAGTCGGGCCTCGCCCACGTTCCGATCGATGGCGGCGTCGACCAAGCCGAGGCGCGCGCGCTCGAGCTGGGTCTCGGCCTCGGCGACCTCGACGGCGGTGGCCTTGCCGAGCGCGTAGAGGCGGGTCCTCACGCGGTGGCCCTCGGTCGCGGCGGCGAGCATCGCGCGGCTGCTCTGCTCCTTTGCAGTGGCGTCGCGCAGCACGCGGAGCGCCGCGGCGATCTCCAGGCGGAGGCCGTCGTCCAACGCGCGGCGATCGGCATCCAGGGCGAGCACCTTGGCGCGCACCTCGTCGGCGGCGGGGGCCGTCTCCCAGAGGCCGTTGACGTTCCAGCTCACGACCGCGGAGACGTCCCAGGTCGCGCTGAACGCGTCCTTCTGCGGGAAGGCACGCGGGTTCGGGTTCACGACCTGGGCGTTGGCGACCACGTCGAAGCGCGGCAGGCGCTTGACCTCGGCGAGGCCCAGCTCGGCGCGATAGGCGGCCTCGGCCTCGTTCAGGGCGCGGGGCTCGGGGCGGTCGCGCCAGGCGTCGGCGATCAGCGCCGCGAGGTCGGCCGCGGAAGTCGCGGGTGCAGCCGAGGCGGGCGCAGCCTCGGGGGTGGCGGCCGCATCGTCGACGATGGTGAGCGTCGCAGCGACGGGCAGGTCCAGGAGGGCGCGGAGCTGGGCCTCGACGAGCTCCTGGGTCGACGCGAGCGTCGCCTGTTGGAGCTCGGCCTCGGCCACGCGGACCTTGGCGAGCTCGAGGTCGGCGGTCGAGGCGACCTCGGCCCGGACGCGCTTGTCGGCCTCGGCGAGTCGCGCCTTGGCGTCGTCGATCGTCTGGTTGGAGACCGCCAGTGCTCGGCCGATGCGCACCCGATCCCAATAGGCCAGGGTCGCATCGAGGGCCGCCCTCCGCCGCGCGGCGGCCGCCTTCCAGGTCGAGGCCGCAGCGGCCCGACGCCCCGCCTCCGAGGCCTTGTCCGAGCGCAGGAACCAGTCGGACACGGGCAGCGACACGCCGACCCCGAAGTGCCACTGGTTGGGCTGGGCGCCGGGGATGGTGACGGTGACCCCGGGGATCCCGGGATCGATGCTGCCGCCTTCTTCTTCGGCGATGCGCGTGTAGCGCGCCTGGAGGTCGACGCGCGGCAGGAAGCGCTGGTCGAGAGCGCGAGCGCGGGCGGCTGCGGCGCGGGTCTCGCCGTCCTCGTGCGCCGCCGAGGTCGAGGCCTGGGCCGCGAGGCGGGCGACGGTCTCGGCGTCGAGGGTGAGCGGGCCGCGAGCGAGGCACGCCTCACCGCTGCAGTCCGTGGGCGCGAGGGGGGCGGTGACGAGGGTGTCGGGCGCGGGGTGTGCCGGTCCCGGCCCCGGCTCGGCGGCGAGCAGGGTCATGTAAATCCACCACATGGGAGGCTCCTGTCAGGAAGGGTCAGGTCTCGGCGGCCGACGCGGCGAGCTGCGCGGTCATCGCGGTCGCGGGCGCGTCCTTCGGCGCGAAGATCACATAGAGGACCGGGGTCACGACGCGGGCCAGGAGCGTCGAGCTGGTGAGGCCGCCGATGATGACCAGGGCCAGCGGCGAGTAGAGCGAGCTGCCCTGGATGGCCAGCGGCAGGAGGCCGCCGATGGCGGTGAGCGTCGTCAGCAGGATGGGCAGGAAGCGCACCTCGCCGGCCTTCTTCACGGCGTCGATGAGCGGCATGCCCTCGGCGCGGAGCTGATTGGTGAAGTCGACCAGCAGGATCGAGGTCTTGATCTCGATGCCGAGCAACGCGATGAACCCGACCACCGCCGTGAACGACAGCGTGTAGCCCGACAGCCAGAGCGCCACGAGCCCACCCATGACGCCGAGCGGGATGACCGAGGCCACGACCAGGGTCCCGCGGAAGGTCTTGAACTCGAGGACGAGGATGGCGAGGATCATGAACGTCGCGATGATGACGGCCGAGCCGAGGCCGCCGAAGCTCTCCTTGCGGCTCTCGACCTCGCCGGCCGCGACCCAGCGGACGCCCGCGGGCAGCGTTCCGGCGGTGCTCTCGAGGCGGCGGAGGACCTCCTTCGTGAGGCGGTCGACGTTCTCGCCGGCGGCGGCCCGTGCCGAGACGGTCACCGAGCGCTGCTTCGCCCCGTAGTGCTGGATGGTCGTCGGCGAGCGCGTCATGCCGATCGTCGCGACGTCGGCGAAGCGCGCGGTCTCGCCGGTGATGGTCGGGATCTCGAGGCGGTCCAGGGCCGCGAGGCCGTTGCGACCCTCGGGCAGCACGATCGCGATGGGGTGTTCGTCGCCGTCGGCGGTGCGCAGCTCGCCCGCGGACAGCCCGGCCACGGCGAGGCGCACGCTGCGTGCGATCTGAATCGTCGGGACGCCGATCATGCCGGCCTTGTCGCGGTCGACCTCCGCCACGAGGTCGGTGCGCTGGACCTTGTACGGGTTCAGCACGTAGGCGGTGCCAGGCACGGTCTGGAGGATCTGTTCGACCTGGGCGGCCGCGGTCGTCAGCGCCCCGAGGTCATCACCCAGGAGGCGGATGGCGATGGGGGCGTCGATGGGCGGTCCGTTCTCGAACTCCAGGACCTGCACGCGGGCCTCGGGCCAGCCTGCGAAGCGGCTGCGGAGGCCCTCGAGCAAAGCGGGCGAGGTCTTCGGGTCGAACTCGTGGAGCTCGACCAGGAGCTCGCCGTAGCTCGACGACTCGGCGTGCGGCGGGACGTTGTAGTACGCCTGCGGGTTGCCCTTGCCGACGTTGGCCATCGTCCAGGCGACCTCGGGGGTCTCCGCCAGGATGGCCTCGACCTTCGCGACGACCTTGTCGGTGGCGTCGAGGCTCGAGCCGTCCTGG
The DNA here is from genome assembly GCA_016792665.1 of Deltaproteobacteria bacterium. Classification (GTDB taxonomy): domain Bacteria; phylum Myxococcota_A; class UBA9042; order PHBI01; family PHBI01; genus WYBB01. The sequence goes on along the minus strand of JAEUKJ010000762.1, from coordinate 22,838 downwards.
GCGTCGATGGTCACCAGGAACTGGCGCGTGCCGGCCTTCGGGAACAGCGAGAAGCCGATGGACGGCACCAGCGCGACGCTGCCCGCGACGAGCGCGGCCGAGGCGAGGAGGGCCAGCGTCTTGTGGCGCAGCGCCAGGTCGAGCACCGGGCGGAAGGTCGCCTCGATGCCGCGCGTCATGCCGCGGAGCACGATGTTGCCGTGCTCTTCGGACGTGCGCGGCAGGACCAGCGACGCCATGAACGGGATGATGGTCAGCGCCACGACGAGCGACCCGATGATGGTCAGGACCACCGCCATCGGCAGGCTGCGGATGAAGTCGCCCGCGTTGCCCGGCAGGAACAGCATCGGCACGAAGGCGAAGATGAGGGTGGCGGTGCAGCCGACGACCGCGACCGCGATCTGACGCGTGGCGAGGATGGCGGCCTCGCGTCGCGAGTGCCCTTCGCGCAGGAAGCGCGCGATGTTCTCGACCACGACGATGGCGTCGTCGACCAGGAGGCCGAGCGCGATGACGAAGCCGACGATGGAGAGTTGGTTCAGGCTGTAGCCGAGCGCCTGCATCAGCGAGAGCCCGATGGCCAGCGACAGCGGGATGGCGATCATCACGACCGCGGCGGCGCGGAAGCCGAGCGGGATGAGGGTCAAGAGCACCAGCAGGATGGCGAAGGCGAAGTCCTCGTAGAGGCGGTCCAGGCGGTGCGCGACGTTGTCGGCCTGGTCGAAGCCGCGCTCGAGGGTGATGCCGGGGGCGAGCGTCTTGTCGAAGTCGGCGAGCACCTGGTCGATGCCCTTCTGCAGGTCGAAGACGTTCTTGGCTTCCTTCTGGGTGGCGGTCACGAACAGCGCGCGCTGGCCATCCTTGCGGGTGCGGACCTCGTGCGGGGCGGTGCCCCAGGACAGGGTCGCCACGTCGGACAGGTGCACGACCGACTGGCCGTCGCCACCGATGACCGTGCCACCGAGGTCGGCGAGGTCGCGGTAGGCGCCCGAGGTCTTGATGCCCATGCGGCGCCCGTCGAGGTCGACGTGGCCGCCCGGGATGGTCTGGTTGTCGCTGCCGATCGCCTGGAGGACGCGGTCGAGCGAGACCTTCAGCTGGGCGAGCTTCGGCAGGTCGAGGGCGACCTGGACCTCGCGCGCGGGGAGGCCGTGGACCTCGGCGTCCTTGACCCCGGCCACGCCCTCCAAGCGCTTCTCGAGGTCTTCGGCGGCGTCCTGGAGGGCCTTCCAAGGGGCGCCGTCGGAGACGAGGGCGACCTGGACCAGCGACACGTTGGTGGTCGCGAAGCGCTTGACCTCGAGGCTGTAGAGGTCGCTCGGGAGCTCTTTCTGGGCGGTCGAGATCTGGCGTCGGACCTCCTGGTCCTTGCGATCGACGTCGACCCCGGGGTCGAACTCGACGATGGTGACACTGACGCCTTCGCTGATCTTCGAGTGGAGCTTCTTGATGTCGTCGAGCTCGTCGAGGCGCGCCTCGATCGGGTTGGCGACGAGCTCCTCGACGTCGCGCGGCGAGGCACCCGGGTGGATGGCGACGATGACGAAGCCGGGGATCGGGAACTGCGGATCTTCGGAGCGCGGGATGGTCATGAACGAGCTCACGCCGAGCGCGGCGAGCATCGCGAACACGACCAGCGTGAACTGCGGGTTCTTCACGGAGAGCTCAGCGATCTTCACGGCTTGGCCTCCGTCGCGCGGGGGGCCGGGGGCGTCGCGCGCGTGATGGTCGCGTCGGCGTCGAGCCAGCCGGTGCCGGCGTCGATGACCTCGTCGCCGACCGAGAGCCCGCTGGCGATGAGGGCGAGCCCGTCGGGGCGGATCGCGGCCACCGTCACCAGGTGCCTCACGACCCTGTTCGCGGCCTGCGGGTCCTGCATCCAGACCGACGCCTCGCGCCCCTCGCCCTCGACCAGGGCGCGGATGGGCAGGGCCGGGAGCGTCTTGCCCGCGCGCGGCGGGAAGGTCGCGGTCACCGACAGGCCGCGCGGGAGCGGGGCGGAGGTCGGGTCCGGGCGCAGCGCGAGGGTCACGAGGACCCGGTCCGTGCCGGGCGTGAGCGTCGGCGCGACCTCGACGATCGAAGCGGCGTGTTCACGCGTGTCCCCGTCCAGGCGCACGCTCGCCTCGGCCCCCGGCGCGATGCGCGAGAAGAGCCGGGCCGGGACGCCGACCTCCACGCGCGTCTCGTCGCCGACCTCGCCGATGACGAGGACCGGCATGCCCGGGCCGACGATCTCCCCCGGCTCGGCGAGACGCTTGATGACCACTCCGCTGGTCGTCGCGGTGAGCGTCATCGTCTCTTTGTTGAAGGCCAGGCCGGCGAGCTGGGCGCGCGCGACCGTCGCGGCGGTCTTCGCGTCGTCGCGGGTCGTGCCCGGCAGGACTGCGTCGGCCGTGAGCTTCTCGGCCAGGGCCAGGTCGCGCTGCGCCTTGCCGAGGGCCGCGCGGGCCTGGGCGATGCCGGCGTCGAGCTCGCGCGGGTCGAGGCGGGCGAGCAACTGTCCAGGCACGACCCGGTCCCCCTCGTCGACGAGCAGCTCGCGCAAGACACCGCCCGTCTTGAAGGCGGGCTTCACGTCGCGGGCATGGGCCACACGACCGGTCGTCACGAGGGGCAGGTCGCTCGGCGCCTCGGTGACCGCGAGCACGGTGACCGGCACGGCCGGGCGCTCGGCGCGGGTCGCCTTGGCGGGCGTCGCGGCGTGCGTGGCGCTCGGGTCGGCGTCGGCGCGCGAGGTGGAGCAGGCGGGGAGGGTGGCCGGGGCCAGCGCCACGAGCCCGACCATCGAGCCACGCCGCAGGGCTGCGAGGCCGCGGCTCAGGGTGGCATTGAACGAGGGGGAGGTCTTGGTCACGGTTTAGCTCCTGAACAATGTTCAGTCAGAGGGCAAAAAAAGGGGCCCGTCGGGCCTGGCTGACGATCAGCTCGGAAGGGCCTGGAACGGGCTCGAGACGGGAGGATGGGTGAGGGCGGGGGCGGCCGTCGTCATCATCGTCAGGTACTGCTGGAAGGCGGCATCGACGATGGCGGGCAGGGCCTCGGTCGGGAAGAAGATGCACCGGTCGCGGATGACCAGCGCCACCATCCCGTGCACGGTCGACCAGCACGTGAAGGTCGCGACCTCGGGGTCGACCGTCGAGTGGTGGTGCTCCAGGAAGCCGCGGACCTCGTTGCGCAAGAGGCCGTAGGCGCGCTCGCCGCAGTCCCACTCGGCGTCGGCCAGGATCTTCTTGGCCGTGGTCTTCGAGAGGAACATGAGGTCGTACTGGATGGGGTTGTCGAAGGCGAAGCGGATGTAGGCACGGCCGAGGGCGCCAAGCCGTTCACCCGGGGCGGTCACGCCGACCAGGGCGGCCTCCATGCGCGCGACGAGCTCCTCGAAGCCGCGCACGTGCAGCGCGTAGAGGATCTCGCTCTTGTCCTTGAAGTACCCGTAGATCGTGCCCGGCGTGTACTCGATGACCTCGGCGATGCGGCGCATGGTGGTGCGCTCGAACGACTCCTCGGCGAAGAGGCGCAGCGCTGCGGCGAGGATGAGCTCGCGCATCTCTTGCTTCTCGCGTTGCCGACGTTCGTTGATGCCCACGCCCGGAACCTAGTTCGGTGCCTGGCTCTAGTCAACGTTCAATCGCTAAACGCTGTTTAGAATTCTTGCAACAGCTCGTATCTGAAAGCGATTTCCCGGGGCGCACGGCGCGGTCGACGCGTCACCCTCCGCTCAAGGCCCCGACGATCGTGACGGTCTGGTGCCCGAGCACAGGGGTGTCGAGGTCGTCCGTGCGGTGCTCTCCGAGGAAGACGAGGATGTGCCTGCGGAGGCGTCGCTGCTCGTCGATGACCCGGAAGCGAAAGCCCGGGAAGCGGCGGTCGAGGTCGTCGAAGACCGCGTCGAGGGTCGCGCCGGTGGCCTCGACCTCGGCCTGTCCGGCCGTGTAGCCGCGGAGCTGGCTCGGAACGACGACCTTCATCAGGCGGGCGTGCCGACGGTGACCGCGAAGATGTGCGGCAGGTGTCGGAAGAGGCAGCGGAAGCTGTCGCCCTCGTCGTCGCTCGCCCAGAGCTCGCCGTTGGTGTTGCCGAGGTAGAGCCCCACCGGCGCGAGGTCGTCGATGGCGAGGGCCTGTCGCTTGACCGTCCACCAGGCCTGCTCGGTCGGAAAGCCCGCGTCCTTGCGGACCCAGCTCTGCCCGCCATCGGTCGTGCGATAGACCGCGGGCTTGCCGCTCGGCGAGGTGCGCGACCAGTTGCCGGTGCCGTCCATCGGGAAGACCCACGCGGTGTCCGGGGCGCGCGGGTGGGTCGCGATGCCGAAGCCGATGTCGCCGATCTCGGGCGGCATGTTCTTGCCGACGCGCTCCCACCGGTCCGTCGCACTGGGCGGGCTGGTGCGGTCGATGCGATAGATGCCGCAGTGGTTCTGGTGCCAGAGGCGGTCGGGCTGACTCGGGTGCTGCACCATGCAGTGCGGGTCGTGGCCGAAGGGGTACTCGCTGCCGTCGTCGCGCGGCGGGGCGAAGTCCATGGCGACACCCCAGTTCAGCGGGCGCCAGTCCTCGCCGCGGTCGGTGGACTCGAAGATGCCGCCGCCGGACATGCCGAGGTAGAGGTGCCGCGGGTCGCGCGGGTCGACCAGGATCGAGTGCAGTTTGCCGCCGTCGGGCGTCTCGTCCTTGTCGGAGCCGACCCAGGTCGGCTGGTCCGGGTGGTCGTTGAAGCCGGCCACAGGCGCCCAGTTGACGCCGCCGTCGTCGCTTCGGAAGAGGCCCTTGGGCGAGGTGCCCGCGTACCAGACGCCCGGCTCGCTGGCGTGCCCCGGGGTCAGCCAGAAGACGTGGTCGACGGCGCGGCCGCGCGGCTCGCCGGTCGGGAAGCGGGGTGGGGTGGCGGCCTCTTTCCAGGTCTGGCCGAGGTCGTCGCTGCGAAAGACCGTCGGGCCGAGGTGCCACTGGCGCGACGCGCAGAGCAGCGTCCGGCCGTCGCGCGGATCGAGCACCGCGTGGTGACATTGGGTGCCGAAGAAGCTCGGCTCGGAGAGGGTCCAGGTGGCGCGCGCGGCGTCGGACGTGGCGATCCAGAGTCCCTTGCGGGTCGCGATGTAGAGCTGTGGCACGAGGTCCTCCGAGAGGGGGTGAGCGCTCAGTCGTGCAAGTCCCCGAGACCATACCCCTCGGGTGTACCGCTGCAAGGGCTCCTCGGGTGGCGTGTCGGGTGGTCGTGGGCCGAGCACGGTGCTACCAACGGATGACGCGGCGCCGGCGCGCGCAGCGAGCGGAGGCCGAGATGTCGGAATTGCGAAGGACAGCGTGTGGCGCGGCGATGGCCGTGGCGTTCCTGGGCGCGTGTGGCGGCACGGTCGTCACGCCGCAGCGACCGCTCGCGTCTCCGGTCGAGGTCATCCCCGAGTCGCTGCCGCGAGGCCCCTATTCGGCGCTCTTGAACCTGCCCCAGACCCTGCACTACGTCGTCGACGAGAGCCGCGGGGTCGCGTGCCACCTCACCGACGCGGGGATCTCGGGGGTGACGCGCGCGTTCAAGGTCGACTGCGAGGGCGCACAGGCTTCGGCACCCGCCCAGGAGCCGACGACGCCAGGGGCCTGGTGTCTGTCCGATACCTACTTCGGGGGGATCCCTTCGGCGCCCGGCGCGTGGCGCACCGACGGGTGCTACGTGGTCGCTCCCGAGGGGCTCTGGCACCTCGAGACCTGTCCCGCGACGCGCGGCGCGCTGGCCGATCTCGCGGCGGCCGGCGGCGTGCTGGTGCTCGGGGCGGATGGGCTGCCTCACGCGGCGGTGCAACCCGGAGAGGCGACGCGCGCGAGCCGCACGGTCGACGGGGTCGGCGCGGTCGAGGCGGTCTGCGTCGACGCGGACGATGCGGGCATGATGAAGGCCATGCATACCCAGGTGTGCACGTCCCCCGTTTATGCATACCTCGAGTCCAACGGCACGGCCTCCGAGATGGAGCGCGTGCACTGCCGCGGGTCGAGCAAGCTCGTCGCGGTCGAGCCCGGCCTCCAGCCGGCGCGTAGTTGCCTCCTCGAGCCGGCGTTCGTCGGCGCGTGGTCGGTCGTGGCCAAGACCTACGTCGGCGCCGCAGGCAAGGCCGCGCCCGGCAGGGTCGGGGGCGTCGCTCACTACGAGGTCGTCGTCGCCAGGGACGCCACGTGCGCTCTCACGGCCACGGTCTCGAAGGTCGGCGAGGGCGGCAAGCGCCTCGGCCCTAAGAAGGTCTCGTCGGGCACGGCGCCCGTCGGGGTCGGGTGCGGCGCCGCGAACCACGCCTGTGTCACGACGAAGGTCGCGCTGAAGGACGCGGCCGGGCGCACCGACGAGCTCACCCTTGCGTGGTCACTCGCGCGGGGTGAGGCACGGCCCGCGCTCACCGGATACTGGAGTGGCGGGGGCAGCTCGGGCCTCGTCCAGGGTGGCGCGCTCGATGCGGACGCCGCGCTCCTCGCGTTCGACGACGCAGCCGTGCCGCCCGAGACGCGCTGCGAGGCCGTCGCGACGCACTCTGGGCCCAAGGGCGAGCGCATCGTCGACATCGACCGATACCAGGCGTGCCTGAGCGACGTGCGATAGCGCCCGCGCCCTTACGGGGATCTCACGTCGCGCCGCGTTGCGCTGGCGCGACTTTGCGCGCGCGCTCGGCGATGCGATAGTCGTCCAGCAAGGTGCGGCGCCATGCGGCCCCGCGACCGCCTCTCTCCCACAGGAGTCCGCTTGAACCTCCTCGCTCGCCTCGTCCTCGTCCTCTCGTCCGTGACGTTCTTCGCCTGCGGCAGCTCGTCGTCACTCGCCGTCCGCTCCCTCGACAAGGGCTCGGCGGTCGACCGCATGGCGAACTTCACCGAGAGCATCCTCGCCATCATCGGCCGCTCCGGCTCGTCCTCCGAGGCGATCGCCGCCATCAACGACTACTGCACGGCCGAGGTCGGCAACGTCGGCAAGATCCAGGCGGAGGTCGCCGCGCTGTCCGAGGACGAGGCGACGGCCTTCGCGAACCAGCTCGGCGAGCGCCTGCGCAAGATCATGGACCGCGCCCAGACCGCCCTCGAGGGCAAGGAGAGCCTGCTCTCCGACATGGACGTGCTCACCGCGTCGAAGGCCTGTTCGCCGATCCCGGCCGACTGGCAGCCGCCCGAGTGACCGCCTGAGCGTCTCAGAAGAGGAGACGCGCCAGCCGCTTGCGCTGTACCTCGACCTCGGGGTCGTTGCGGCCAGCGGCCTCGAGCAACAGGGCCGCGGCCTTCTTGGCGCGGCTCTTCTGCTCGGGCGTGATGCGCGAGCCAGGGAGGCCGACCTGCGTCACCAGCGCCTCGAGCCCGGCCGCGAAGCGCCCGCCGGTGCCCTCGACCAGCGCCACGAAGTAGCCCGCGTCGACGTCGTCCGGCGACTGCGCGGCCGCGGCTCGCACCGCCGCCTCGCCCCCGGCTCGCCCGATCTCGGCGATGAGTTCTTTCAGCGCCAGCGCCGCACGCGCGGCCGAGAACTCGGGCGCGGTCATCGGGATCTCGTTCAGGATCTTGTCGGCCTCGGCCAGCTCGCCGCGCGCGAAGAGGAGGCGCCCCAAGCCGAGCTTCGACTTCGCCTCCTCCGGGCGTTGCCGCAGCCGGTCGCGGAAGAAGGCCTCGGCCTGGATCGGGTCGCTCGGTGCCTCGGGCTCGACGAGCTTCTCGAGCTTCAGGCCCGAGTGCTTGAAGACGTCGCCGAGCCACTTCTCGACCTCGCGCTTGGGCAGGGCGCCCTTGAACTGCGAGACCAGCGCGCCCTGGAAGATCGCCAGCACCATCGGGATCGACTGGGCCTGGAAGTAGGCCGCGATGTTGGGGGCCTGGTCCACGTCGATCTTGACGAGGCGCCACTGCCCGCCGCCCTCGGCCGCGAGGCCCTCGAGGGTGGGGGAGAGCTGCTTACACGGGCCGCACCAGGTGGCCCAGAGGTCGACGATGATCGGGACCTGGAAGCTCGCCTCGACCACGTCGCGCTCGAAGCTCTCCTCGGTCGCGTCCACCACGTGCGGGTTCGAAGGGGCGGCGCTCGATACGCCAGGCATGCCGATGAGCGGGCTCTTCGCGGAGGTCATCTCGTTTCCTTCTCTGGGTGCAGCTGCGGGGCCGATGCGTCATCGACGCGGTCGGGCCGAACTACCACCGTCCCTGGACCCGCGCCATGAACTCGTAGGGGTAGCCCATAGGCACAGCGCTGACCTTGTCGAGGGCGTCGACCTCGTCCGCGCCGAGCACGAGGCTCGCGGCCTTCAGGTTGTCGTCGAGCTGGGCCAGCGTGCGCGCTCCGAAGATGGCGGAGCTCACCCCGCGCTTCTTCAGGACCCAGGCGAGCGCGACCTGCGAGGGCGAAGCCCCGTGCTTGTCGGCGAGCTGGTTCACCAGATCCAGGATGTTCCAGTGGCGGTCCGCGTCCGCGGCGGGCAGGCGCTCTTTCCACTTCGCCAGCCGCGACCCGGCCGGGGCCTCGTCACCGCGGCGGTACTTGCCGGAGAGGAAACCACCGCCCAGCGGCGACCACGGGATGATGCCGAGCCCGAAGCGCTCGCAGAGGGGCACGTGCTCACGCTCGATGGCGCGCGTGACGAGCGAGTACTCGGGTTGCAGCGACACGAAGCGACTCAGGTGCTCGCGCTCGGAGATCCAGAGCGACTCGACCAGCCGATAGGCCGCGTAGTTGCTGGCCCCGAGGTAGAGGACCTTGCCCTGGCGCACGAGGTCGTCGAGCGCACGCAGGGTCTCGTCCTCGGGCGTGTCGAGGTCCTGCATGTGGATCTGATAGAGGTCGATGCGGTCGGTCTTCAGGCGCTGGAGCGACGCCTCGCAGGCGCGCATGATGCGCAACCTCGACGCCCCCGTCCCGTTCGGGCCGGCCCCCATCCGGAAGCGGAACTTGGTCGCGAGCACGACCTCGTCGCGGCGCCCGGTCTTGGCGAACCAGTCCCCGATGACGCGCTCGGACAGGCCGTCCTGCCCATACACGTCGGCCGTGTCGATGAAGTTGACGCCCGCGTCCAGGGCGCGCTCGAGGATCGCGTGGGCGACCTCGGGCGGGCTCCCGAGCCCATGCATGAACTGACCCTCGACCGGCTCGCCGAAGGTCATCGTGCCGAGACACAGCGTCGAGACCTTGAGGCCGCTCCGGCCGAGGTTCCGGTACTCCATACGCGATGCAGCTCCCGCGCGCCGAGCCGGACGAACCGGCGCGCGCCTGGGGTCAGAAGTTCGAGCCGTCGTTCTTCGTGCCGGGCGACGGGGCCACGGCCGAGAAGGCCGCGCTCGGGTCGAGGTCCTTCGCGCGCGCCCAGCTCTTGCCGGACACGACGCTGCCGAAGTCGACGCGCGCCACGACGATGCCGTCCTTGTCGGACACCACCACCGAGTCGCCGGTGTTGTTCAGGCCCAGCGCCTTGGTCGACGCGATCTGCACGACCGTCGTGCCCGCCACGAGCGAGGCCTGCCCCCCGCCGAAGACGACCAGCGCGCCACCCGGCGGGATCGAAGTGCCGGTCGGGAAGCGGTGGCGCGAGGTGGTCGCGTCCGAGAGCGTCCAGCCCGCGAGGTCCAGCGCCTTGTTGCCGGCGTTGACGAGCTCGACGTACTCGTCGGCGCTCGTGTCCTTGGTGCCGTCCTTGTTGAAGTCGGCGTTCGGGTTCGACACGATCTCGTTGATGACGAGGCGGCCCACCGTGGTCGGGGCCGGCACGTTGCAGGTGAGGCCCGTCGGGGCGCAGACCTGGGTCGAGAGCGTGCTGTTGACCGCGACGTTCCGGCACTCGAAGCCCGTGCCGCAGCCGAGCGACGAGGTGCACTCGGCGGCGCACGCGTTCTTGCCGTCCTTCATCTTGACGCAGCGCATGCCGTCGCCGCAGTCGCTCTGCTTGGAGCAGGTCGAGCACGACTTGGCGAGGTTCGCCCACGGGTGGACGTGCGGGTTGTCGTCGATGCCGTGCACGCCGTACATCGAGTTGAACCAGCTCGAGTTCGAGTCGAGGGCGTCGAGGAAGGTCGAGAACTTGGTCGCCGTGGTCGTGGTCTTGCCGATGGGCCCGAGCAGCACGGTCAGGAGATCGAGCACCGAGGCGGCCGTCGACGCGTTCGAGAACGACGTGGTGGTGATGATGTCGAGGTCCTTGAGACCCGGCTTCGACGGGTTCGCCGCGAACGACTGCCCGATGCCGTAGGTGTCGCAGCCCTCGGCCACGATGAGCTGGTAGTGGTCCTTCCAGAGCTGGACCTTCTCGAGCTCGGAGTCGTCGACGTCGCCCTCCGAGGTCATGCGCCAGTTGGCCAGCGCGAACCCATAGAACGGCCCCGAGTGCCCGCTGAAGACCACGACCTCGCGGCTCTTCAGGCTGGTCAGCATGTCGGCCTCGAGCTGCTTGCCGCCGGCCGCCGTGTCGGGGTCGGTCGCGTCACCCTTGCGGCCCCAGAAGAGCGACAGCTCGACCTTCACGCTCTTGCCGCGCCACGTCACCGTGCCGGTGAGCGGGCCCGCATCGTGACGGAGATCCTCCCACTTCGAGACCGGGCTCCTGAAGCCCTTCTTGGTCGTGAGCCAGGTGTAGACCTCCTTCGAGTGCTTCTCGTGGTAGGCCGAGTGGTAGTCCCAGCCGAAGTGGATGCCGATGGTTAGCTTGCCGTCGTCCATCAGGCGATCGAGCTCCATCCAGGCGTCGTCCTCCGCCGGCTGCTGGCGGATCTTCAGCTTCTGGATCTCCTTCTTGTCGGCCGCGACGTTGGCCGGGTTGAACTCGCCCCACGGGGCCGAGCGGTACCACTCGGCGTCGGTCTCCAGGCGCTGCATGTCGGCCGTCGAGATCTTGCCGATCCACAGGTCGAAGTTCCACGTCCCGTCACCGTTGGGCTTGGCGTCGGGCAGGGCGCGGATGAGGTCCTCCTGGCCGCCGATCTCCTGGCGGAAGGTGAAGCTCCAGGTGGTCTCGTTGACCTTCTTGAGGTCGAGGTCCTCGTACGAGCCGTTCTTCGTGAGGGCCTTGAAGCCGCCGTAGGTGTCCTCGTGCTCCTTGTCGACGATGTAGCGGTTCAGGAACCAGCCGATGACGACCTGGCGGTACGGGATGAGGCGCTTCACCTCTTTCAGGCGCTCGGCCTCGGGCTTCGAGGCCCAGGTGCTGCCGAGGTCGATCTGCGTCGTGCCCTCGACCCAATACTCGCGCGCCGAGAGCGAGAGGAAGTTGTCGGCCTTGCCGGCCTCGACCACCGACCCGATGGGGCCCTCTTCCACGGCGGGGGCGCCCTCGTCACACGCGGTGACGGCGAGGGAGAGCGGCACGAACAGCGCAAGCGTGGTCGTGAACAACGTGGATTTCATCGGCGGCTCCGGGCGGTGCATCGATTGTATGGGCGATTGGCGTTTGCCATGCTACGCCCAACGCGGGCGGCTTGCTAGCAGCTCGACCCGGCCGCGGCAAGGTTCGAGCGCATTGCGCTCCGTGCCGGCGCGGGACGCCGGGGACAGCGGGGAAGGCGACGACGGTGATGCAGAAATTCGTGATCGCAAGTGTGCTCGCGCTGGGCGTCGGGACCTCGGCCCTGGCGGCCCCTCCGTCGCCCTCGCCGCGTCCCTTCGTCCTGCCCTGGACCTTCGCCCCCGACGCCGAGGGCATCGAGGCCATCCCTGCGCACGCCGCGGGTCTCGGCCTGTTGGAAGGCGGCGCCGAGCTCGGCGTGGCATGGACGACGCGGCTCTCGGGGCGCGACCCGGTGAGCTCGCTCGGCCTCCTGGGAGGCACCCGTCTCGGCCCCATCGCGCTCGGCCTCGGCGTCTCCGGCATCGGCGACGGCCCGGGCACCAAGACCTCGACGACCCGCGTCGACCTCGCCGTGGCCCTCCGCTTCTCGCCGCGCCTCGCCATCGGCTTCCAGTGGTTCGACCTCGGCTCGAAAGCCGACGCCCTGGTCGACGACTACTCGGCATTCTCGCTCTCGGCCTCGTGGCGCCCGCTGCGGGCAATGTCGCTCGCGCTCGGCCTCGAGCATCTCAATCGCCCGATCAATCCCGCCTCGCCCTCCATCGAAGAAGACCCGGTGGCGCGCCTTTCCATCGCGCTCCGCCCCGGCACCGAGCGCTTCACTTTCGGGCTGGAAGGCGCGCGCACCATCACCGACGGCGACGGCCTCTGGCAGGCGATGGTCACGGCCCGCGCGATGATCCTGCCGGGTTGGGCGCTGGGTGGCTGGGCCCGCTACGAAAACCTCGAGGGCGGCGGTGCCGAGGACATCTCGGGCGGCCTCATGCTCGGCCTATACCAGGGGACGCTGGGCCTCGAGACCGGCGTGGACGTCTCCAACCGCGACGAGACCCCGATGCAGTTGAGCTCGCTCCTGCGCTTCGGCGGCGACCGCAAGGCGTCGCTGTCGCCGGGGCGCAAGCAGGTCTATCACCTCAAGCTCTCGGGCCCTCTGCCCGAGCGCCCGTCGACCTCCCTCTTCGGCGACCCGCGCCCGGGCTTCGCGCACTGGCTGCTGGTCCTCGAGATGGTCGCCGAGGACCCGCGCGTGACCGGCCTCGTCCTGCAAATCGACCAGGCGCCCTCGTGGGCCCAGTGCTGGGAGCTTCGTCGCGCCATCGGCCGCATCAAGGCTGCGGGCAAGAAGGTGCTCGCGCTCGAGACGGTCGGCGACATGCGCGCCCACTACCTCGCCTCGGCCGCCGACGAGATCCACCTCCTCGCGGCGGGCGGCCTCATGCTGACCGGCCTCGCCATCACGCAGACCTACTACCTCGGCCTCATGGAGAAGCTCGGCGTGAAGGCCGAGTTCGTGAAGTTCGACGAGTACAAGACCGCGCCCGAGCCGTTCTCGCGCACTGGCCCCTCCGACCCTTCGAAGGAACAGACCCAGGCTCTGCTCGCGGGCATCGACGCCGAGTGGATCTCCGCCGTGGCCGAGGGCCGGAAGCTCGACGCCGCCGCGCTCCGCCAGATCCTCGAGGCCGGCCCGCAGTCGATGCACGTCGCCAAGTCCTCGCGTCTCGTCGATGGCCTGGTCGAGTCCGACCAGCTCGGCCAGCTCGTCGAGACCGTCTTCGGCAAGGACGTCGTGCTGGTCGATCGCTACGTGCCGCTGCGCGAAGGGTGGCGTCGCTGGGGCGGCACGCAGCGCATCGCCATCCTGCCCGTCACGGGGTCCATCGTCGATGGCGGCAGCGGTGGCGACCTGCCCCTGCCGATCCCGTTCGTCGGCGGCGAGACGACCGGTGACGCGAGCTTCGCGCAGGCCCTCGAGGCCGCCGTGCGCGACCCGTCGGTCGCGGCCATCGTCATCCGCGTGGTCTCGGGCGGCGGCTCGGCGGTGGCCTCGGACCGCATGAACCGCGCCGTGCTCTCGGCCAAGCAGAAGAAGCCCGTCATCGTCAGCTTCGGCGACGTCGCGGCCTCGGGCGGCTACTACCTCGCGGCCGGCGCCCCCATCCTCATGACCCCGGTCACCATCACCGGGTCCATCGGCATCTTCTCGGGCAAGGTCGATCTCAGCGGCCTCTTCGCGCTGCTCGGTCTCTCGACCTACACGACCAAGACCAACGAGCGCGCCGACATGATGGGCTCTCACCGCCCCTTCACCGACGCCGAGCGCGACGCCGCCAAGACCACGCTGCGCGCCTACTACGACCGCTTCGTCGCGGTCGTCGCCAAGGGGCGCAACATGAGCGAGGCCGACGTCGACAAGATCGCCCGCGGTCGCGTGTGGCTCGGCAAGGACGCCCTCGCGAAGAACCTCGGCGACGCCGAAGGCGGCCTCTGGGATGCCGTTCGGCGCGCGCGCGCCGAGGCCGGGCTCGGCGACGACGACCCGGTCGACATCGCCTATGTCGGGACCCTCGGCGCCCTGTCGAGCCTCCAGCGCGTGCTCGCCTCGGTCGCCGGCCTGGCCACGGGCGAAGACGCCGAGGCCGCGGCAAACGCCCAGCCCCACGCTCCCCTCCCTCCCGAGCTGCGCGAGCTCGGCGCCGTCTATGGTGCCCTGGCCGGTGACGGCCCGCTCGCGATGATGCCCTTCAAGCTGACCTTCGACTGAAGAAGACCTCCATGACCTGTCGCGCCCCGTTCACGTTGAAGTCCCTGTGTCGCTCGACCGCCGCCCGCACGGGTGTGCTCGAGCTCGGCCGGGGCAAGATCCAGACCCCGGTCTTCATGCCGGTCGGCACCCAGGCGGCCGTGCGCGGTCTGCCGCCCCACTGGCTGCGCGACGTCGGCGCGCAGATCATCCTCGCCAACACCTATCACCTGCACCAGCGCCCGGGAGAGCAGCTCATCGAGAAGCTCGGTGGGCTCCACCGCTTCATGGCGGTCGACCTGCCTATCCTCACGGATTCAGGCGGTTTTCAGGTCTTCTCGCTGAAGAAGAAGGAGCTCTCCGAAGACGGCGTGTCCTTCGCGTACGAGCTCGACGGCAAGAAGACCTTCCTCTCGCCCGAGACCTCTATGGCGATCCAGCAGTCGCTCGGGTCCGACATCGCCATGGCGTTCGACGAGTGCCTCCCGGCCGACGCCGACCGCGACACCGTGGCCGTCTCGATCGACCGCACCGCGCGCTGGGCCGAGCGCTGCCTCGCCGCGCACACGAAGCCCGACCAGTCCCTCTTCGGCATCGTGCAGGGCGGCATGTTCGGGGATCTGCGCCAGCGTTCGACCCATCAGATCACGAGCCTTCCTTTCGACGGGTACGCCATTGGCGGACTGTCGGTCGGTGAGGGGCCGGAGAAGATGAATGCGGTCCTCGCCGAGACGATGCCGCTCATGCCGACCGACAAGGCGCGGTACCTCATGGGCGTCGGGCGCCCGCAGGACCTGGTCGACGGCGTCGCGCTGGGCGTCGACATGTTCGACTGCGTCATCCCGACGCGGCACGCGCGCGGCGGCGCCATCTACACCTTCCAGGGGCGCATCCGCATCACGCACTCGCGCTATCGCCGCGACGCGTACCCCATCGACACGGCGTGCACCTGCTACACGTGCCGGAACTTCTCGCGCGCGTACCTCCATCACCTCTTCGAGATCGGCGAGGTGCTCGGCTCGACGCTGGCGACCCTGCACAACCTGCAGTTCTTCGGGGACTTGATGGCCAAGGTCCGGGCCACCATCGAAGACGGCACCTTCATGCAGTTCCGGAAGGACATCCACGCCCTCTATCCGGAAAAGGACGAGGAGGCCGAGAGCGTCGAGGCCGCGCGCCGTCGCTTCGCTGAGGACGCCCTGCCGGTGCGCGAGCGCGCCGAGGCGCCGGGACGCTACGACCTCGAGCCCTCCGCCCGGCCGTCCCGCGGTATGGGCCCGGGGCCGCTGCGCGATGGGCCGGCCCCGCGTCCGCCCGCGCCGGCGCCGCGCGGAGCACCGAGCGGAGGACCGTCGCGCACCGCTGATCGTGGTCCGGGTCCGGGGCCGTCGCGCGCAGCCGATCGTGGTCCGGGGCCCTCGCGCGCCGCTGATCGCGGGCCGGGTGCGGGGCCTTCGCGCGCCGCTGATCGCGGTCCGGGTGCGGGACCCTCGCGTGCCCCCGAGCGCGCGTCGCCGCGTTCGAACGAGGCGCGTCCTGCGAAGCCCGCGCCTGCCTCGCGGGGCGGTGGCCCGGGTCCGAAGGCCGGCCCGACCGGTACCAGCGGACGCGGTGGCGCTCGCAAGGACCGACGCTGACCGACACCCGGGGTGACCCATGGCTGACGAACGACGCAGCTTCTTCGGCGGCGCGCTGAGACGCCTGAAGGGCCTCTTCGACGAGGTCCGTG
This sequence comes from Deltaproteobacteria bacterium, assembly GCA_016792665.1. Classification (GTDB taxonomy): domain Bacteria; phylum Myxococcota_A; class UBA9042; order PHBI01; family PHBI01; genus WYBB01. The sequence goes on along the minus strand of JAEUKJ010000762.1, from coordinate 7,079 downwards.
GCGAGCTCGCTGAGCCCGAGGAGCCGCGCTTCGTCCCGCCGGCCCCACGCCCCGTCGCGCCTTCACGTCCAAGTGACCCGGCCTCACGCGTCACCTCTCAGAGCGCTCCGCGAGATGTCTCGCAAGCGGCCGCGAACGGTGATCCTGGGGCCGCGCTCACGGACGCCGCGGCCCCGCCGGTGCGCGTGGCCAAGGTCTCGGCCCGCCTGTGCCTGAACGGCAACATCCTCGTCGAGCGCATCGAGCCCGCGGCCGCGACGGGCACCCCGGACGTCACGGCCGACGGTGCCATCGATCCCGCGCGCGCAGGCGCGGGAGCCCAGCCCGAGGTCTCCGAAGACGACGACGTCGAGGTCTGCGAGCGCTGCCTCGCCTGGTGCCCCGTGCCCGGGGCGCTGACGATCGTGCCCGAGTCAGGCTCGGTCGTGCCGCGGGTCGACGCGAGCCTCTGCACCGGGTGCGGCGAATGTGTCTCGCACTGCGCGGCCTATCCCGGCGCGCTTGGGCTCGTCACGCGCTGAGCTTCGCCGCGCGAGCTCAGTAGAGGCGCAGTGCGATCTCGAAGACCGGGAACCAGCCCGACTCGCCGAGCCAGCTCGGTCCGTAGCCGCCGCCCACCCGCAAGCTCAGGCTCGAGTACGCCACCTGAAGGGCCAGGGTCGCGCGCAGGAAGTCGCTGGCCGCGTCCTCGCCCTCGTAGCGGAACGTCTCGCGGTGCAGGATGAGCGGGCTCTCGAGCTCGGCCACGAGGGCCAGGCTGTCGTTCGCGCGCCACTCGGCCCCGAGGGTCACGGCCAGTCGCCCGACCGGCCCGAGGTAGCGCTGGATGCGCTTCACGCTGTCGGGCGCCTCGCTGTCGGGGCGCGCGATGAGGAAGTCGACGCGGCCATGCACGCGAAAGTCGTCGCTCGGACGGCCCGAGACACGGGCCGAGATCGGCACGGCCCAGACCGAGAACGCCTCGTCGATGCCGACCAGCGAAGGGTCGAAGCGCAGCACGCCGAGCTCGACCCCGACCGCGACCGTGTCGCTCTTGTGGATGGTCCACTTGAGGTCGGCGTTCAACGCGCCGAAGAGGTTCAGCGCGAAGCGTGTGCCGACCTGGAAGACGTCGGCAAAGCCCAGGTGCACCGCCGTCGGCCCGAGCTCGAGCTCGCCGGCCCTCAAGGTCCAGGCCGAGAGGTCGGGGACCTCGTAGCCCGGGCTCGAGAACCCGGTGGGGGGCGGCGTCTCGGCCCGTGCACCGCTCGACGCGGTGAGGGCCGTGACCAGTGCTGCCAGCGCCACGCATCGCGCCGCGGCGCCCACACGCGCATCCGACGCCGTGCGAGGCATCCGCCGGTAGCCCGGCTCCGCCTGGCCTTGTGCGGACTGCGTGCGCATGAGGGGCCTCAGGCCGCGGGCGGGTTCTGCCCGTGGCGCGCGAGCAGGGTGCGCTCGCCGTCCTGGAAGAGGACCTTGATGCGGTTCCACCCGAGCTCTTCCGTGACGAAGCCCAGGCCGAACTGCGAGTGCTCGATGACGTCGGCCGGCGAGAACGCGGCCGTCACCTTGTAGCGCTGCGCCGAGGCGCCCGCGTACTTGCCGACGTACTCTTCCCAGCGCTTGAGGATCTGGGCGGCGCTCGGGGCGCCGGACGACTTCGAGGCCTTCTTGGCGCCTGCGGCCTTGGGGGCCTTCGGAGCAGCCGCGGCCTTCGGCGCCTTCTTGGCGGCGGCCGGAGCCTCCTTGGGCGCGCGGTACTTGTGCGTTCCCTGGCAGGACCGGCACTGGACCTGAGCCGGGGTCTTCCCGGTCGCGTCCATCGCCACGATGTTGTGGAGCGTGTCGCGCTTGCACTTGGTGCAGTAGGCGTCGCATTCCCCACCGGTGGTCAGTCCTCGACTCATGATTTGTCCTTGAATACCAGGCGGTTGCTGATGACGTAGTTGACGGCGGTACCAACCGCGATGCCGGCCGCCTGAGCGAGATAGACGTGGGCCCCGATGGCCGAGCGGAACAGCGCCGCGATACCGAACTGCAGCGCGGCGGCGACTCCGGCCCCGAGCGCATAGGTCGAGAAGCGGAAGGCGACATCGCGCTTGCGCGTGCCCTTCTTGCGGTCGCCCCAGGTCCAGACGTCGTTCAAGAGGAAGTTCGTGAGGATCGAGACGCCGATGCCGAGCGCGCTGGCGGCCGCGTTCTTCGAGTCCTCACCCATCCCCGAGAACGCCCAGAGCCCGAGCGTGAGGAAGGCGAAGTTGATGAGCACACCGCTGGCCCCGACGACCGCGAAGCGCAAGAAGCGCTGACGCTCGGCGGGCTGTCGCCGCCAGAAGGCCTGGTGGAACCAGGCTGCCCGCGGGCGTCGCCGCCAGATGGCCATGAGCCCCTTCATCGGGACCTCCGCGCGGTCGTCGGTCGCCATCAATGGATGTCCTCGACCCGGAGGTAGCAGGTCGGCGACGTCACGAAGGGCAGGCCGTCGATGCCTGCCAGCGCGGCCTTCACGCTGCCCTCGCGCGCGAGGTGCGTGAGCAGGACCACGGGTACGGGCTTGCCCGGCTCGCTCTGGTCCTGGACCATGCGGCGGATGCTGATGCCGTGCGCGCCGAGCAGCGTCGAGAGCTGCGCGATGACGCCCGGCTCGTCCCGGACCGTGAACCTCAAGTAGAAGGGACACTCGGACTCGGCGGAGGGGCGGAGCCCCATCGGACGCACGAGCTCTTTGTGGAAGGCGAGGTGCGGCAGGCGCCCGGAGGTGCCGCGCTGGATGTTGCGGCCGACCTCGATGATGTCGGACACGACCGCGGCCGCCGTCGGCATCATGCCCGCGCCCTGCCCGTAGAAGAGCACCGGGCCGAGCGCGTGCGAGTGGACGCGCACGGCGTTGAAGACCCCGTTGGTGTGCGCGAGCATCGCGTCCAACGGGATGAGGTGCGGGGCCACGCGGGCCTCGATCTCGATCTTGGCGTCGGCGGCCGTGGGGTCCTTCGGCAGGTGGGCCTTGGCCACCGCCAGCGGCTTCACGGCGTAGCCGAACTGCCGCGCGAAGGCGAAGTCCTGCGGCGTGAGGCGGTCGATGCCCTCGGTCGTGATCTCGTCGAAGGGGATGTCGACGCCGAAGGACACCGAGATGAGGATCGAGAGCTTCTGGGCCGCATCGAACCCGCCGACGTCCATGGTCGGGTCGGCCTCGGCGTAGCCCCTGGCCTGTGCCTCGCCCAGCACGTCGGCGTATGAGGCCGCGCGCTGCGACATCCCGGTGAGCATGTAGTTGCTCGTGCCATTGATGATGGCGTGGATGGAGTCGATGCGGTCGGCCGCCAGCCCCTCGCGCAGGGTGCGGATGATGGGGATGCCACCGCCGACCGAGGCCTCGAAGATGACGTCCTTGGCCGCGACGTCGGCCGCGCGGAAGATCTCCGCCCCGTGCCGCGCGAGCAGCGCCTTGTTGGCGGTGACGATGTGGCAGCCTGCCTCGAGCCCGGCGAGGAGCAGCGTGCGCGCCGGCTCGTAGCCGCCCAGGACCTCGACCAGCACGTCGGGGCCGGCCGCGAGGACGTCGCCTGGGTTCGTGGTCAAGAGGCCTTCAGGCACGGCCGGGTCACGCGCCTTGTCGAGGTCGCGGACGAGGATCTTGACGACCTCGATGTCGGCGCCGAGGCGCGCCACGATATCGGCCCGGTTTTCGGAGAGGATACGGAGTATGCCGGTCCCAACCGTGCCGCACCCCAAGAGCCCCACCTTGATCGCATCCGACATCGACCGCTCCCGCCCAGTTCTGGCGTGAAAGGAGCGGCATATTACGCTGATCCCCCTCTCTTGGGAAGCCCATTCACACGGGCCCCCCCGGCTGCGCCGCGCGTCTGCTTCGTCGCCCGCTCGTTCGCTCTTGCGGCGACCTGGAGGTCGCGTCCTCGCGCGCTACGCCCTCACTCCCACTCGATGGTGCCGGGCGGCTTCGAGGTGATGTCGTAGACCACGCGGTTGATGCCGCGGACTTCGTTGACGATGCGCGTGGCGATGCGGCCCAGGATGTCGTGCGGGACCGGGAAGACGTCGGCCGTCATGCCGTCGACCGAGCTCACGGCGCGCACCGCGCACACTTCGTCATAGGTGCGGTTGTCGCCCATCACGCCGACCGAGCGCACCGGCAAGAGCACCGCGAAGGACTGCCAAATGCGTGAGGCATCGCTCTGCGGGACCTTCTGGAGCTCCTCGCGCACGATGGCGTCGGCCTCCTGCAGGGTCGCGACGCGCGGCGGCGTGACCGGCCCGAGGACGCGGATGGCGAGGCCGGGGCCCGGGAAGGGCTCGCGCATGAGCACGCGCTCCGGCAGTCCGAGCTCGCGCCCGACGTTGCGGACCTCGTCCTTGAAGAGCTCGCGCAGCGGCTCGACCAGCGCCAGGTGCATCTTGTCGGGCAGGCCGCCGACGTTGTGGTGGGTCTTGATGGTGGCCGACGGCCCGCGCACCGAGACCGACTCGATGACGTCGGGGTACAAGGTCCCCTGGCACAGGAAGCGCGCGTCCGAGAAGGCCTTGGCCGCCTCGTCGAAGACCTCGATGAAGACGCGCCCGATGGTCTTCCGCTTGTGCTCGGGGTCGGCCGTCTCGCCCAGCGCCGCGAAGAAGCGCGCGCCCGCGTCGACCGCCGTCAGCGAGAAACCGAGTTCGTCGCGGAAGGTGCGCACGACCTCGGGTGCCTCGTCTTTTCGCAAGAGCCCCGAGTCGACGAAGATGCAGTGCAGCCGGTCGCCGATGGCGCGGTGCACCAACGCCGCCGCGACTGCCGAGTCGACCCCGCCGGAGAGCCCGCAGATGACGTGGCCGTCGCCGACCTGGGCGCGGATCTTCTGGATCGTGTCGTCGACGAAGCGGCTCGGGGTCCAGTCGGCCGTGACCCCGGCGATGTCGAAGAGGAACGCCTCGAGCAGCGCGCGACCGCGCGGGGTGTGGTGGACCTCGGGGTGGAACTGGACGCCGAAGAGGCGGCGCGCCGGATCCTGGATGGCGGCGATGACCCCGTCGCCCGAGCGCAGCGCGACCTCGAAACCGGGGGCCAGGGCCTCGATGTGGTCGGAGTGGGACATCCACACCTCGACCTCACTCGCGCCCTCGAACATACGACGAAAAAGTCGCCCTTCCGCACTGCCCGCGACGCGTGCGCGCCCGAACTCGCGCACCGGCGAGCGCGCGACGTGGCCGCCCAGCGCATGCGTCAAGTACTGGCAACCGTAGCAGATTCCGAGGATGGGCAGGCCGAGCGCGAAGAGGCCCGGGTCCGGCATGGGGGCGTCGGGCTCGTCGACCGAGGCCGGCCCGCCCGACAGGATGATGGCCTGCGGCGCGAGCTTGTCGATCTCCGCGGCCTTGCGATGGAACGGGTGGATCTCGCAGTAGACCCCGAGCTCACGCACGCGCCGCGCGATGAGCTGCGTGTACTGGCTGCCGAAGTCGAGGATGACGACCGGGGTGGTGCGCATGTGTGTGTCTCAGCGTCGGTAGTTCGGGGCTTCGGCGGTCATCATGACGTCGTGCACGTGGCTCTCGCCGAGGCCGGCGGGCGTGATGCGGACGAAGCGGTCGTAGCGGCGCAGGGCCTCGATGGTCGCTGCGCCGACGTAGCCCATGCCGGCTTTCAACCCGCCCGCGAGCTGGTGGATGACGGCCGAGATGGCGCCGCGGAAGGGCACCGCGGCCTCGACGCCCTCGGGCACGAGCTTGTCGGCGTCGTTGGTCTTGCCCTGGAAGTAGCGGTCGCGCGCGCCGGCCCCGGCCACCATGGCGCCGAGGCTGCCCATGCCGCGATAGCGCTTCCACTGGCGCCCGCCCTGCTCGAAGACCTCGCCCGGCGCGGCGTCGGTCCCGGCCAGCATTCCGCCCAGCATGACGCCGTGGGCGCCGGCCGCGATGGCCTTCACGATGTCGCCCGAGGCGCGGATGCCGCCATCGGCGATGACCGTGACCGCGCTGCCGGACAGGGCCCGCGCCGCGTCCGCGATGGCGGTGAGCTGAGGCACGCCGACGCCGGCCACGACGCGCGTCGTGCAGATGGACCCCGGGCCGACCCCGACCTTGACCACGTGGGCCCCGGCCTCGGCCAGGGCGAGCGCGCCATCACCGGTCGCGACGTTGCCGGCCGCGATGAGGACGCCGGGGTGGGCGCGGGCGAGCTCGCGCACGGTCTCGAGGACACGCGCCGAGTGGCCGTGCGCCGTGTCGACGAACAGGGCCGAGGCCCCGGCCCCGGTGAGGAGGCGCGCGCGCACCAGCGCTTCGTCGCCCGCGCCGACCGCGGCTGCGGCCATGAGGCCGTGGGCGACGACGATGCGGACCTCTTCGGCCTGGTGGTCGGGCGTGAGGTTGCGGTGGATGACGCCGAGCCCGCCGAGCTGGGCCATCGCGATGGCCATCGCCGACTCGGTGACGGTGTCCATCGCGGCCGACAGGAAAGGCAAGCGCAGGGTGAGGCCCGGCGCGAGGCGCGTGGCGAGGTCGACCTCGCCGGGCAGGACCGACGAGGGGCCAGGGACGAGGAGCACGTCGTCGAAGGTCAGTCCAATCGGCGGGTCCGTCGGGAGCATGCGGCACCTCCTACCTCAGGTGGGGCGCGACATAGACCGATGGACTCGCCGCTGGCAACAGGCAACGCGTCGCGTCGCGGCGATCCTCGTCACCGGGGTCGGCTATCGAGCGATGGGCACGAGGCGCAGCTCGCCCCAGGGCAGCGTGTCCTCGGCCGCGCCCTGGTCGGCGCCGCTCGCCGGCGAGAAGAAGGGGCCGATGGGGCCGACCAACATCTCGGCGGTCGAGAACAAGGTCACGTTCTCGACCTCGGGGGTGGCGTTGAGCCAAGGCAGCTTCAGCGACAGCGCGACGCGTCCTTCATCGATCGAGAGGGCAGGGGCCTGCGCCGCGAAGGCGGCGGTGTCGATGCGCGCCCACGCGGTCGAGGTGACCTGCACGTTGGTCATCGTCAGCAGCGGGGCGTTGTTCCGCGGGGTGATGACGGCGGCGAAGACCAGGACCTCCTCGCCTTCGATCGACAGGGTGCCGCGGTAGGCCCCGCCGAGCGAGGTCACGTCGAGGCAGTA
>JAEUKJ010000693.1 GCA_016792665.1 Deltaproteobacteria bacterium | reverse complement strand
CCGAGACATGGCGTCAAACGCACGGATGAGTTGCAGACGATGCGTCTTCCGCCAGGTCTACAACCCAGTCACCTTCCTCTCGGGCCGTGTGCCCCCAACCCCCAGAGAGGACCTGCACCCGATGGACACCGCGACGCTCCTCGTTCCCTCGAGCCCCCTGACCGCTGCGAACGGCGCGGTCGTGCCAGTGCAGGTCTCCCGGGCCACACTGGCCAGTCTCGCGATGGCGGCGCTGTTGCCGTCGCTCGGATCGAGCATTGCCAACGTCGCGCTGCCGAGTCTCGCCGCGAGCTTCGACACGACGCTCGCCGACGTGCAGTGGGTGGTGCTCGCCTACCTCGGGACGATGACCGCCGCGATGCTGGTCGCGGGTCGGGCCGGTGACCGCTTCGGGCGGCGCCGTCTGCTCCTCGTCGGCCTGGGGGTCTTCGCGATCGCTTCGGCCCTCGGGGCGCTCGCGCCCTGGCTCTGGCTCCTCGTCGTTGCCCGCGCGGTGCAGGGGGTGGGCGCGGCTGTCGTCATGGCGCTCGCCCTTGCGCTGGTCGGTGATGTCGTCCCGCGCGGCCAGACCGGGAGGGCCATGGGCCTCCTCGGGGCGATGTCGGCGGTCGGCACGGCGCTCGGACCTTCCCTGGGAGGAGCGCTCGTCGCGGCCTTCGGCTGGCGCGGCGTGTTCGTCGTGATGGCCTTCGGGGGTGTCCTCGCGGTCGCCGTCGCGCGCACGCGGCTGCCTCGCATCGCGATCGCCCACGCCCTCGCGGTGCGCGAGGGGCAGGCCCTCAGCGCGAGCGTGCCGGCCTCGCGCAACCTCCGCCAGCACCTCCTGGCCCTGCTCGGGCCCTTTCGCGACCCGGCCTCGAGGGCGGGCCTCGGCGCGAACCTGATTGTCTCCGCGGTGCTGATGGCGACCCTCGTCGTGGGCCCTTTCTACCTCTCGAAGGGGCTCGGCCTCGAGGCGGCCGCCGTCGGCGCGGTCATGTCCCTCGGCCCGATCGCCGCGGCGTTGGTCGGCTTCCCGGCCGGGCGGCTCGTCGACCGACTCGGGCCACAGCGCATGATCATGCTCGGGCTCGCCGGCATCACGCTGGGCTGTACGCTGCTCGCGCTCCTACCCCCGAGCCTCGGTGTCGTCGGCTACGTCGCCCCGGTCGTGGTGCTGACGGCGAGCTATGCCCTCTTCCAGGCGGCGAACAACACGGCCGTCCTGCGCGAGGTTGCGCCCGACCGACGCGGCGTCGTCGCGGGCGCCTTGCAGCTCTCACGCAACCTCGGGCTCATCGTGGGGACCTCGCTCATGGGTGCGATCTTCGTCGCGGCCGGCATGCACGTGACCTTCGCGGTCGGGGCCGTGGCGATCCTCGTGGTCCTGGTGCAGGCATCCTGGCCGACGATGAGGCGCGCGCTCCGATCCCCCGCGACCGTCGCTCCTCGAGCGACTCCGGCGTCGAAGGTCGGACGACGCTTCGGGTGGAAGGTCCCCGTCCTGCTCACGGCGCTCTCGCTCGTGCCCTTGTTCTTCGGACTCTCGCGTCTCGCGCAGCTCGCTCGCGGCGCGGCGCTGGGCCCGGATGAGGCGCGCTTCGCCGAGCCGCTCGCGGTCGTCCTGCACATCGTCGCGGCGCTGCTCTTCAGCCTGCTCGGGGCCTGGCAGTTCTCGGCCGAGCTCCTTCCGAGACGTGCGGCAGCTCCGGTGCCGACCCGTCGTCGCGCCCCGCGCTGGCACAAGGTGAGCGGCCGCGTCGTGGTCGTGGCGGGCCTCGTCGTCGCGCTCACGGGGATGTGGATGGCCGCGTTCTACCCGTTCCCGACCGCCCTCCAGGGCCCGCTGCTCTTGACCGTGCGCCTCCTCGTCGGCACCGCCATGGCCGTGTCGTTGGTCCTCGCCGTGACGACCATCCGCCGCGGAAATGTCGCTGCGCACCGCGCGTGGATGATGCGCGCCTATGCGTTGGGCCTCGGCGCGGGCACCCAGGTCTTTGTGACCCTGCCGTGGATCCTCGCCTTCGGCATGCCGACCCACCTCCCGTACGAGCTGCTGATGACGTCGGCCTGGGTCATCAACCTCGCCATCGCCGAGCGCATCATCCGCCGCGACCGCAAGAGCTCGCAGCGCCGAGCACTCGCCCCAGACCCGGTCGTCGGGTAGGCTCTGGGAACAGCCAACGCCATCACGCGGGTTCCGCCCGCACCGCCGTTCCCACGACCCGTCACGCCTGGAGGCCCCATGCGCTCCGCACCCGTGCTCGCTCTTCTCGTTCTCATCGCGGCCGCGACCGCCGCGCACGCCCAGCCCGTGACCCTCTACACCGGGGCCAGCTACGGCGGCAGCAGCTTCGGGGTCGACGCCGACCGCGCCACCCTCCCGAGCTGGCCCGTCAAGATCGACAATGGGGTCTCGTCGGTCCGTGTCCCCGTCGGGCAGGTCATCGCGGTCTACGAAGGCGTCAACTTCAACGGCCGCTGCACGACACTCCGCGCCGACACGCCGTCCTTTGCCGCCCTGGGCATCGACGACACCATCAGCTCGCTGCGCGTCGCGTGGTCCTGCGAGACCGGTGCCGTCGACTTCGACGCGTGCGCCGCCGCCCCGTGTGGGCCCTTCGCCGCGTGCACCGATCTGCCCCGTCCCGCCCCCGCGACCGCCGCTGGCCGCTTCTGCCGGCTCCCGGCCAGCGCGCCCGATCTCGCACGCGGCGCCCCCACGCGACAGTCCACGACCGGCTTCGGGGGCGTGGCCTCGCGCGCGACCGATGGCAACCTCGACGGTGTCTTCAACGCGGGCTCGGTGACGAGCACCAACAGCGGGCCCAACGGCTGGTTGGAGATCGATCTCGGCGCCCCGCGCGCCATCGGCACCGTCACGGTCTACAACCGCACCGACTGCTGCAGCGAGCGCCTCGTCGGCGCACGCATCGAGCTCAGCAACGACCGCTGCGACCTCGCCACACGCACCATCGTCGCCACCAGCGCGACCCTCGACGCGAGCCTCATCCAGCCCCACGTGTTCCCAGCCGCCACCGCGCGCTACGTGTGCCTGCGCCAGACCGGCGGCGCCTGGGTCAGCGTCGCCGAGGTCACGGTCTTCGCACCCGAGGCGCCCGCACCGCCCGCGTGCGCCGCGGAGTCCTGCGTGCGCTGGGGATTCTCGGCGTGGGGCGCGTGCTCGGCACCGGTCAATGGAGCCCAGGCCCGGGCCGCGGTCTGCACCGACGAGGCGACCGGCGCGACCCTGCCCGAGTCTCGGTGCATCGGCTCGAAGCCCGCCTCCGAGACGCGCCCGTGCCATGTCTTCTCGTGGCGCGCGGCCGACTGGAGCGCGTGCTCGGCGTTGTGCGGCGGCGGCCTCCAGACGCGCACCGTGACCTGCGTCGACGAGGACGGCGCCGTCGGGCCGAACCTCAATTGTTCGAGCGCGCCGGTCGCGACCCAGCAGGCCTGCAATCCCGAGCCTTGCGTGCGCTGGGGACGCGCGGCCTGGGGCGAATGCTCGGCACCGGCCAACGGGACCCAGAGCCGCAGCGCGGTCTGCATCGACGCCTCGAACGACACGGTGCTGGGCGACAATGCCTGCGCTGGCGCGAAGCCGCCGCTCGAGACGCGCGCGTGCAACGTGTTCGCGTGGCGCGTCGACCCGTGGAGCGAGTGCTCGAAGACCTGCGGCGGCGGCGTCCAGACGCGCACCTTCGCGTGCGTCAACGAGAACGGCACGCTCGGGCCCGAGACCTCGTGTCAGGGCGCCCGCCCGTCCACGCAGCAGGCCTGCAACGTGCAGGTCTGTGCGCCGAACTGACCTCGCGCATCGACTCGAGCGTGGTGATGAGTGTGACCGCTCGCGACATTCATCCCATGGCCGGACACTTTCTGGATGCGAATATCGCACTCAATTCGCTCGGTCCCTGCCGTTTCATCGCGGTGACTTCATCGACCATGCAGACCTGAAGGCCGAGATCATCATCGTCGAACCGAACCGACCTTCCGTAAGTAGTAGCGAAGGGTTGAGCCGATCCATCTTCGGTCTGACTTGTGACCAATTGGTTGGCGCTGCTCCGCGAGATCGCGTACCCCGTGGATTTACGCGATGGCCACGCGGATGCCATCGTCTCGTCAACCCGCGACATTCTGGAGCACAAATGCTCGTCAGGTCGGCCTCTATCGTCACGACCCTCCTCGTGTCCAGCGCGCTGGGGTGCTCCGACCAGGCATCGGGGCCGTCGGGTCCGCACCTCGAGATCGGGGTAGCGCCGCTGACGCTGAACAACGTCGCGGACGCCTGCTACACGCTGACGGTCTACAATGTCGGCAAGGACGCGATCGGGCCGAGCTCGGTGGTCTGGACGAAGTCCTCGGTGTGCGCGACCCGCTACGGCGACGCGCGCGGCAGTGTCTCGTACATCGGGACCTGTGACGCGGATCCCGATGGTCGCATCAACACGACGAGCCTCGTGCTCGAGGGGCTGTGTACGACCGCGGGCTGCGACGTCAGCGATCCCAGCGATCCTGGCACGCTCGCCGTGAGCGAGTACCAGAACCCCTGCAAGGCCTCCAAGCCGTGTCTGCTCGAGCGGCCATGTCGCGAGAACGCCGACACGCTGGTCGAGTTCAACATCACCATCATGCGCGACGCCAAGCAGGGCTTCTTCGATATCGCCGTCAACTTCGAAGACATCTTCTGCTCGGCCAAGCTCGACTGCGTGCCCGAGCTCCTGCATCGCCCCGGTGGCGAGCGCGACCTGACCGCGGTCCTGGGCTTCGCGTGCACCTCGGGGGCCGAGACCTGCCTCTACGCCGATTCGATCACGCTGACCTGCGACAACGGGAGCTGGACCATCGACCCGTCGCAGGGTCCGGGCAACATCACCGAGAACAGCCCCGTGCTCTTCGCCGCCGCGACCTACGAGGGTGACGAAGCCTTCACGGCCTTCGAGAAGCAGTACTGGAATGTCGCGCTCGGGCTGGATTCTGCGGCTTTTGCGGCGGCGCAGAACTGCACGCTGTCGTGGAGCACCACGGCCGCGGAGGGTGCGCTCACCGCCAACACGACGCCGGCCGACACGACCTATCCGCGGATCGTCTGGAGTCGACAGATCCTGACCAACGGTGTGCTGACCTGCGGCGCGCACGCGCTGAACGAGGTCAAGGCCGGCGAGAGCGCGGCGTCGGTCCGCACCGAGTACGTCCAGGTCGACGAGTCGCACACGTTCCCGCACACCAACTGCGAGCCGGAGGCGTCGGGGTGCGTCTGCGAGCTCGGATTCTCGCCCAATCCGACAGGGACGAGCTGCGTTCGGGAGTTGTCCGTTGCGCCGACCCAGGCCGGCGCCGCCCTCGCGGTCTGTGCGGGTGACAGCAACAACGCCTACTCGATGCTCGGCGCGCGCTTCGCGGCCAGCGCGACGCCGTCGAGCTTCGAGTACAACGACGATGGATCGAGCCAGACCGGTGCCCTGTGCACCGATCCCGCGGTCTGCTTGCAGGTCGGCGGAGTGGGATCACCCTGGGTCGGACGCCTGAGCACCGTCGGGGTGTGGTCCTGCCAGGACACCGGAGCCGTGCTACACAAGGCCCCGCTCAACCAATGGATCGGGTTCTCACAGTGCTTGAACCTGAACACGGCCGGCGACTATCTGGTCGGCATCGCCGGCGACAACCGCGTCCTCATCCGGGTCGATGGCGTCGACTTCTATGAGTCGCAGAGTCCGCTGAACTTCCGCAGCTGGAATGTGCTGCGGATTCCGCTTACGGCGGGCAGCCACGTCGTCGAGCTCTTCGGACTCAACCTCAACGGGCCCGCGGCGTTCGGGGCCGAGATCTCGGGCCCCTTCACGCCGGGGTCGGTCAGCACGCCGACGCAGATGGCGGCCGCGGACTACCTCGGAAACATCGTGTTCTCGACCGCAAACCTCCGGACCGGGGGCGCCACCTTCCAGGTCTCGACCGGCGCCGGTGCGGCCAGCGGTCTGAGCTGCCCTGATGCCTTCGCGCTGAACCTCTGTGGGGAGACGCCGACCTGCACGCTCCACAGCGAATTGGCCTGCGGCAGCGAGCCCGCCAAGTGACGAGGCGGGCGACGCTGCGGAGGCCCGAGCCTCGACGACCCGGTGGGGTCGTTCAAAGTGGCGCCGCGTAGCGACACCTGATCGCCGTCGCACATGCAGGCCTGCAACGCGCAGGCCTGTGTGCCGAATTCGCACAAGGCCTCGCGGAGCGAGGCTGCCGGCGGGTGCAACTGACCTGCTATGCGTTCTTGAGCGACGGGATGCGCGCGCTCTCGAGCGCGTCCTTGCACTCGAAGGCGCGCTGCTCGAGGGTCGTGAGCTCGCTGTCGAGCTGGCTCGCGAGCGCGTCGTCGTCGGGCAGCCCGTGGCGTAGATCGCGCATCGACTCGAGCGTGGTGATGAGCGCGTCCATCCAGTCGGTGACGATCTCGACCCAGAAGCCGCCTTCGCCGTTGCTGACCAGGGCGAGCCAGCCACCCTGACGTTCCTTCGAGACGACGTGCGGTGCCAGGAGCCGCGGCAGGAGGCGCGCCAACGTGTGCAGGTTCCGGTCGAGCTCGAGCAGCGCGCCGATCGGCAGGTCGCGCGGGACCTCGGCCTTGATCGTCCCGTCGCCGCGCGGCTCGGGCAGGGGCACGTGCGGCAACAGAGCCAGCCACTTGGCGAGCGGCATCGGCCGACCCCACAAGAGCTGCTTGTCCAGGAGCTCGGCCTTCCAGCTCAAGACCGTGGGCGGCAGGCTCTTCAGGTCGACCTTGCCGAGCTCTTTGGCCTTGCTCGCGTCCAGATGCACGATCGGGCGCCCGCGCCGATCCTCGACCAGCGCCGTCACCTTGCCGAGC
>JAEUKJ010000691.1 GCA_016792665.1 Deltaproteobacteria bacterium | reverse complement strand
GGGCCTCGAGCGCGGGGTCGTTCTTGCCGTGGCGCGCCGCGATCTGCGCCTGCTTCATCTTCAAGAGCTCGACCCGCTTCTCGTCGATCCGATAGGCCAACGCCGCCTTCTGCTGGGCGAGGTCTTCGAGACGCTCACGGTGGAGCGACAGCGAGTGCGCGTAGGTCTTCACGCGGATGCGGATGGACCCGGTGGGCTTGTTGGCGTCGATGTCGTGGAGCGCCGAGTAAGGCGTGCCGGCGGTGCCGATGATGCTGTCGATGATGCCGTAGGTCGGGGCGTCGTGGCCGCACTTGAAGCTCGAAAGATCGAGCACCGCCAGGTTCGGATGGCGCGCGGCGAAGCGGGCCGCCCAGACCTTCTGCGCCGAGTTCGCGGAGTAGGCCTCGGGCCACACGTCGTCCAGTGCCAGCGGGTCGGAGATGCGGCCGTCGGCGAGATCCTTGCCGAAGAGGCGGGCCAGCGTCTCGGGGTCGCGCGGCAGGGACCGCATCGAGAGAATCGGGTAGCCGAGGACCTGGAACTCATCCATGACCGAGTGATTGAGGCCCGGGTCGGAGTGGTACGGACGCCCGAGCATCAGCAGCGCGATCTGGTCGTCGCGCTCGATCTCGGCGAGGATCTGCCGCCCCTTCTCCTGCATGGTGCGGTCGAACTCGCGCATCGACTCCCACGCCTCGGCGACCGCGAACTCGTGCTCGTCGCGCGTCACGTCCAGGCGCTCACCGAAGGTCTCGAAGAGCTGACGCTCCAGGAGGTTCTCCTCGGTGAAGGTCACCGCCGGCGAGAGATACTCGATGCCGCGCGTCGCGAAGAAGTCGACCTCTTTGGTGAAAGCCGCCTTCATGACCTCGGGCGTGCCCGCGACGATGGGGCACGCGGCCGAGTCCATCGTGTTGGCGAGCTGGCTCGGCAGATGCGTGATGCACGGGAAGAACACGTACGAGAGCGGCTTGTCCTCCGAGTGCGCCTCGAACAAGAGGTGGTGGATGTGCGCCTGGGAGACCTTGGCCGGATAGCACGGGTCGACCGAGCCGTATTTGCCACCCGCGAGCCACATTTCCTCGGTCGTGTCGTCGGAGAACACGACGTGGCGGGTGTCGAGCCCCAGCGTCTCGAAGTAGGTCCGCCAGAAGGGTGCGGTCGACCAGATGTTGAGCGCCTTGGGGATGCCGATGCGCATCGCCTCGCGTCGGCGCCGCGCGGCCTCGGACGAGCGCAGGAAGCCGCGCTGGACGACCTCGCGCGTGACCTTGCCAAAGAGCGACTGGCGCACGACGACGTCGTCTTTGGGCGTGCCGGCGAGCGGCAGCGGGCGCGGCTCGCGGAACTGCCGGAAGGCCAGCTTGGCCTCGTACTCCACGAGGTTCGGGTAGCGCTTGCGGATCTTGTTCCGCTCTTTCTGGAGCGTCTTGAGCGACGCGAGGTCCTCGACCGTGCCTTTCTCGCACGAGAACCCCGAGATGTAGCGGCTCGTCGTGCCGTCGGGCGTGCGCGTGTCGATGAAGGTGCGGCTGCACTCGTTCGGGCAGAAGTGGCAGCGCGTCTCCTCATCGTTCTTGGTCGTGTACTCGAGCGCGATGGCCGCATCGACGCCGATCCATCGGGTCGAGCCCTTGCGTTTCACGACGCGCAGGGTCTCCATCGCGGCTCCGATGGCGCCCGCCTCGCCGGTGTGCGGGTGCACGTAGACCTCGGCGTCGGGCACGCGCTCTTTGATGTAGTCGACCTGCGCTTTCAACGCGGCGAGGTTGTGCTGCGTGCCCCCCTGCAGGACGAACTTCCGCCCGAGGCTCGCCATGCGTGGGATCTGCACGACATATTGCCAGACGTTCTTCGGCAGCACGAGGGCGAGCCCGGCCAGGAGCTCCTCCTTCGAGTAGCCCTCCTTCTGGAAGTTGACGCGATCGGAGTCG
>JAEUKJ010000655.1 GCA_016792665.1 Deltaproteobacteria bacterium | reverse complement strand
CTCGGCGATGGCGTGGAAAGGGACGTGGCGGTGGATCGCGTCCATGCGGACGGCCCCGTAGACGACGACCTGGGGCAGCCGGTCGAGCCACGAGCCGAACTCGTCCAGGAGCTTGCGCTTGCCGAGGCCGGCCTCGCCGGTGACCATGAGCGAGCCGAGGCGGCGCTCGGCCATGACGGCGTTGAAGGCCTCGCGGATGGCGGTGAGGTCGTCACCGCGTGCGACGACGGGCAGCGCCGAGTCCCATGGCGAGAGCGAGAGCAGGACCTGCTCGGTGCCGTTGGGTTCGATGACGACCGTCTCGCGGCGCTCGGCGTGAGAGGGAAGCGTCGCGCAGACGAGGTAGCTGCCAGGGCGGAGGCGCAGGTCGACCGCGGGGGCGGTGGTGGCGACCGCGAGCTGGGCCCCGTCGCTGCGCAGCTCGAGGATGCGGATGGCGGCGCCCTCGGGGTAGCTGCGGATGTTGATGCGCCCGGACGAGTCGGGCGGCGGCGGGTCGATGGCGCGTGCCAGATCCGAGTAGAGGATGAGCTCGCTGATGTCGCCGCGGATGCGGGCGAGCTGGGCGCGATGGCGGTAGAGGTCGACGATGCGGGCGCGGGCGGCGGGGTGTCCGGGGACGTAGGCGAGGGCGCGCTGGAAGCCCGTGACGGCCTCGGCGAAGAGGCGGGCCTCGACCATGCGGCGCTCGTCGGCGCGGAGGCGGCGCTCCCATGCGGTCTTCTTGGTGTCGAGCGGGTCGAGGTGGCGCGCGTTGAGCTCGTCTTTGGCGACCTCGGCTTCCAGCCCGAGGAGCTCTTCGGAGGCGCGGTAGAAGCGGCTCGCGGCGCTGTCGGCCTCGGCGGTCAGGGCATCGGCGAGCTCGCGCAGGCGCTCGCGCTCGCGCTCGCCTTCGAGGAAGGCTTCGATGTCGTCCCAGAGGGCCCGGGCCGAGGGGCAACGGTCGGCGCGCCGCGGGGCGAGGGCGCGCATGCAGATCGCTTCGAGCGCGGGCGGGATGTCCTTGTCGGGGGCGCGGCGCGAAGGGGGCGTGACCTCTTCCGAGAGGAGCGCGTCGAGTTGTTCGACGGTGTTGGTCTTGGCGAAGGGCAGGGTGTGGGTGAGGATTTGATAGAGGATGACGCCGAGCGAGTAGACGTCGCTGCGCGCGTCGACGAGCTGGGTGTCGCCGCGGGCCTGCTCGGGCGACATGTAGTGCGGGGTGCCGACGACCACCCCGGACTCTTCGACGCGGCCAGCGAAGTAGCTCGGGCGGCCGTCATGGGGCAGGACGCGCGCGACGCCCCAGTCGAGGATCTGGACTTCGCCGTACTCGCCGATGAGGACGTTGTCGGGCTTCAAGTCGCGGTGGATGACGCCGCGGGCATGGGCGTACTCGACCGCCATGCAGATGCCGCGAAAGTACTGGAGCAGGCGATTGCGCGTGTAGTGCTTGGTCGCGAGCGTGCGGCCCTCGCGGAGCTGGCGCAGGACGTCTTGCAGCGAGAGGTCGCCGACGAGCTTCATCGTGTAGTACGGCGAGCCGTCGGGCAGCGCGCCGAGCTCGTGGACCGGGACGATGTTGGGGTGCTCGAGCTGGCCGGTGAGGCGGGCTTCGAAGACGAGCGCGCGGATGTAGGCGGGGCTGCCGCGGTGTTCTTCGCGGAGCGTCTTCAAGGCCACGGTGCGGCCGAGGTCGAGGTCCTTGGCGGCATGCACGCGACCCATGCCGCCTTCGCCGAGGACCTCGCCGAGGTGATAGTGGCCGGTGCGGGCGGTCGGCGCGACGGAGAAGGCGCGCTCGCCGGGGAGGCTCAAGAGGGCGACGGGCGTCGCGAGCGAGGCCAGGCCGACGCGCTCGGCGAGGGACTTGTCGGGGCCTTCGTGGAGGGTCTTGCGGCGGCCGGGGTCGTCATCGCCCAGGAGGCCGGTGGCGCCGAGGCCGAAGCCGGTGACGCCTGGGGTCTCGTCGAGGCGGACGGGCCGTGAGCGATGAAGGATGGCGGTCTGTTCCCCGGGCGGACGGCGGTATCGGGGCAGGCCGGCCGGATCCTCGAGCGGAGGCTCGGTGGTGGAATCGGCGCGCCGGTCCTCCTTGGAATCGGGCTCGCGGGGGGTCGACATGCGGCGGCATGGTAGCGCCTCTCGCATCGCTTGTCTCGCGAGGTCGACCAAGGGGACGGAGAGCGCGGGATCACACCCTGGGGCAGCCTGACGATGGCCGGCCTTCGGGATTGTTCGGCTCCGGGTGGGGCAAGCCTCGCCGCTGGGAGCTCGAACAGGTGGTAATCAGCGCTCGGGGACGCGCGGCAGGGTCGGGCCCAGCGGCTCGGCACGTCCGTAAGTCGCGCGCTCGACCTTCTTGGGCCAGCGGGCCTCGAACTCTTCCCAGCTCTCCTCGGGGACGTGTGGCGAGCGCCACTCGCGGTGGAGGTTCCACCAGGCTTCGCGGTCGCTCGCGAGCCCGCGGCGCGTCAGGCCGCAGACCTCGCAGAAGAAGACCACACCGGACACGACGCGCGCGCTCGTCTGGAGGATGACCTCGCGCTCGATCTCTTTCGAGGCGCAACGCGGGCACTGGCCATCACGATCAACGATGCTCGAGTCCATGGATGCTCCGGCGGAGGCAGCGGGTCGACCGGGGGGCGGTCATGACGGCGGGAATCTCCCCGAGGGCGAGGCCGCGGTCAAGCGCGATTCGGCCGAGCGGTCGTCGCCCGTCTCGAGAAAAGTGCGTGGGCGGTGAAGGGTCTTGGTGTCGCTTGACGGATCCGCTAATTGCGGGCCGGTGCGTGCTTGCGCCGGCTTCGTTCTAGGAAACAATCAGATGCGAGACACTTGGAAGGTCGTGTGCGTCGGGTCAGTGGTCGCGGTGAAGGACCTCCCGACCGACAAGACCGGCCGAAACGAGCGCGGGGTCGTCACCCTCACGGTGGCGCCCGAGACCCTTACGATCGACGTCGAGGGGGTGACCCCCGGCACGACGATCGACGTCGCCATGGACCGGGCCCGCCTCGCGCACAAGCTCGGCCGCGCCCCGGTGGTGGGCGACCGGGTCCGACTGACCGGCACGGGCACCGGGCACCGCGCCGTTCGCGCCAACATCGACTCCATCAAGCTCGTCCCCGCGGAGACCGAGGCATGACCCAGACGACGTCCAAGCCGAGCACCGGCCAGACCGACAAGAAGAAGAAGGCCAAGCGCAGTGCGACCGACAAGCAGTCGGCCAAGGAGCTCGAGCGGCTGAACAACCTCGTCCCCGCGCAGGAGTTCGAGGACCTCGAGAGCGACGACGTCCCCAACGGGCTCTGGGGCAAGATCCACCTGATGGTGGACCTCGAGTCGCGGCACGTCGGCCTCTCCGAGATGAAGTCGGGGCTCGTCGGCCACACCTGGGTCTCGATCGAGCCCGAGCCCATGGGGCGCATGCCCAAGGGTATCCCCGGCAAGCACCAGAACCTCCTCCGGAATGGAGGCAAGTACGCCGACTCGTTCGGCTTCTGGCCAGACCTCCAGGGGGAGCTCGGGACCGCCGCCGGGTACAGCCAGAACCCGTTCAAGTCCTACATCCAGGGCATCGTGCGGAACCCCGACACGGCGCACGAAGGGGCAGAGAAGGCGACGATGACCTACCCGGTCACGCTCGCCCAGGCGCAGAACGCCCTGAAGTACGCCGACTCGAAGCGCACCGCGAAGTACTCGGTCTACCACTACAACTGCACGGGCTTCGCGAAGGGCTTCGTCGAGGCGGCCGGCCAGTCCGCGCCCGATGTCTCGAAGGGCGGCATCGCCATGCCCGACAGCGCCTACAACGGCATCCTCAAGTGGGCCAAGAAGGGCAAGGAGGGGGCCGAGGTCGAGGGCGGCGTTGACGACAACGAAGCCTACGTCAACGAGGCCGACATCGGGGTCACCTGGGAGCAGTCGGCGGTCCCGAAGGAGCTGAAGGACCGCATCGACAAGCCGAACTTCCTGAAGGTCAAGTCGGTGCGGAAGGGCGGCCCGGCCGAAGGCCACCTGAACGTCGGGGACCGCGTCGCGTGGATCGACGGGAACCGGTGCAACAGCACGATGACCGTGAAGCGCGCGTTGTTTGCGGCGTTCGACAAGGAGATCGAGTTCTCGGTCATCGACGAGGCGACGTTCGCGAACTACCTCAAGGACATGAAGGGCGCCGGCGAGGACGAGGAGGCCAAGGACCAGGTCTTCGAGAACTACAAGGGCACCTGGTTCAATGACGTCATGGTCAAGGCCGGGCGGCCCCACGGGACGGGCAAGAAGGACAAGGGCAAGAAGGACAAGACCGACTGACGTGCCCGTAGGGTTCCCTCATGGGCAGCCTCGGGAACCCGCGGCAAAGTCGGCGTGTGGTCCCCGCGCGGCCGGGCACCGAAAACGTAAGCGACGCGAGCGAGAGGCTCCGAGATGGACGTTCGACCCTACACGAGCTCACTCGAGCACGTCCGCGATCTCCTCGAGCTCGTCCGGATCCGCCTGGTCCATCGCGAGTCGGTGCTGACGCATGCGGCCGTGAGCACCGGGCTCTCGCCACGCGAGGTCCTGGCGGTGGGCTTCCTCGGCGAGAACCTCGAGCCGCACCGCGTGCCGATGGCGCCCGAGCTGGCTCAGGCCTACACCGAGGGGCGTGAGCTCATCGCACGGCGTGAGGCGCTGAGTGACCCCGAGGTGCTGCGCTTTCGGGACCTGACGGGGCTCCATGGGCTGCGCAGCGACGAGCGCGCGCTGGTGCTGACGGCGCTGGCGCCCCACTTCGCGCGCGGCTTCCAC
>JAEUKJ010000615.1 GCA_016792665.1 Deltaproteobacteria bacterium | reverse complement strand
CCCAGGGCGTCTGGGACTTCTTCGATCGCGAGGGCCCCTACCTCCTCGCGCTCGTATCGTTCTGGGGCCATGCCGAGGGCGACGAGCCCGGACGTGTGGTCGAGGTGACCAATCGCCACTTCCTGCCGCTGGTCGAGGCGGCGGTGGCCCAGCTCGAGGCAGGGATCGCCCGCGGCCAGGTCGCCCCCTGCAACCCGCGCGCGGTGGTCGACCTCGTGGCGGCACTCATCGACGGGGCGCTCGTGCATCGGGTCACCCGCGGCATGCCGATCGGCCCGGTCGGCACCCTCCTCTGGGAGACGGTCCTCTTGCCACTCAAGCGCGCCCCCACGGCGCAGGACGGATCGTGATCAAGCCATCGGGCAGCCTGGCTGGCCTTCGGCGTTGGTCCTCCAACGGAGTTCGAGCATGAATCCATTGACGATCTTCGGCCTGGTCGGCGACGAGGTGGCCATGGGCCGGCAGCACGGCGAGCTCACCCGCGAGCTCGGCGGCTGGCAGGACACGTTGCCGTTCTACGCTGGACTGCCGGCGCGCCTCCTCGGCGCAGGCCGGCGCGATCGCGGGCGCGGCGTCTTGATCTCCGCGCTCAATCGCCTCCTCGGCGCAGGGCTCACGCGCCTCGACGCGGCCCGCCCGGCGCTGCTGCGGGACCGGACCGAGGCCTTCATCACCGCGCTCGGCCGACCCGCCGAGGAACGCCGGAACCTCCTCGTCCTGGACGCGGCACAAAACGCCGTCGGGCTCCTCGGCCGCTGGGGGCTCGCTCACGACGCGGGCAGACTGGCCCAGCCCGGCGCGTGCTCGACCTTCGCCATCTGGGGAGAGGCGAGCGAGGACGGGCGCCTTCTCCACGCGCGCAACTTCGATCTGCCGGGCATCGGCATCTGGGAGCGCGCCCCGACCGTGGTGTTCTGCGCGCCGGCACACGGACTCCGCTACGGGTTCGTGGCGACGCGCGGGGCCGATGTGCCGGGGGTGACGGCCTTCAACGAGGCCGGGATCACCGTGACGGCGCACACCCGCTTCCATCGCGAGGTCTCGTTCGACGGGGCGGGCGTGGTCGACCTCGGGCACCGCATCGCGCGCGAGGCGCGGACCCTGACCGAGGCGGTCGCGATCGCCAGCGAACGGCGCTCGGCCTCGACCTGGGCCCTCATCGTGAGCTCCGCGCGTGAGCACGCGGCGATCTCGATCGAGCTGCACGCGGGCCGCTCGGCGGTCGCCTTGCCGCGCCCGAACGAGAGCTTCCTCGCGGTCACCAACCGCTACCGGGTGCCGGTCATGCAGCGCGGTGAGATCGCCCCTTCCGAGGCCTGGGTCCGCTACTCCGACGGGCGCGAGGCCGCGATGCGCCGACGTCTCGAGGCCATCGCCGAGACCCGCCAGGACCGCAACGGCCAGGGCCTCGGGGTCGCCGACGCGATGGCCCTCCTCGGCAGCCACGAGGCGGGCGACGTGCCGGGCTGGGAGCGCGCGACCGGAGACTGCCTGGCTCAGAGCATCTCGATCCAGAGCGTGGTCGTCGACGCCTCACGCCAGGTCGTCTGGGTCGGTACCGGATCGGCGCCGACCAGCGCCGGCCCCTGGGTGGCCGTGCCTTGGCGCTGGGGCGAGCGCGGCGCCGAGGTCATCGAGACCCCGACCGTCCTGGGGCCCGAAGGCAGCTGGAGCCGCGGCCCGCGCAGCGTCGGGTTCGCCCACTTCATGGAGGCCGCGCGCCTCGAGTCGGTGCGAGCCGACGAAGCGGCGGTCGAGGCCGCGATCGAAGCCGCGGTCCGCGCCGCACCCGACGACCCTTCGTATCGCCACCTGGCAGGCGGGATCGCCTTGAGATCTGGGCGCTTCGGTGACGCCACGGTTCACCTCGAGGCCGCCCTCGAGGCTGAGCGCTCGCGCTTCCGGCGCGATCAACTCGAAGGCTGGGGCCGACTCGCGCGACGATGGGCCGGCAAGAGGGCAGGCGCTCGCATGGCGTCTGCGCGCTCGGGCGCGGCCGATCTCCCGCCACGCCGACACCGTGAGCTCGGCGTGGACTTCCAGCTGCTCGCGATCATGCCGCCATAGTGCGGGCAGCGCGGAGGCGCCGCCCAGCGAGACGAAAAGCAACCCGGACCCGGGGTGACCGTGTCGGGGACGACTCCCTTCGTGCTGCGCGCACAAGCGCCCGCACACGAGAAACGTGCAGCATCCACGAAGGCGTCGTCCGACATCACCAGAAAACTGGTGCTGCTGGTTCGCAGCCGCGAGGCCCGTGACGGTAGGCCTCCGTGGCCCTCTCGAAGGGATTTAGAGGGGGGACCGCGGAGCGGTTGCTCACGCGATATGAGTAGAGGTTAGTAGAAACGAACCACGCACGTCAACCGCAAGGTTATGCCTGCCGCGACACGCTCGATACCCTTTGGCTTCGAACTCGTGACAAATGGCGGTCGTGACGTGCCACGCGATTTTTCGCGCGGTGAACGACGGGCCCCGTGAGACATCCTCTCCCATGGAGGCGTTCGGAACCATGAACTCGCCACGCACGATCCACGACCAGTACCGCGAGACGGCCACGTTGAAGGACGGGTCCGAGGTCGTCTTCCGGCTGATCCGGCCCGACGACAAGGGCATGCTCGCGCGTGGCCTCCAGCGTATGTCGCCAGAGTCCCGCTATCGACGCTTCTTCTCGCACCGCGACCACCTCTCCGATGCAGAGCTCGCCTACCTCACCGAGCTCGATCACGACCGGCACCTGGCGATCGGCGTCGGCTACGAGGACGACCGCGGCGGCCTCGGCGTCGCGCGCTTCATCCGTCTCGAAGACCCGACCATTGCCGAGGCTGCCATCGCGGTCGTCGACGAAGCCCAGGGCCGCGGGCTCGGACGGATGCTGTTCGAGCGCCTCGTCCGCGCGGCCGCCGAGCGCGGCGTGCGGGTCTTCCGCTTCGAGGTCCTGGCCGAGAACGACTCCATGCTCGGCCTCATCCGCGGCATCTTCCCGGAAGCCAAGGCCTCGGTCGACGACGGCATCATGACGATCGACTGCCCGTTGCCCGACCTGACCACGCACGTCGCGGGCGAGCGCCCCGATGGCCTCCTCTATCGGGTCATGCAGCTCGCGGCCCAGGGCGCCATCAGGATCATGCGCATGCGCCCGCAGGCGAGCCTCCTCAAGACGTTCTCGCCCCCCGATCTCCACGACCTCGCCTCGGCCATCGCACTCAGCGACGGCGACGGCCCCGCGCCCGTCCTCACCCGCCCGGCGCCGCGCCCCGCCCGCTCGGAGGCGCCCGACGGCGAGTGACGCGGCTCGGGCTCGCACTCGGCCCTCGTGCACGTTCGCTCGAGAGAACCGGCCAGCCGTGCGGCCTTCATGGCCAGCGGTGCCCCCCGGACGCGGCCTGGCGCATCACAGCGCTTCACTTTGCGCGCTCATGACCCCTTCGTTTCGATTCGCGAACGACCTCCAAGCACGCGACCGTCGTTTGGAACTTCGCGCCCTGGAAACTTTCGCGTAGGGTCCGCCTCGCTCGCCGGGACGGCTGCACCTGAGCTGCCGCCCATCGCGGCGGCCCACGCCAGTTCCCGGCCATTGGAGGCCCTTTGCAACCCCTCGTCCCACGCGCCGGAGAGACGCTCCGTCGTCCTTCGCTCCTTCGCCGACTGGCCCCCTGGCTGGCCTTCGGTATCGTCATCGTCATCGGCAAGGGGGGCCAGGCCGAGCCGGGCGACCCGACCCGCACGCCCCTAGCCGACGCAGTCGCCAAGGTGAGCGCGTCGACCGACGAGCCCACGGCGGTCACGCCCGAGGTCACGGCCACCGCCTCACAGCCCGCCGACAAGAAGAAGGCGAAGTCCGCGTGGCGCGGCTCCGAGATCGCGCTCCGCCACTCGGCCACGACCCTCTCCTTCGACCGGGCGGCCGACCTCACCTACAACCCGACCGTGGTGATGAGCTTCGAGCTCGCCCCGCGCTTCTCGTTCGACGACGTGTGGAGCGTCGGCGCCACCTTCGGGTTCAACTACGAGTACACCCAGGCGGACTCGAACACGCGCGCCAACGAGACGACCCTCGACGACACCACCCTGTCGCTGTCGGCCTCGCGCTTCGCGAAGATTCCGGGCGCCGGCATCGACATCTCGGCCGGCCTGGGCTTCACCTTCCCGACGAGCCTCTCGTCGCAGGGTGATACCCTGATGCTCGCCGTGGCGCCGTCCCTCCGCCTCGCCAAGACCTTCGAGAGCGTGCTCTCGGGCCTCTCGCTCGGCTACTCCCTGCGCTTCACGAAGTACTTCCACGAGTACACGACCGGCGCCACCGACACCCCGCAGATCCCCGGCTGCTCGGCGGGCAGCGCCATCGCGTGCGAGAGCCTGCTCTCGACCGGCTACCGCAACCCGAGCTTCCGCGTCGCCAACACCTTCGACGCCGACCTCGCGTTCACCGACTGGCTCTCGCTGTCGGCCAGCTTCGGCCTCTACACCACCTGGCTCTACGACGACGTCGACGACTCGCGCGTGAGCCACACCGAGCTCGAGCCGGCCGACCAGCGCTTCGCCATGATGGGCGACGTCGGCGTCTCGGCCCGCTTCTGGAAGCCGCTCGAGATGCGTCTCGGGCTCTTCACCATCAACCCGCAGCTCGCCTCCAACGGGGATCGCTATGCCCCGTTCGTCAACCGTTTCTCGACCCTGTACCTCGACCTGCGACTCGACGTCGCCGCCCTCATCCAGACCCTCACCGAGGAGAACTGAGCCTTGTCCCGTCTCATCCGTCATCAAACCATGAAGCGCATCTTCGGCTTCACCGCGATCTCCACGCTGGTCGCGCTCGGAGGCTGCGCCGAAGAGCGCCCCGCCATCGATCGCGTCCAGCCTGACTACCTCGACAAGCAGTTCTTCGTCGGCGAGAAGCTCCAGGACTCGTCGGACGACCCTGAGTTCTACCACCAGGGCACGCTCGTCGATGTCAACTTCGGCGCCACCCAGGACGGCCTCTTCACCAACACCTATGCGCAGCCGCTGTCGCGCATCAAGTTCCAGGTGACCGAGAACTACCTCATTGCGCGTATCACCTACGAGCGCATCGCGGACTCGGACGGCAAGGGCGCCGGCCCGACGACCAACGACGGCGTCATCGCTGCGATGTACCGCATCGACAAGCACTTCGACATCGTCAAGGCCTACAACTCGACGACCGGCGAAGAGCTGAACATCGTCGAAGAGAACGCCTCGGACCGCCCGTGGTACGAGCGTCGCTACATGCGCGTCGACTGGTCGGCGAACCTCGCGACCGACACCTACGACTTCGACACCTTGTCGATGATGGGCGTCTACGGCGGCGTGAAGTACGAGCCCATGGCGTACTACATCAACGACCCGAAGGACCCCGACGCGCCGCGTTTCGCCTTCGAGGACGGCTACTTCGACATCACGACGAAGGCCTTCGCCAAGCCGCAGGAGATCGACCTCTCGGGCTTCGACTGGGGCATCGACTCCTTCCCGGCCTGCTTCCTCGACAATGACTTCCTCGGCGGCTCGGCCCCCTCGGGCAACTGCAACCCGGCGGAGCTCACCATCCGCCAGGCCTTCCTGAAGGTTCCCAAGACCGACTACGAGCCCGCCCACTGGGACGGCGAGAAGTTCCAGGCGATCGGTCCGTTCACGACCGACCGCAACGGCTACTCGCGCAACTACGGCATGTCGGACGCGAAGTGGCATCGCTTCATCTCGCGCTACGAAATCTGGGAGCGCAGCCACTTCTACAACGACCCGGCCAACATGACCGGCGCCGTCGAGTGCTTCACCCCGGAGACCACCCCCTACGGCTCGGACCCGCACCGCGACGAGAACGCCGACGGCACCGAGGACGAGTGCGCCGCCGTCGGTCGCGGCTCGCGCTGCGACGAGTTCTCGCAGAAGTGCACCCTGCCCTATCGCGACCGCGTGGCGAAGCCCATCGCTTGGTACTTCTCCGAGGGCAACGACAGCACCTACTGGGAGCCCAGCTACGAGGCGACCCACAACTGGGACGTCGCCATGCGCTCCGCGGTGATGACCGCGAAGTACGCCGAGTGCAAGCGCATGGGCGAGGCCGACTGCAGCGCCTTCCCGGTCTACAACGGTCAGCAGGACGAGAACGACGACGCCATGAACCTGGCGCGTGAGGTCGACGACTGCAAGAACGGCCGCGCCTACGCCGACAAGGGCCGCAACAAGGACGCGTGCAACGCCCTGGCCGACTCGATCGGTGACGCGCGCGGCTACTCGGCGGGCGTCAAGGCGCTCGCCAAGATGGACGAGATGGTCGTCCTCTGCCACAGCCCGGTGCTGGCCGACGACCCCGCGGCTTGCGGCACCAAGCGCCTGCCCGCTGGCCTCGGCATCGACGCCTGCCTCGCCCCGACCGACGAGGACACCATCGCCGCCTGCGAAGGTGCCACCCGTGCGCGCCGCGGCGACATCCGCTACCACCAGGTCACCATCATCCGCGAGCCGCAGAACGAGTCGCCCTGGGGCATCATGGTCGATGCCGACGATCCGCTGACCGGCCGCAAGGTCGCCGCCAGCATCAACGTCTGGTCGCAGCCCACCGACCGTTGGAGCCAGAGCATCGTCGACACCGCACGCTACATCGGCGGCGAGCTCCTCGACTCGGAGATCACCGACGGCCAGAACGTGAAGGACTGGGCGCAGGCCAGCGAAGCCGCTTCGCAGGGCGGCGCACTGTCCAAGATGGACCGTGACGAGTTCCAGAAGCGCATGGCCGACACCTTCGGCAAGGACCCCTCCGAGTTCCAGAACATGTCGCTGCCCGACGGTGGCCGCGGCGTCGAGATCTCGAAGGCCATCAAGGCGCAGATGCGCAACGTCGCCGCCAAGGTCGGGGCGCCCTCGTCCAACCGCGCGACCTACGCGGCGCGTCGTCAGGCTGCCGCTGGCACCGAGATCGAAGCGGCGCTCATGACGCCGATGATGCAGGAGTACAGCGGCGTCTCCAACATGCCGCTGACGCAGAGCGTGCTCGACATCGCCAGCCCGCTGCGCGGCGCCAACCCCAGCATCCAGCGCGACTTCAGGAACATGAAGGAAGTCGCTCTGGCCCAGCGCGGCGCGTGCATCATGAACGAAGCCCCGGCCCCGCTCGCGATCTCCGACCTCGCCAACCTCCTCCAGAAGAAGTTCGGCAACTTCGACCCCACGCAGAGCAAGGCCGAGCAGCACGTCCGCGCCGAGAAGATGCGTCTCTTCCTGGCGCAGCGCGCCCACATGGGCGTCATCGCGCACGAGATGGGGCACTCGATCGGTCTCCGCCACAACTTCGTCTCGTCGGCTGACGCGTGGGGCTACCGCCCGCAGTACTGGCAGCTCCGCACCAAGAACGGCGCCGTCACCCAGGCCTGCAACGACCTCAGCAGCGACGGCGAGAACTGCGTTGGTCCCCGCTACTTCGACCCGGTCACCCCGGAAGAGAAGTCGAACTACATCTGGGCCTTCATGCAGTCGACCGTCATGGACTACCCGGGTGAGGGCACGCAGGAGCTCCACGGCCTGGCGGCCTACGACTTCGCGGCGGCGCGCTTCTTCTACGGCGACGTCATCTCGGTCTTCGCGGACCCGAGCTACAACGTCGGCGGCGCTCGCGCGCAGGGCCTCCTCACCAAGATGGACAACTTCGGTGGCATCCTCGGCTTCTCGCCGCAGATCGGCGCCGACGAGATCCACTACTCGCAGCTCCAGAAGTCGTTCGACCTGGTCAAGGACTGCAAGGTCGTCGACCCGGCGCAGTTCCGCCCGGCCGCGTGGCGTGACGACGCGTACGGCACCTGGGACCCGACCTTCGACGGCCTCATCGTGCAGGTCAACGGTCAGTACACGAGCTGCAAGACGCAGCCGGTCGACTACGTGAACTGGGTCCAGCTCCGGAAGCCGAACGGCACCGAGGCCGGCAACTTCTACAACGGTGGCCCGGCGATCGAGAAGAACGCGAACCGCCTGCGTGTGCCCTACGGCTTCGGCACCGACAACTGGGCCGACCTCGGCAACCTGTCGGTCTACCGCAACGACAACGGCGCGGACGCGTACGAGCTCTTCAACTTCCTCATCACCCAGCAGGAAGTCGGCCACATCTTCGACAACTACCGCCGTGGTCGTCAGGACTTCAGCGTGCGCTCGGCGGCCAACCGCTCGTTCTCGCGCTACAACGAGAAGCTCCGTGACGCGGCCAAGGGCCTCGGCCTCCTGAAGAACATCTACGAGCTCGTGTCCGAGTCGGAAGGCTACAACTTCGACGACTTCTGGCCGGCTTACGGACCCCAGTTCTTCAAGGAGAACGTGTTGACGGCCGGCATGGCCTTCGACCACTTCGCCCACCTCCTGGCCCGCCCGCAGGACGGCGCGCACTACCGCGTCGTCGGTGGAGCGTGCACGACCAACGCTGACTGCCAGACCG
>JAEUKJ010000612.1 GCA_016792665.1 Deltaproteobacteria bacterium | reverse complement strand
CGTGGTGGCGGTCGTGTACGGGCGCGGCTGGCCACCGTTGTCGCGCACGCAGGTGACGGCCGTGTCGGTGAAGAGGGCGTCGGCGTAGGACTCGAAGGGGACCTCCAGGGCCTTGCCCAGGAGCAGCGAGCGAAAGCCCGTGCAGTCCACCCACAGGTCGAAGCTGAGCGCCTGGGAGGTGCCGTCGATGTCGAAGAGCGCGCGCTTGATGTGCCGCTGGCTGCCGTGCCCGCGCTCGACCTCGACGTCGCCGAGCGTCGCGTCGACCAGCGTGACGCCGACGGCGCGGGCGCGCGCGTGCAGGAACGCGACGAGCCGCTCGTTGTCGAGGTGCAGGGCGAAGCGCGTCTCGTTCAAGAGCGGGATGAGCTTCCCGCCGACCTTGGCGACCGGGCCCTTGTCGGCGCTCATGAGCATCGACGTCATCGCGTAGCGGTTCGGGTGCCCGTCGTGGCGCTGCGCGTCCGCGAGGTCGCCGTCGCCGAAGGCGTAGTTGAAGTACCAGGGCTCGGGGGCGCCCCACTCGAAGCGGATCCCGAGCTTCCAGGTCGGCGCCACGGCGCGCTCGAACTGGTGCGGATCGATGCCGAGGTAGCCGAAGAGGAAGGGGACGATGGGCGGGGTGGTCGCCTCGCCGACGCCGATGACCGGGATCTTCGAGCTCTCGAGGAGGGTCACCTCGAGCTCGGGTTGCCACTCCTTCAGTGCCAGCGCCGTCAAGAGGCCGGCGGTGCCCCCGCCGACGATGCCGACTCTGCGCGGGCGAAAGGGGCGCGCGAAGGCGCCCGAGGCTTCGAGGGGCTGGGTATCGAGCATGGCGGGTTCCGCGGGGGACGAGGACCGTCCGCGACCGGGGCGTCAGCGCGCGTTGGGCTGAGCGCCTCCAGGTGCGAGCGAGGGCAGGATCGGCAAGAGCCCGAGGTTCGCGTGGGTCGCCTTTTTGCGGTCGACCCCTGCGAACGCGCGGCCATCGGGAAAGAACGCGAGGGCTTCCCACTGGAGCTTGCCCGAGCCGAGCTGCTTCGGCATCTCCCAGGAGGCGCTGCACGGCAAGGGCTCGGCGCTCGCGACGGGGCGCGCAGGCGGGACCGGGAAGGCGCAGAGGCGGGCCGAGTCCGCGCCGACGACGAAGAGCTCGCTCACGCCGCCGACCGTGCGCACCGCGAGCTCGGAGGCGTCGTCGAGGCCAGGCAGTGGCCAGTGGGCGCCTGCCTCGAAGCGGCCATCGACCCAGGCCAGCTCGATCAGCGCGACCGGGGCCTTCTGCTTGACGATGAAGAGGCGCTCCCCGACCCAGGCCAGGCCCTCGGCGCGGGTCTTCGGGTCGGCCTCCCACGCGGCCGCCAGGGGGTGCGAGGGCGCGAAGTGGATCGGCCCCTCGCGGACCAGGGTAGGCGCGGCCGTCGCGTCGCCGGCGGCGAGCGCGAAGCCGTAGAGGTGCCCGGGCTCGTGCAGGACCCAGACGGTTCCCGCGGCGTCGACCGCGACGCCCTCGAAGTCGGAGCCGCCCTTCCGGGACGGGATCGGGAGGGCGATGCGGCGCACGCGATCCAGGTCGGGGGCGTCGCCGACGACCGGCACCACGAAGAGGTCGTAGGACTCGTCGCCCACGGCCAGGAGGTCCGTCCCTGCAGCGGTCGACATGAGGGTGATACCGCTCAGTTCGCTGACGGGAAGGGTGATCTCGCGCTCGAACGCGAGCTGCGGCTTGCCCGCGCACGCGGCGGTCGGGGCGAGGAGGGCGGCGAGGGCGAGCGAGAGGCACGTACGCATCGAGGCATCATCGTCCCCACACCTGGGTGAGGCAACCTCGATGTTGCCTCGTTCATGTGAAGCGTCCGGGG
>JAEUKJ010000581.1 GCA_016792665.1 Deltaproteobacteria bacterium | reverse complement strand
TCTTTCCCTACACGACGCTCTTCCGATCTTACGCGAGGGTGGTCGGGGTCGGCGTCGGTCGCTCCTTCATGAAGGCCTCGAGGCGCCGCATGTCGATGGTCGCGTCCTGGGTCGTGAAGCAGGTCGCGGCCGCGAGGTCGCGCCGGTCGAGCGCGCTCTCGGGGAGCCACGCGCGCAGCGGGGCGAGCGACGGCTCGCTGTCCAGCGCCGTGAGGAAGCCCGCGCTCGGCGCCAGGTACTTCCCATCGGTGCCGCGCACGGCGCGCGTGACGATCGCGCAGTAGGGCGTCGCGTCGGCCAGCGGGAAGCCATAGACGGGGCGCATGGCCAGGGTCGGCGCGGCGATGAAGGGGTCGCCCGTGCGGTCGATCACCGAGAAGACCAGGGGCGAACGCTGCCCGCGGCGTGGCCCGCTCGACACGTCGACGAGCTGCACCGAGGCCTTCGGATCGGCCATCGAGACCTGTGCCGAGGGCAGCGAGGCCGCGTCGACGAGCGCCGTCCCGGCCGGCGTAATCTGGAAATAGATCGCGCTGTTGCGACCCCACCCGTCGAGTGCTTCCTCGCCGTAGGTGGCGTAGCGCTCGATGATGCCGCCGTCGTCGGCGCCGGGGAAGGACGAGAGGTCGATGTGCCCGGACGCGTCGCGCAGGCGATCGGTCGGCCACGGGGTCGCGGTGAAGCCGGCCCCGGTCGGGTCGTAGCGCAGGCTCACGCCGCCCTCGCCGTAGTCGATGTCGAGGCCCGGGAAGTGGGCGACGTCCGCCTCGACCTCGGTGTCCGCCGCGAGGTCGCCTGCATCGACCGTGTCGCCGCTGTCCGGGCTCGCGTCTTCGCCGCCACACGCGACGAGGCCGGCGACGACGAGGCCGACAGCATGGCGACCGCAGCGCGGCGCGACGAGGCAAAAGGGGCGGAGGGAAGCGGAGAGCGCTGAGCGGAGCATCGATGGACCTCGAGCCCTTGGGGGCATGGGCGTCTGGGCACTCGCGCGTTGACAGCCCCCTGGGAATGGTGGAGCACCTAGCAGGGTCGCGGGCTCCGAGTCCAGCGGCGCCCACGCCCGCACCGGCCGCACTTTGGGGAGTCGTCGTCGCATGGTCACGTTGAGCAAGATCTACACGCGCACCGGAGACGGCGGGACGACGCGGCTCGTCGGCGGACAGGAGGTCCCGAAAGACGCGCTGCGCATCGAAGCCTACGGCACCATCGACGAGCTCAATTCCATCATCGGCCTCTGCCGCATGGAGCTGCTCGCGCCGAGCGACGGGACCCAGCTCCCGCCGACCGACATCGCGCGCCTCGACGCCTGGTTCCTCGACCTCCAACAGGCCCTCTTCGACCTCGGCAGCGACCTCGCCACGCGCCTCGAAGATCGCTGGCCGGGGCAGCCCCTCATCCGCCCCGAGAACATCGCCGCGCTCGAGGCCTTCATCGACGTCGAGAACGCGCACCTGGGCGTCTTGAAGAGCTTCGTCCTTCCCGGCGGCACGCGCTTGAACGCGCTCCTCCACCTCGCGCGCACGGTCTGCCGCCGCGCCGAGCGCGTGGCCATCACGCTCGGCCGAGAGGAGCCGATCGGCCCCGAGGTCGTCCCCTGGGTGAACCGCCTCTCGGACACCCTCTTCGTCTTGTCGCGGCGCGTCTCGCAGCTCGCGGGCGTGCCGGAGGTCCTCTGGCGCAAATGAGCGACTCGCATCTCGACCCGTCCAACGGCCCGGGCCAACGCCTGGGCGGCACCCTGGGGGACCGCCTCGCCGCCGTCCGCGCGCAGGGTTCGCCGTCGCGTCCGCCTCTCAACGACCCACGCGCTGACCGCCGCACCACCACGCGGGCCGTGGGCGCAGCGATGGCCCTCATGGCGACGATGTTCGCGGCCATCGCCTTCGCGTGGGTGCTCTCGCGCATGGTCGGTGGGGTCTACATCACCTTCCTCACGCCGATGGTCGCCGGCATGCTCATCGCAGCCCTTGCATCCATCGGACCGCGCCGCTTCGGCTTCGGCGATCGGCGCGCCCTCACCTTCATGATGATCGGCGGCGCCACTGTCGCGTGGGTCGGCCAGCACCTGCTCGCCTACCTGCGCGTGGTCGACCTGGTCGCCGCGCGCGGCTCGGGCGGCGGGGCCGAGGCCGGGCTGGCGCTCATCGAGCACGCGACCGGCGGCACGGGCTTCATGGCCTACCTCGACTACGTCTCGGGGCTCGGCGCGGAGCTCTCGCCGGTCGGCTACCTCGGGCGCCTCATCGGTAGCTGGGGGCTCGGCACGGCCGGCACGATCGGCGTCGCGGTGGTCGAGCTCGGCTTGATGATCATGACCGCCCGCTGGTCGATGCTCTATCGGACGCGCGGGGTCCGGGTCGAGGCCCCTGGGCCGCTCGGCTGGCTCGCCCCTGGCGGCCTCGACGCCTTCAGGAAGGCGCTCGCCGAGCGGCGCTGGAGCGACGCGGCCGGCCTCCTCTGGGGCCAGTACGAGCACGCCGGCGTGCGCGCGAGCCACGTCGTCGAGGTGCGCGAGGGCGAGGTCACGGCACACGTCGAGGTCTTCGAGACCGACCCCTTTGGCGGCGCCGC
>JAEUKJ010000579.1 GCA_016792665.1 Deltaproteobacteria bacterium | reverse complement strand
CATCCAGGAACACCGCGCAACCATAAGAGAATTTCGGCGACAGTCCGGCCCCGAAGGCGACGTCGGCGTACTCGGTCACCGGCACGCCGAACTGGTCGGCCATGGCCTGCAGGAGCATCCCATTGCCAGCCGAGCATTGGTTGCTCAGCCGGAAATTGCGAATATCGCCATTTTGCATGAACAGGACCTTGATGTCCTGCCCGCCGATATCGCAGATGACGTCGAGATCCGGCCCGAAGAAGTGCACGGCACTCATCATGTGCGCGACCGTCTCGACGATGTTCACGTCGGCGCGCAAGGACTCCTCGAGCACGTCGGCCGCGTAGCCGGTGGCCCCGAAGCCGATGACCTCCAGGTGCGCGCCATCGGCCTCGACGCGGCGCCGCAGCGATGCGAGCATGTCCTTCATGTCCGCGATGGGGTTGCCCTTGGACAGCGTGTACTCTTTCAGCAGGATCGTGCCCTCGTCGTCGACCAGGACGCACTTGCTGGACGTGCTGCCGCCGTCCAAACCGATGACGCCGCGCACGACCTGCCCCGGCGAGAAGCGCGCGCTCTGGAACTTCGGGATGCGATATTGCTCGCGGAAGCGCTCGAGCTCGCTCGGCCCCGTGACCAGCGCCGGCCCCGCGGTCGCCCCGAGGTGGGCTTTCCTGCCATGGTCGATGAACTCGCGCAGGCCGGCGAGGCCGGTGAAGCGCCCTGCATCGGCCGGCTCGTGCAGCCCGTAGAGGACCGCGCCGTAGGCCGCGTAGTACTGGCTGCCCTCGGGCACGAAGATGAGCTCGTCCAGGGGGCGCGACTTGTCGTACTTGAAGCCGCGCGAGTCCCAGGTCTCGGGGATGCGCAGACGCCAGCACTCCTGGAGGAACGGCAGAAAGGTGTTCGGCCCGCCGAGGAGGAGCACGCGGTCCTTCAGCGTGTTGCCGCGCGTGAGCACCGACAGGTTCTGCATGACGATGGCGTCGGCCAGCGAACACATGATCTCGGGCGAGGGGATGCCCGACTTCACGAGGTTCACGATGTCGGTCTCGGCGAAGACCCCGCACTTGGCGGCGACATGGTGCAGACGCGACGCGTCGAAGCCGAGGCGCGAGACCTCGTCCTCGGGCAGGCCGACCTTGATCATGCACTTGTCGATCGTGGCGCCCGTGCCCGAAGCGCACTTGTCGTTCATCGAGGTCATGACCTGCTTCTCGCCGGTCTCCTCGTTCTTCCGGAACATGATGATCTTGGCGTCCTGCCCGCCGAGCTCGATGACCGAGCCGACATCGGGGTGCAGCTCCTCGACCGCCATCGTGACCGCGTTCACCTCCTGGACGAAGCGCGCGCCCATGTGCGGCGCCAGCGGCGAGCTGCCCGAGCCGGTGACGAAGACCCGCAGCTCGGACTCGGGCACCGCGGGAAAGGCCGCGCGGATGCGCTCGAGGAAGTCGAACACGCACTCGGGCTGGCGCGTGTGATGGCGCTGGTAGTCGCGCCAGAGGAT
Source organism: Deltaproteobacteria bacterium (assembly GCA_016792665.1). Classification (GTDB taxonomy): domain Bacteria; phylum Myxococcota_A; class UBA9042; order PHBI01; family PHBI01; genus WYBB01. The sequence continues at coordinate 1,583 of JAEUKJ010000579.1, read as the reverse complement.
CGCCTTGGTCTGCGGGTCGACGACCGTCGCCTTGACCGTGGTCGATCCGACGTCCAGGCCGATGACGATGGAGCTCGTGCGCGGGTCAGTCACGTCGGCTCACCTTCTGCGAGGGGCGGGTCGCGCGACCGAGTCAGCCCGGTGACGCGATGCGCGGAGCCGTGAGCGCCGCGACCGGATTGAAGTAGACTGGAATGCCAGTCCAGTCAATCCGAGGCCCTGCCCCGCGACGGTTCGAATCGCAGAAGGCCTGGCGAGGCCAGGTGCCAGTGAGCCTGCTCACCAGAAACGTTGGCGCGGCGCGGCGCTTGTGCCACGTTCCGCGCGTGAGAGAGGCCCCGCCAGCCGAGGACGAACCGACCCGCGAGGACGGGCGCGTGGTGCGAGCGCGAGCGCTGAAGGTCGCGCGCCGGGCCCAGATCCTGACGGCGGCACGACGCGAGTTCGCGCGGCGCGGCTACCACGCGACGTCGATGAACGACCTCCTCGAGGCGGCCGGCATCGCGCGCGGCACCTTCTATCTCCACTTCGACAGCAAAGAGGCCGCCTTCCGCGCGGTCCTCGAAGACCTCCTGGAGCGCATCACCGCAAGCCTCGAGCCGGTCGATACGCGGTCGCTCGCGACGGCCTACGACCAGCTCGCCAAGAACCTCGCGCGCGCCTTCGGCCTCGTGGCCGACGACCCCGACCTGGCCGACATCCTCTTTCGCCAGGCGCTCGGTGTCTCCGCCGAGACCCGCACCCACCTCGACGCGTTCTATGCCGGCCTGGCCGAGCTCGCGGCGCGGTCCATCCGCGCGGGGCAGACCCTGGGCCTCGTGCGAGAGGGCCCGACCGACCTGTTGTCGCGCCTCGCGCTCGGCCTCATGCGCGAGGCCGCGGCCCTCCTCGGCAGCGAGCCGCACCCCGACCCCGACGCGCTCGCGCGACACGTGCTCGACTTCGCATTGGGTGGGCTCCTCACCGATCACAAGGCGCTGGCCTCGTTGCTCCCGCCGGCCAAGCGCGCTCGCGGCGCCGGGACGCGCCCCTCGTGAAGCGTCGTGCGGAGTCCAAGCCACCCTCGGTGGATGCCGCGCACCTGAGCGCCCCGATCCACGACCCACCCTGGGCGGTCTGGACCAAGGTCGCCGTGGCCGTGGTGTCGCTCGGGCTCATCTCGCTGGCGGTGCTGGCCGGCCTGCACGTCGACCTCGGCCAGCTCTCGACCGGCGCCCTCGTCCCGACCCTGTCGCTGGTCTTCGTCGCGACCATGGCGATCCGCGTCGGGCTCTGGCTCGCCTACCGCCCCGCCCCACGCGTGCCGGACGACGCCCTGCCGACCATGACCGTGGTCGTGCCGGCCTACAACGAAGGCCCGGGCGTCGCACGCACCCTCGAGTCCCTGCTCGCCTCGCGCTACCCGCGTGACCGCCTCCTCGTCATCGCGGTGAACGACGGCTCGAAGGACGACACCGGCCCGGCCCTGGACGCCGCGCGCGAGCGCTTCCTGGCACGCGGCGAGACACGCCTCCGCGTCGTGCACCTGCCGCGCAACATGGGCAAGCGAGCGGCACTCTACACCGGCTTCGTGCATGCCGAGA
>JAEUKJ010000564.1 GCA_016792665.1 Deltaproteobacteria bacterium | reverse complement strand
ATCGCCGCGTACTCACCCGTATCGACCAGGGTGCGGACCATCTCCCCACCCGTGCCGAACGTGTAGATGTAGGCGTCCTGATACGAGAACTCGGGGTTGGTCTCGTAGACCAGGAAGACACCGGGGCGCAGCATCGCCACGGCCTGGGCTCCATTGTAGTCGGTCGGGGCGCCCGGCGCCGTGAAGGTCTCGATGTGCCCGTCGACCGTGCGGAAGAAGAGCAGGCCGTCGGCAGGGGTCGGCGCCGTGAAGTACCCGAGGGTGCGTCCGTCGCGCAGGTTCGGGCTGAGGCCAGCGTCGAGGTAGGGGAGGTAAGTGTCCCCCGGGAAGAGCGTGGTCGGGGTCAGGACCCCGTTGACCGACTCCAGAGCGATCGCGACGTAGGTTCCGTACTGGGTACCGACCGCGACGGCGCTCGCACCGTCCCCGATGAAGGCGCTGGCCTCGTAGCCGGGGACGACGTTGGTGAGCTGCCAGCCGCTGGTGCCGAGGGTCCAGATGCCGATCGAGACCTCGCTCGGGCCCGGGCCGTAGATGGTGCCGAGGATGCGCGAGCTGCCGTCATTGTCCACGTAGGCCGACGACTGACCCGGCTGCAGGCCACCAAGGACGGTCACCGTCATGTCGTCGTCGCCGGTCGGCTGCGGGTCGAAGACGCCAGCCATGAAGCGGCCATTGGCGGAGTCATACAGCATGGCGCCGACGAGGCTGCCGCGGGCGCGCGGCGAGGCGTCGCCGTAGCCCGTGCCGTCATCATCGAAGTAAGCGATGACCCGCGGTGCGGTGCCGCCGAGCGACCAGTACAGCGCGTTGTAGGTGAGCGTGTCGCGCCCACGCAGGGTCTGGGTCTCGCCGTCGAAGTACTCGACCATCGTGTCGGTGAAGTTGCCCTTCGAGAGCTCGACGGTCGTCCAGGTGCCACCGCTGCAGACGAGCTCGAGCACGACGTCGCCGTTGGGGCCCGAGGCGTTGGCGAAGTGGCGATGTCCCGGCGCCGAGGTCGCGTAGCTCACCGTGTAGTAGATGCCGGTGTCGAGGGGCTCGGGGACGCCGTTGACCCACTGATAGAGGTCGCCGCCGTTGGCGAAGCCGAGGACGCAGCCATCGGCCGTCTGCTCGAGGATGCCGCCCTCGACGGGCCCACCCGGGGTGTCGAGCAGTGTGGCCGGGATCTGGTAGGTGCCCAGGTCGAGGTCGCTGAGCGCCCAGAAACCGGGGCGGGTGACGCTGCCGATGTCGAGGTCGTAGGCGGCCACCTTACCGACGAAGTGGTCGGCGTCGGCATCGCGCACGCTGCTGTTATACTGGTACAGGTAGCTGCCGTCGGGGTCGGTGAGGCGGTAGCTCTCGTAGTCGAAGGGACCGCCGCCGTACGGATAGAAGCCGAAGAGCCCGTCGTAGTAGCTCGTGAAGGCCACGTTGTCGTCGCCGAGGTCGTCGATGCCGCCCTGGATGACCTGGCCGTTGGGCTCCGAGACGCTGTAGGTCGTCGGCGAGGTCGGCTGCCACACGGCCGGGTGGTCGACGGAGCTCGAGTCCGTGACGTAGCCGACGGCGACGCCGGCCTCGTTGATGTCCATGACCCGTCCCAGCGTCGCGCCGGCCGGGAGGGGCAGCTCGATCTCGGTGTAGGTCGCGTTGTCGGGGAGCGAGCCGCCCTGACGCCAGATCAGCGGGGCTCCGCCCGAGCCGGTGCGATAGCCATGCACGTATCCTCCGCGCCCGCCGCCGGTGAGCGCCGCGTCGCTGGCCAACGTGGTCTTGGCGAGGAGCTCGCCGTCGAAGTGGAGGCGGAGGACGCGGATGGTGCCGGAGCTGGCCTCCTGGACGAACGCGTCGGCCGAGTTCTCCGACTGGATCGGGTCGTTGTAGGGAATGCCGCCGAGCTTCGCGACCGTCGACACGTTCCACGACGTGCCGTTGAAGATCCACATCGCGAACTGGGTGCTCGCCTCCGCGAAGACGTAGCCCTGGTCGTTGATCTGGAAGTTGTAGAAGTAGTCGCCGAGCAGATCGAGCTCCTCACTGCCGACCCCGTCCGAGGTCGACCAGGCGACGATGGCGCGCTGATACGTCGACAGCACCGTGAGCTCGCACGGGGAGGTCAGGCAGAAGGACGCGTTCGGGCCGGTGATGACGGCCGTGTCCGCAAACTCCCAGCCGTCGTCGGCCGGGTTGTCGGCGCCGAGCTCCGCGAGGGTCCACGACCCGTCGCCCGCCTTGGTCCACGCCCACACCGAGTACGGATACGACGTACCGGAGCCGATCAGCAGCGTGTCTGACAGGTAGTCGATCGACCCGATCTGGACACCGG
>JAEUKJ010000551.1 GCA_016792665.1 Deltaproteobacteria bacterium | reverse complement strand
ATTTTCGTGCGTTGCGGCCTCGGGGCGCGGGCGCGTTGCAGACGGTGCCGCGCGCGGCAAGAGGTGTGGTGATGCGGAGCTCGGTCGTGCGACTGGCGGTATTGGGGATGGTGCTCGCGGGCTGCGGCGACACGGTGAAGATCATCGAGTGCCCGCCCGGGACCTTCCCCGAGGGCAGCGCGTGCATCCCGTTCGACACCGTCGATCCCGACACGAGCGGCGACACGGCGCAGCCAGACACATCGACGCCCGTCGACACGTGGACGCCGCCCGACACGACCGTCGACACCGTCGACACGACCCCGCCCGACACCGACGGCGGCGAGACCGCGAGCGGGGCCGCGACCGGGGCCGCGTGCGTCAAGAACGCGGACTGCGCGGGTGGGACCTGCCTCGACTGGACCGGCGGGTACTGTACGAAGCTCGACTGCGACGCAGAGGGGTGCGCCGCGAACGAGCGCTGCCTGGCTTTCCAGGCCAACCACCTGTGCGTGCGCGGCTGCGCGAGCGACGCCGACTGCCGCGCGCCCGACCAGGCCTGCAAGACCATCGTCGAAGGCGCGGCGACCGCGAAGGTGTGCATGGGGGTCGACCCGGGGGCGGGCAAGACGGGCGCGGCGTGCGGCGATGCGACGGACTGCGAGGGGCGGGCGACCTGCCTGCAGTCGTTCCCGGGCGGGTATTGTTCGGCCCTGGAGTGCGACGTGCTCGGCTGTCCGACCGGGGCGAGCTGCGTGAAGGTCGATGGGCGGCCGAGCTGTCTCCTGCGCTGTGGCGGCGACGGCGACTGCGGCGGGACGGCCGGGGCCGAGCGGCGCTGCGGCGTCCTGCAGGGCGTCACGGGCGGGCCGGTCGACGTGTGCATCTCGGGGGTCGCGGGCAAGGCGCTCGGCGCGACGTGTCGCTCGGACTTCGAGTGCACGAGCGGCACCTGCCAGATCCTCGGAGAGGGCCGCTGCTCGCAGACGCGGCGACCGTGCTTCGTGGCCAGCGCGGCAACCGACTGCAACGGGGCCGAGTTCTGTCAGGTCACGGCCGACAGCCGGGTCGGGCTGTGCTCGCAGCCGTGCGCGCTCGGCGGGCGGGCCTGCCCGGGCGCGAGCCACTGCCTCACCGAGACATCTGATCCCCGGGTCGCGTGGTGCCGACCAGCATGCACGGGCGGGACTGACACGAGCTGCAACGCGGACGCGGGGCTCGTGTGCGCGTTCGGGATCCCGGTCTCGGACAGCGGACAGGGCCGCTACGCGTGCACGCGCAAGGCGGCCGGCGGCACGCTGGAGTCATGCTCGGGCAACGCGACGTGCGGGGGCGGGACCTGCCTCCTCGATGGCGCCAACGGCTATTGCGCGGGCGCCTGCGGCGAGGATGGACACTGCGCGTTCGGCGGCGCGTGCGTGTTCTCGGGCGCCGGGGACCGCTGCCAGCGCGCGTGCTTCGCGCAGAGCGACTGCCCGACGGGCTTCACCTGCGAGGTACCGAGCGGCGCCGCACGCAGCGTGTGTGTGCCTTAGCGCGCGAGCGAGCGACTACTCGGGGAGCAAGCCCTTGAAGGCGTCGGGGATCTCTGCCGGGAGATGGAAGGCGTCGAAGACCTTCGACTTCTTGTGGCTCACCATCGGCAGGAGGGCCTCCTTCTGGAGCGAACCGCCGCCGTCGACGCGGATCGTCGTGCCGGTGATGTAAGAGGCCGCTGGCGAGAGCAGGAAGCAGGTGGCGGCCGAGACCTCGCTCTCGGTGCCGGGGCGTGAGGCCGGGTTCTGGGCGAAGACGACGCGCGCGACCTTGACGACCTCGGGCGGGTAGTTGTGGAGGCCGCTCGACAGGATGAAGCCGGGGGCCACGCAGTTGAGACGCACGCCGGCCGCAGCCCACTCGATGGCGAGGGTCTGGGTGAGGTTGACGACCGCGGCGCGCGCGGCGCCGGTGTGGGCCATGCCCGGGAAGCCGTTCCACATGTCGGCGACGATCGAGACGATCGAGCCGCCGTGCTTTCGCATGCCGTGCTGGAAGACCGCCTGGGTGACGAACCACGTGCCGTTGAGGTTGGTCTCGATGACGGCCTTCCACCCCTTGGGCTTGATGAGCGCGGCCGGCGCCGCGAACTGGCCGCCCGCATTGTTGACGAGGAGGTCGATGCGGCCGAACTCGGCGGCGATGGCGGCGATGGTCGTGTCGACCGAGACCTCGTCGCGGATGTTCAGCTCGCGAGCGTGCGCGACCCCGCCGGCCGCAGCGATCTCGGCGACGACGCCGGCGAGGACGTCCTTCCTGCGACCCGCGATGACGACGGTCGCGCCGAGCCGCGCGAGCTCGTGCGCGATGCAGCGGCCGATCCCGGTGCCACCGCCCGTGACCAGGGCGACCTGGCCCGCGAAGAGGTCATCGCGGAACGCCGATTGGAAGCGGCGGGGCGCGGGGCGCGAGGCTTCGGCGGCGGGCGGGGCATGGTCGATTGGGTTGGCAGTCGTCATGGCCGCGTGATAGCGCCGCGCCGATGTCCGAGCAATCCCCTACGAACACGGTCGGGTCCGCGCGCGGTGCCCAGCTTTCGGAAGTCACGACGCAGGCGACGACGCTCGGCGAGCTCGGACGCACGCTGCGCGCGCCCTGGCAGGACCTGGCGCGTTCCCCCGCGGCACTGCGCGTGGCGCGGCTGGCCGAGCGGCGCGGCCTGTTCCTTTTCGACTACGAGCAGCGCGTCGAGCTCGTGCTGCCCGAGGCCTGGCACCCGGTGGGACGCCCCGATCTGGGCGTGACCGGCGTTCCGGCCGGGTGGGAGCGCGGGGTGCGGGGCGAGTCGAAGTACCTGTCCTTCCGGCACGAGGTGCTGCTCGGAAGCCTGCACGCCGGGCACCGCGCGAAGTGGTCGACCCACGAGCTGTGCCACGGGCTCGTCGGGTTCTGCTGGAAGCCGGACGGCTCGACCCTCTACCACGCGCTCGCGGCGCGGCTGGCCGAGGTCCTGCCCGTGGCGCTCTGGTACTTCTTCGACGAGGCGCATGCGACGCGTTGCGCGCGGCACGCGACCCAGACCGAGGTCGGCCCGGGTTTTTGCCTGCGCTGCGAACAACGGCAGGCGCGCCCCGAGCTCACGCCCGAGACGCCGCTCGACGTCCTCGATGGGCAGCCTGGATCTTCTCGGACTTCGTCCGCTTGGGGCGACGACCCTGCGCAGGCTGCGTGGACGCAACGCGGCCTGGACTTCGTGCGACGCGAGCTCGACGCGGTGCGCCGCTCGGTCGAGAGCGGCCAGCCGGTCTTCACGCCGCACGGGGCGATCGATCTGATGACCGACGGGATCCAGTACGCCGCCGCGCATGGCCCGCGGCTGCGCGCACCCGAGACCGCCAGCGCCATGGCGCACGCGTTCTCGCCTGGGACGCCGGGGGTGTTCTCGGATCTATTGACCTTTGCGGACCACGTCGAGCGGCTCGCCGGGTTCGTCGCCGGCGTCGATCCGACCTGGCCGGTGCTGGCTGGAAACCAAGCCGAGCTCGCGGCCAGCGACCTCGTCCTGAGGCTGATGCAGGTCGCTGCCGACACCGACGGCGAGTGCTTCGCGGCGCTCACCGGGCTCGCGGCCGAGCTCGGCGCGCAGCAGAACGGCGCCGGCGTGAGCCAGGCCATCGCCGCCTATGAAGCGCTCTTCGAGGACTTCGAGCTGCCGGAGGCGAGCGACGTCTTCGCGGTCGGCTACGCGCTTCCGAGCGGCCACGGCTTCGGGGTCGAGCAGGTCGCCGAAGGCCTCGGATCGGCGTTCGGGGCCACGATGGAGACCTTGCGCGAGGGCGGTGAGACCGAGACCTTCGCGCTGGTCCGGGCCTTCTGCGCGTCCAACGCCCCGTCGCGGGCGCCGCTAGCCGAGCGCTTCGTGCAGTTCCTGTCCGCGGGCGAGGCGAGCAGCCAGCGGCGCGAGCTGGTCGGGCTGGCGGCGCTCGAGGCCGCGATCGCCAGCGTTGCGCCGCCCGATCCGGTCGAGCTCGGGCTGGGGCTGGACGGGGCACTGGCCGAGACGCTCGCGCTGGCGAGCGGGGTCGCACTGGTGCGCCCGGGCTTCGATGCGGGCGGGCTCTTGATGCATGGCGCGGCCGATCCGAAGGGGCCGCGTTCGTTCCTCGTGCGGCGTGACGCGGCCGACGAGGTCGGGCTGGTGGCGCTCTCGGAGGCCCTGGCCGAGCGCCTGGCAGCCGGCCCCCTGGACGCCGCCCAGGTCGTCGCCGAGGCCGAGCGCGATGCCGAGCTGAGGGCGCTCCTCGACGAGGGGCTTCTCGTGGCCGACCGCTGGGAGCTCGAGGCGCCGCGCGAGTGGTGAGGGTGCGCGGAAAGCGGTCGCTCGGTGGGGCGCCGAGGCGCAGAGCCCCGTCGAACGTAGTGGCGCGGGCCCGGCGTCTGCGGTAGCGAGACAGGCGTCCGCACGAGGCCTGGCTCGGTCAGGCTGCCGGCGGACGTGTCCGCGCGAGGCCTGGCGCACCCAGGCCGCCGGACGTTCGTCGACCCGTCTGGAGACGTCGATGCCTCACCTTCGCCTCTCTCGCCGTGCCGCGTTGGCCGGCGTCCTCTTGTCGTCATGGTCCTCCGCGGCGCTCGCCGAGCCGCCCGGCCGCCCCGCACCCGAGGCGCAGTGGGTCGGGGCGGACCTCGAGCCGACACCGCTCGGGCTCACCGCCAAGGTCCGCGCGCACGCTTCGGTGCTCGCCGCGAGCGGGTTCCCGACCGACCCGGACGGCACGCCGTACACGCTGGATGCGACCCTCGACACGCAGATCCGCCTGCGCGCCGACTACCGCCACACCTGGGGCGCGGACAACCGCTACATCCTCACCTTGAGCTACGAGCACGACCTCATGAGCGGGGTCGTCGCAGGCGGACCGAGAGCCTTCGACGGGGTCGACGCGCCCTATTCGAAGGACGCCGACGAGACCCTCCTGCGCGTTGCTTCGGCGCGCCTGTCGCTGGGCCCGGTGCTCACCCTGGGGGTCGGCGCCATGACCTCGCACTGGGGCCTGGGGCTCCTCGCCAACGACGGGGCGCATGGCTGGACACCGGGCAGCGCGCGTATCGACGACCCGCGCGGCGGCGATCGGGTCTTGCGCACGATGCTCGCGACCGGGCCGCACACGGATCTCAACCTTGTCGTGTTCACGGCGCTGGACAAGGTGCTGGGCGACGACGTCCTCATCGGCGACGACGAGGCCTGGCAGGCGGTCCTCGGCGCGACCGTGGGCTCACCGACCGTCCCCTGGCAGGCGGGCCTCTACGGGGTCTACCGCGAGACCGATCACGGCCGCGGCAAGGAGACGCGCATCGGCGTCGTGGATGTCTACGCGAAGGTCCAGGACGAGACGCCGACGCTGACCCTCAAGGCCGAGCTCGAGGCCGCGTTGATCGTCGGCACGACCGACCTCGGCCCGACCGCCGACCACCCGACCCATGACGTCCTCCAGGGCGGCGCGGCTGTGCGGCTGTCGCTGGACGCGTGCCTCGGCGGCGTCGGCCTGGACTTCTTGTACGCGAGCGGCGATCCGGCCTTCGACAACGGCACGCAGAGCGCGTTCAAGGCCGACCGCAACTTCAAGATGGGGCTCTTGCTGAACGACGTGGTCGTCGCCGCGCGCACCTCGCGCACGCCGATCCGCGCAGCCGATCCCGAGCTCGTCGCGGTGCCTGCCGAAGATCTGGATCGCCTGCCGACGCGCGGCGCCGCGACCAACACCGTGAGCTTCAACCCGCGCGCGTGGCTGCGCCCGGTCGACGGCCTCGAGCTCTACGGCGGCGTGCTGGTCGCTTTGTCCGCCAATGGCGAGTCGGACGCCTTCAACGCGCGACTCAACGGCGGGTCGCTGACGAACGCGCTGGGCGGCGGCCCGGCAACCCTGCTGGCGACCGAGATCGACGCGGGGATCCGGGTGTCGGGCCTGCTGTGGGGCACGCGCCTCGTCGTGGGTCTGGAGGGTGGCGTGCTGTTCCCGGGCGGCGGGCTCTCGGGACCGGAAGGGCTCGGCGAAGATCCGATCTGGGGTGGTCGCGTGCTCGCGACCTACGAGCTGTGAGGCTGTGAGGACGACCATGAAGCACATGTTCCGCATTTCGCTCTGCCTCTCGCCGTTGCTCGGGCTCTCGACGCTCGGGCTCCCGCTCGCGCTGTCGGCCTGCACCGACGACCCCGACTCCCTCGGCGCGGCCACCGGACAGATCGGGGCCGAGACGCCGGTCGTGAAGTTCGACGTCTATCACCGGCCCTTCCCCGAGATCCCGCTGCCCAACGACTTCGCGACCCGCTACGACGCGACCTCGCCGACCCGTCGGCGTCTCAACGCGAGCATCCTGGTCGGCGCGACCGAGTGGGAAAAAGCGACCCGCGCCGAGCTCGACAAGCTCAGCGGGTGGGGGACGCTGGCGCCGATCTCGGTCGGCTTCACGGCGCCGATCGACCCCGAGGTCATCATCGCGCGGCACTGGAAGGACAACTACGCCTTCGACGACGACGCCGTCTTCGTCATCGACGTGAGCCCCGACTCGCCCGACCTGTGCAAGGCCGTGCCGCTCGACATGGGGCAGGGCAACTACCCGCAGGTCTTGGAGAACAAGGACCAGTTCGACGCCGATCCGCGGGCCGACCTCGAGACCATCGTCTTCGAGGAAATCGAAGAAGACGTGAACGGCAACGGCCTCCTGGACCCGGGCGAAGACACCGACATGGACGGGGTGCTCGACCACCCGAACACGCGCGACGGCAAGGTCGGCTCGGAGCGCCTCGAGTTCTACGAGCGCGAGACCAACACGCTCATCCTGAAGCCCATCGTGCCGATGCGCGAGAAGACGACCTACGCGGTGGTGCTCACCAAGCGCCTCACCTCGCCCTCGGGCGAGCCGGTGCACTCGCCGTTCGCCAACGTCAACCACACCTCGCAGACCGACGCGCTGGCTCCGCTGCCGGGATGCCTGTCGCGCTACGGCCTCACGACCAGCGACCTCGCCTTCACCTGGACCTTCACGACCCAGAGCATCACCGACGACTATCGCACCGTGCGCGACGGGCTCTACGGGGTCGGGCCGATGGCGCACCTGGCGAGCGACTTCCCGGCCACGGTGACGCGGCTCCGCGACGTGCGCGACGGCGATGGGGAGACCAACACGCAGCTCGTCCCGAATGACCAGCTCGCGCCGCTCTTGAACCAGGTCTTCGGCCTCACGAGCGACTCCGAGGCGGAGCGCCAGATGTTCGCCGAGCAGCTGACCTTCATCGACTTCGTGGTCTCGGGCGAGTTCCGCTCGCCGCAGTTCTTCCAGCGCGAGGACGCGCACGGGCAGCGTCTGCCGCTCTACCAGCAGGTCTGGGATCTCGCCGCCCCGCCGCGCGCCGAGGCGCTGCCGTTCTGGCTCTTCGTGCCGAAGAACAGGACCGGACCCGCGCCTGTCGCGATCTTCGTGCACGGGCACGGCGGCAGCAAGTTCGACGCCTTGCCGTTCGCGGGCATCATGGCCGGCTACGGCATTGCGACGCTCGGCTTCGAGGCGCCCGGCCACGGCATCCAGCTCGACCAGGAACAGCTCGGGCTGCTCCAGCTCCTCTTCAGCGGCTTTGGCGTCGAAGGCCTGGCCGACGCGCTGCTCACCGGCCGCGCGCTGGACTGGAACAACGACGGCAAGCGTGACTCGGGCGACGACTACTGGACGAGCTACGTCTTCCACACGCGCGACAACGTGCGCCAGACGATGGTCGACCTCATGCAGATCGTCCGCACCCTGCGCGGCTTCGACGGCACCGCGCGCTGGGCCTGGGACCCGGCCAAGACCGGCACGGCCGGGCTGGCGGGCGACTTCGACGGCGACGGCGTGGTGGACGTCGGCGGGGCCGCGCCGCTGACCGTGCTCGGCGGGTCTCTGGGCGGTATCAACGGCTCGGTGGCGGCAGGCGTCGAGCCGGCCCTGGACGCGGTCGTGGCCATCGTCCCCGGTGGGGTGTTGGGAGAGATCGGCACGCGCTCGACGCTGGGCGGGATCCGCAACGCGATGATGTTGCGCGTGCTCTCGCCGGTCTTCTTCTCGCGCGACAACAAGCTCATGGTGCGGGTGAACGACGGCCACACCGAGAACGTCGCGCTGACCCTGGCTGACTTGCCCGCGCTCACGCCGAAGGACACGGTCGTCCTGACGAACCTGAAGACCGGCGAGCACCGCTGCGGGGCCGTCCAGCCCTCCGGGGTCTTCCGCGTGACGGTCTCGGTCGATGCCGGCGACCCGCTGCGCCTCGACGTGTTCTCGGGGCCGCTGGCGCCGGCCGTGCCCGAGGGCTGCGTCGTGCCGGACGACGTCGAGCCCATCGTGACCATCGACCGACTCGGCTACGCGGTGACCTATGCGGGCGTGACGCGCCAGGCCGGGACGCGCCTCAGCGCGCTGACCGATGGCTTTGGGCAGCGCCGCGCGAGCCCTGATCTCAGGCGCTTGTTGGGGCTGTCCCAGATTGCGCTGGAGTCGGCGGATCCCGCCAACTGGGCCCCGTATTGGAACGGCTCGCGCACGATGACCTATGGCACGGGCGAGACGGTCCGCACCCAGGTGATGGTGATGCCGTCCATCGGCGACCCGGGCGTGCCGGTCGCGATGGGTATCGCGTTGGCCCGGTCGGCCGGCATGATCGGCTACGCCGAGGACGATACGCGCTACGGCAAGTCGCAGAACCAGGTGCTCATCGACACCTGGGCCATCGAGGGGATCCCGCGCACCAAGCGCTACACCGACGCGGCGGGGCGCGGCGTCCTGATGGATCTCGAGCACCTGGCCTCGATCGTGCCGGTCGACGACGGGCTCGACGTGCCGCGTCTCGACCCGCCGCTGCGCTTGATGCACGAGGACGCCGAGACCGGGCTCTGGTCGGGCTTCATGATCCCCATGTTCAAGCCCGAGGGCATGCACGGCTTCGTGGCGCCCGACGCATCCAAGCCCTTCGATCTCGGCGCCTATTTGCTGAACCAGATCGGCCGTTTCCTGGCGACCGGCGGGGCCGAGTTCACCTGGGACAAGTGCCAGGCGACGTGGTCGTGCGCGTGGATCCCCGAGCCGGAGTGACGGCGGCCGCGGGCGATGTGATACGCTCGCCCGCATGGTGCAGTGGGACGACGTGAAGGCCATTGTGGCTCGCCTCATCGAGGCGTCGGCCGCCGCGGGCCAGCCGCTGGGTGAGCCCATCGTCCTGGTGGGTGGCTCCGCCATGGCGGCGCATGGCGTGCGCGACGAGTCGCTGGACGTCGACCTCTATGCGCCGTCCGCCTCGGACGAGGTCGTCCACGCGCTGGAGGTCGAGCTGGCCGCACGCTTCGGCGCCCCGGTCCGAATCGATGTGACGGCCGGTGAGAACCTCTGGGGAAACATCCTCTTGCGAGACATCGCGGACTCCCCGGTGGTCGCCGAGATCGACGTGGTGGGTACGCGGCACACGCTGCGCGCGCTCTCCCTCGAGGACCTCTTCCTCCTCAAGTTGAACAGCTCTCGGAGAAAGGACCGTGACGACGTGGCGCTCCTGGCACGGCACCTGTCGGTCGAGCGGCTCATCCCGCGCTTCAACCAGGTCGTGCGGTGGCATGGGGATCGTCACGCGGTGCTCGGCTATGCGGACCTCTTCGTCGCGTCGCTGGCGCAGCACTTCGGGGCCGCCCCCATGACCGTCATCGCGACCCTCGCCGTGCCGCAGCACGTGCGCGCCGAGCTGGAGGCGACCCATGCCCCCGGGGGTTGACGTCCAGGCGTCACGCGACGCCGACACGACGCGCGCCCTCCAAGAGGTCGGCCTGGCGATCGCCGCCGAGGAGGTCCTTCTCGCCACCATCAAGGCGTTATTCGAGGCGGGTACGCCACCGTCGTGCTGGCCGGCGGAGGCCCGCGCGTCGTTGTCGCTTGCGCTCTTTCCGCCTGACCTCGATGACGTCGAGGCGCACAAGGCGTGGTCGCTCGGCG
>JAEUKJ010000549.1 GCA_016792665.1 Deltaproteobacteria bacterium | reverse complement strand
CACTTCTCAGCCCCCTGCTAGTGTGTGCCCGACCAATCGGGCAGGCTGTGAGCCAGACCGTGGGGTTGTTCGCGCGGTCGAGAGTCGTTAGGCTCTCGTGTCCGGGATAGGGGTCGCACTTCCGAGGGAGAGGTCGTCGTGTCGCATTTCACGTCGGTGAAGACCAAGATCAAGAACCAGATTTGCCTGATCCGCGCGCTGAAGGACCTCGGCTACGAGGTCAACGTCGCGGAAGAGCACCAGTCCGTGCAGGTGCGCGGCTACCAGGGCCAGAAGGCCGACGGCATCATGGCCATCAAGGCGTCCAAGACCTACGACATCGGCGTCAAGGTCGGGGCGGATGGGACCTACGAGTTCTTCGCCGACTGGTGGGGCGTCGAGACGACGCGCGGTGTCGCCGAGGAGGACTTCATCAAGCAGGTCACGCGGCGCTACAGCTATCACATGGTGAAGCAGGAGATCGAGAAGAAGGGCTGGACGCTCGAGGAAGAGAAGCAGGGCGAGGAGATCCACCTGCACGTCCGGACCTGGAGCTGAGGCGAGGGAGCCCAGCGGACGATTCCTGATTGCCGGGATGTCGAGTGGCCAGCGTCGTCGCGAGTCGGCGGCGCAGAGTGTGAGGAGCGCGTAACGTGGCGACCAAGAAGGATATTTTCTTCACCATCGACGAGAACGGCGAGGTGAAGATCGAGGTCAAGGGTGCTCCCGGTGAGGACTGCATGAAGCTCACCAAGGAGATCGAGGAGGCCCTCGGTCTCGTGGGCGAGCGGTCGATGACCGCCGAGTACTACCAGCAGGAAGAGACCACGGTCGAAGTCGGCAGTGGCAACAACGGCTGAGGACGCGGCGCGCGCGAGCGACGCCAGCGACGGGGCGACGGACGAGGCGGCCCCCGTCCCGATGGACCCGTTCGCGCGGCATCGTGCCTTCGCGGGATGGGTCCGGACGGGCAAGTTGCGCTCGACCTTCCAGTGGTTCCTCGACTCCTGGAAAGAGCCGATCGACACGCGCGTCGACAAGATCCTGGACCTCGCGGGCTTCGGCAAGGCGCCGCATGCCTTCCTGAAGATGCCGCGCGACAAGCGGAACGACGAGCTGCCCGATGGGCTCGAGGAGCAGCTGAAGACCTGCGAGCGGCAGTTCATCCTGCGCAACCTCATGCGCTTCGTGAAGACGGTGAACCGCGACGACCCGCTCGAGTTCGAGCGCAAGACCATCGCGCTGGGCAAGCCCGATCTCGACGCGCGCGCCCACCTGCAGGACCTGCATCGCAAGGCGGAGCTGCTCGACGGGCTGGGCGTCGACCACATGCGCAGTGAGCTCGCGTGGCGCTACCGCTTCCTCGAGGTCATGCAGTGGGAGCAGTACTACTGCAAAGAGATCCGCGACGAGTTCAAGGGGCCGCTGTGGAAGCACGACCCCGTGACCAATCCGGTGCCGAAGGAAGAGTCGAGGGCGTTCGCGACCCCCGCAGAGCCGGGGGCCGGCCAGCCCGAGTGAGCGTCGCGGCGGACCGCGCGGGCGCGAGGAGTCGAGGATGAGCGACATCGAGAGCGAGCTCGTGACGCTGCGGCGCACGCTGCACCGGATCCCCGAGCTCGCGTGGCGCGAGCGCGAGACGAGCCAGGTGCTGAGGCAGTACGTCGGGCGTTGGGGCGAGGTGAAGCCCATCGCCAACACCGGCTTCTACGTCGACCTCGTGAGGCCGAATGCAGCGCCTCCCGAGCGGACCATCCTGCTGCGTGCGGACATGGATGCGCTGCCGATCCACGAGGAGACAGGGCTCGCCTGGGCCTCGACCCACCCGGGCAAGATGCATGCGTGTGGGCACGATGGGCACATGGCATCGCTGGCGGTCGCGGGGCGGCTCTTGTCGGCCGCGCCGCCCGAGGGCGTGCGTCTGCGCCTCCTCTTCCAGCCGAGCGAAGAGGGCGGCGGCGGGGCCCTGGCCTGCATCGAGGAAGGGGTCCTCGAAGGGGTCGACGTCGCCTTCGGGATTCACATCTGGAACGAGCTGCCGCTCGGCACGGTGGCGCTGACGACCGGCGGCATCATGGCCGGGGTGGTCGAGCTCGGGATCGAGGTCGTCGGGCAGGGCGGGCATGGGGCCATCCCGCATCGCACGCGGGACCCGGTCGTCGCGGCGGCGCAGCTCGTGACGGCACTCCAGACGGTGGCGAGTCGGCGCGTGGCGCCGGTCGAGCCGGTGGTGGTGACCATTGGATCGATCCACGGAGGCGAGGCCTTCAACGTGATTCCCAACGCGGTGTCGCTGCGAGGCACGGTGCGGGCCTTCTCCGAGCCGGTCCTGGAGGACGTCGAGAGCGCGGTGCGGGCGATCGCCGCCGGCGTTGCGATGGCGACCGGCACCGAGATCTCGGTCGCGTGGAAGCTCTCGACGCGGCCGACGGTCAACGACGGGCGGATCGCGGGCCTCGCTCGCGCCGCTGCCGAAGAGCGGATGCAGGGCTTCACGCGCATCGCGACCGACTACCGGACCATGGCCGGCGAGGACTTCGGCGAGATCCTGCGCGTCGTGCCCGGGTGCTTCGCGCTCGTCGGCAGCCAGAACGTCGCGCGCGGCCTCACCGAGCCGCATCACTCGCCGCGCTTCGAGTTCGACGAGGCGGCGTTGATGTTGGCGTGCGATCTCCACCGCGCGGTCGCGGCCGAGTTCGCGGAGTCGTGATCGGGCCGCTGGGCAGCCTGGCTCCGCCAGGCCTTCGGCGGTGATCAATCCGTTGCGCGGGCCCCAGAACGACGACGGCCCGAACCGCGCGTGCGCGGCCGGGCCGGAGGTCGGGGCTCAGGCGATGCTCAGGGGAAGCAGTCGCTGAACGCGGAGGCGCAGGGGCCGCCGGCGGCAAAGATCTCCTGATAGCAGGCGGAGTCGCCCGCTTCGCAGTAGAGGCCGATACAGGCGTTGAGCCAGAGGTAGCGGGCCTGCGCTTGGGCCGAACCGCTCTCGTAGCAGGCGGTGACGCACGTATTGTCGCCCGACGCGCAGGTGCCGATGCAGTCGTCGATCTGGGTGCACGTCTTGTTGCCGGTCTTCGTGAAGAAGCAGGCGGCGCGCTGCGGCGAGCAGGTCTGGTACGCGCAGGTCGCGTCCCAGCTGCAGTTGTCGAAGCAAGAGATCATCGCGCTCGCTTCGCTCTTGCCGACCGTCGAGCCGTTGGCGAGGCACTGGTTGAAGCAGGCCTGGTTGCTCGGCGGGTTGTCCCAGCAGCCGGCGTTGTCGCCGCACGCGACGATGGTCTCGCAGTCGTCGCTACCGGTCACGGGCGGGTTGCACTCGCCGCTGGTGCAGCCGGTCGGGCAGGTCGACTGAGCCTGCCATTGCCCACCGACACAGACCTCGACGGCGCTGCCAGCGCAGCGGCGCTGGTTGTTGGTGCAGACCGACGTCTGGATGCAGTTGCCGTCCTCGCAGACGCGCGTGCCCGAGCAGGTCTCGGTGGTGGTCCAGTTGCCGCCCGAGCAGAGCTGCGCGTTCTGCCCGTCACAGCGGCGATTGCCGTTGGAACAGTTCGGCGGGACGAAGGTGTCGGTCGGCGTCGTGTCGACCGGCGGGTTCGTGTCCTCGGGACCCGTGGTGTCGGGCTGGGTCGTGTCGGGCTGGGTGGTGTCGGGCAGGTTCGTGTCGGTGGTGGTCGTGTCGCCCGAGACCGTGTCGTTGCGCGTGTCCTGGCACGCCGGCACGTTCGGGGTGGCGTTGCAGTCGAGGGGGGCGCGCCCGCCGCCGCCACCGGGGGAGTCACAGGCCGCGAGGGCCGCGAACGGAGCGACGAGGGTGATGAGCGAAGCGGTACGGAGCATGGCGACCACCGAGGCGGCTTGGAGATTCGGGGCCAGCACTCGCTGACCGCGCTGATAGACCGACAGAGGGCGGTGGGTAAACCAAGCGGACGCCACGATGCAAGCGGCGGATTCGATTCACGGCAACCCGCACCGCAAACCGAGGGTCAGGCGGTCGACGAAGAGGCCCGGGAACGCGTTGGCGAGCTCGTCGCCGGTGTCGAAGCGCAGGCGCAATCGCACGGCGCGCCCGAGCCAGCGCTCGAGATCGAAGGTCAGCCCGAGCGGCTGTCCCAGCGTGGTTCCGCCTATCGCGTCCGAGCTCCAAAGCGTCGTCACGAACGGTCCGTCGAGGACCTCGAGGGTGACGCGATCGAGGCCGGCGGGATTGCTGATGGCGTCACCCGGAGGGCCAGGCGCCGCGAGATCCCACTCGGTCGAGAGGCGCAGGTCGAGGTCCAATCGCACGGCGTCGCCCGCGGCGGCGGTGCGCGGGAGCTCGAGGAGGGGGCTCTCGAGCGAGCCGGAAACGCGGCCCGGAGGGCTCGACACGTAGGTACCGCTGACCGGGTCCCCGAACCAGGCCGCGCCGTCGCGCGCCTGCCAGCGAACGCCGTCGCCAGGGTTGTCGTCGAGCGGGGTCACACCGACGAAGTTCGCGCCGAAGGTGGCTTCGAGGAGGTCGCGCTCGAGGCAGCAGAAGGTCGTGTGTGTGCAGCTCCCCGCGTCGGCCGGGCCTTCGCAGCGGTCTGAGGTGCAGGGGTCTTGATCGTCGCAGCCGAGGTCGTTCGCGCAGGCCGTGCAGCTCGAGCCCGGAGCGCGAGGCACGCTCGTGCAGAGGCTCGGGCCGCCCTCGGAGGTGGCGAGGCAGGCCGCGCGCCGGCAAGGGTCCACGGAGGCCGGACAGTCGGCATCGGACGCGCAACACCCGCCGCTGGCGCACGCCTCCTGCACGACGATCTCGTCCAGCCACACCCCGGGGAAGCGGTTCGACTCGCCGTCCAAGGTGTCGAACTCGAAGCGGATTCGGACCGTCAGGCCGGCGTAGGGGGCCAGGTCCAGGACCATCGGGGCCCAGTCCGTGGACTTGCCGAGAGCGAGGGTCGAGGCGAGCTCCCAGGTGGTGCCGAGGCCCAGGGGCTCGACCTCCACGCGCAGGACGTCGGGCTCGGCGAGGCCGCGGCCGCGATCGGGCTCGACCGCCGAGCGCACCCACGCGACCAGCGAGGCGGGGCTGGCGGAGGGCAGGGTGACGAGTGGGGTGACGAGCGCGACGGTGACGCGCTGGCTGTCCTGCTCGCCGGTCTGGGTCGGCGCGCAGGCGGCATCGAGGGCGCCACCATAGTAGGTCTCGCAGCGCTGGTTGCCGAGATAGAGGGCGCCGGCGCCGGCCGCGGTGCGCGCGGTCGTGCGCTGCCAGGTCACCAGGTCGCCTGGCTGGGCATCGAGGATCGTGAGGCCCGAGCCGGTGACGGTGTCGCCGGGGCGATCGAAGAGCGCCGACCAGATCGGTGCGCGTCCGGCGCAGGGGAGGGGACAATGCGCGCAGCGGCCGACCTCGAGGCTGCATGCATCGTCGGTCGCGACGAGCCCGTCATCGCAGGCAGCGTCAGACGTGCAACAGCCGGGCACGTCGAGGGTGCGACACTCGCGCAGGATGCAGCGGTCGACCGCGCAGGGTCGGGGGGACCCGCCCGCGCACTCCGCGTCGCTCGAGCAGCAGCCCGGGATGCGGCGCAGCTGGCAGGTCGAACCTTGGCATCGACCCTCGTAGCAGGGCGGTACGTAGCCCTGGACCTGGCAGGGGTCACCGTCGACACAGACGGGCGAGGCGTCCGCGTCGGCGGTGTCCGCGTCGTCTCCGTCGCGTGGGACGTCCTCCGAGTCGACCTCCCCGACGAGGTCCGGGACGTCGAGGTCGCGCTCGTCCGAGGTGTCGGCGGCCTCCGCGTCGCCGCCGCTGGTGTCGGTCGGTACGGCGTCTGCGTCAGGCTTGCTCGTGGTTGTGTCGGGATCGGGCAGGCGCGTGTCGGCGACCTCGAACGCGTCCGTGTCGCCCGTGTCGTCGGGGCGCGGCAGGCCGGGCCGGACCTCACCACAGCCCATGGCCGCGAGGGCCAGGAGCAGAGAGGGGAGGCGGCTGGCGTGCATGCCCCTACGATAGCGCGGGCCATCGAGAAACCAGGCAGCGAAAGTGTCGAGGCCGGTGTGGACGAAGTGTGAAGCCCGGGAGGCCGTGGGAAAGGTTGCGCCTTTGACCGATAGATGGCCTCATGCGGGTCCGGGGCCGCAGAGGGTGGCCCTTCGGCTCGAGGCGACGGGGTCGCGCGAGGTCGCTTGAGTTGGGGGCTGATGGCGTTCCTTCCCGATGAGAGGCTTGGGGTCCGAGGCGAGCCGTTGCATCGCGTGGTCGGCGACGAGGTGTTCATCCTCATGGCCGACAGCCGCATGCACTGGCTGCGCAACGCGACCGCGCGCACCTTGTGGGAAGGGCTCGTGGCCGCGGGGGGCGAGGGCACCACGGCCCGTGCGCTGGCCCAGGGGCTGAGCCTCGCCTATGCGGTCGAGCCGGCGGCGGCGCTCGCTGATGTCCTCGACTTTCTTCGAGAGCTCGCCGAGCGCGGCCTCATCGAGGCACGTGACGACAGCGACTATCGAAAACCCGCAAAGGGCCCGAATTGACTTGGAGCCGGCGTGAACATAGGCTCTCGGGCGCTTCGCGTCCCTCCTTCGAGGGACGTGGGAGCCTGGGGTCAGAGTGCTCGGAGTCCGAGTCCGAGCCGATAGGCCCATGTGGTGATGCAAGGGGAAGGATGATGAGGACGAGCGCTATCGCTCTTGGGTTGGTTGCGACCGCGGGACTTCTTGCGTGCGAGGGGTCCGAAGTACGCCGCCCGCTGAACCCTGACACGAGCGACGTGGACACCTCGGGCGACGTCGATGGCGACGGCACGCCTGGTGACCCGACCATCGACTTCTGGTTCCTCGGAGCCACGGGAGAGCTGGGTCGCGACGCGGACAAGGTCACGTTCGTCGCCGCTGACGAGCCGGCGGCCTACGTCGGGATCCCCGGCTTCCAGATCGACCTCGATGTCGAGACCGCATCGATCGAGGCCGGCCAGGAGGTGCGCCTGTTCGTCGACGAGACCCTCACGGCGCGCGCCAACGTCACGATCGAAGACGGCGTGGGCCATGTGAAGTTTTCGACCGTGACCATCCCGGCGCGGGGGCGCCCGGTCGGTGTCCACGTCGAGGCGACTGTCGACGGCACGACCGTCTCGGCCGACAAGGACGTCGAGCTCGACGTCGGCCCGTGCGTCATCGAAGCCACGCTGAGCGAAGACGCGCTCGGGTGCGTCGACACGGGCGACGAGGCCATCGTCCCGCTGCCGGCCGCTGCCGCGCGGGTCCAGGTGACCCTCACTGCGGGCTCTTGCGATCGCGTGAGCGGCACCGCGACGATCGGCGAGGAGGTCATCGCGCTGGACGAAGTCGCCTTTGCCGAGGACGGCACCGCCGAGCTCACCGTGCCCCTCGGGACGGGGCTCCTCGAGGGCGAGCTCTCGGTCGAGGTCACCGCGCTCCATCCTTCAGATGATTCGCGCAACGGTACGGCGACCGTCACCGGGCGCCTCGACCAGGTGCCGGCGGACGCGAGCTGGGTGACGCCTGCCGACGCGCTGCTCGTCCTGAGCCGCTCGGTGGACAGCGATGGCGACGACACCAACGGCATCCAGTATCAGGTCCAGGTCACCGTCGATGTCGCTGTCGACGAGGCCGTGACGGCCACCCTCTATCGCGGTGACAGCCAGGTGGGCGAGGTCCAGGCGACCGGCCCGGGCACGATCGACTTCGGGGTCATCGACTTCGCGGACGATGGCGTCGTGGCGCTGCGCGCCGAGGTCGTCGATGGTTGCGGAAACACCGCGGTGCTCGACCGCGACGTGCAGGTCGTGACCGGTTCGGGCGTGGCGATCACCTCGCCGGTCGATGGTGCGGTCCTCCTCCAGAGGGACGACGGCGATGCTGCGACCCTGACGATCTACGAGACGACCTTCTCGGTCTTCGTCGACGGAGCGACCGCCGGCGACACGATCGAGGTCCTCTGCCAGCCCGCCCTGCCAGTCGATCCCGAGGTGTGGATCGCGGTAGGGAGCCTGTCCCTCACCGAAGAGCTCGTCGCCGCTGGCGACACCTTCGAAGTCGCGATCGCGGCCGACATCGAGAACGTCGGCCAGGCGAGCCGGTGCATTGCGCGCGTGCCGGGCGATGCGAGCGATCGCACGTCGAAGGCGAGTGCCGTGACCTTCGCGATCCCCGGGCCGCGCATCGTGGTCGACAACCCCATCGAGGGCCAGTGCTTCACGTCGTCGTCCATCGGCTTTGCGGGCATCGCGAACGGGCTGGACGGACGGAACCTCTCCCTCTCGGGGACGGTCCCCGGACCCGACGACGGGCCGATCGCGATCGAGACCTTTGCGACCGTCGCCACCGGCGCGGCTGCGGGCGACTGGAGCGGCACCTACACGGCGGGCGACCTCGACGGCGACTACGCCTTCACGCTGACGGGGACGGATGTGCTCGGCAACGAGACGAGCTCGTCGGTGTCGGTGTCGGTCGACCGCCTGCCCCCCGAGCTGGCGCTCGAGGCCCCGGGTGTGGCGATCGACGGTGCGGTCGATGCCGACCAGGACCTCGCGACGCCCGGGTATCAGACCACGGTGCGCGTGAGCGTCGCCGAGGCGCGTGGTGGCGGCCAGGTGTGTCTCACCACCAATGGTGGCGAGCCAGCGTGCCAGGACCTCGCGGACTCGGTCGTGTGGACCGGGGTGACCCTGGTGCTCGGCCAGAATCAGCTCGTCGTCACCGGGCGTGACGGCTGCGGCAACGACGCGGGCACCGTGTCGCGCGTCGTGACCCTGGTGCTCGACAACCCGATCGCCATCACCAGCCCTGCGGCCGGGGCGAGGTTGCTGGCCAAGAACGACGGCGACAAGACCACCGCGCGCATCTACGAGACGTCGTTCGGCGTGAACGCTGTCCGTGCCGTGGTCGGCTCGAAGCTCGCGATCGAGTGCCGTCCCTCGGCCGGCGGGGCGTTCACGATCGTCGGCACGACGACCGTCGCGACGGTCGCGGTCGATGGTGACTACACGGTCGCTGGCGCTGTGGACACCGCGTCTCTCGGGACCAGTGTGTCCTGCCGCGCGACGATCGACCTGCCCAACGCGGGGACCTCGCCCGAGCTCGCGCTGACCTTCGCGCTTCCGCTGCCCACGCTGGAGATCACAGCGCCTGCGATCGGGGCCTGCCTGACCGCCGACTTCGCGATCGGTGGCGCGGCGACGGGCCTCGACGGGCGGGCCGTGACGGCGAGCCTGGTCGCCCCGGGTGGCGCCACGGTGCTCAGCGGCAGTGGCAACGTCACCGTTGGTGCGTGGTCGGTGCCGGTCGCGCTGGGTGCGACCGTCGATGGCAACTACACCGTGATTGCCGACGCGACCGATGCCTTCGGCAATGCGGTGTCCGATGGCGTCCCGCCCGCGGTCGCGGTGCGCGTGGATCGCACTCTGCCGACGCTCGCGCGGCTCGCTCCGGGGGCCGAGATCACCGACGCCGACGACGTCTCGCCGAGCGCGGGAGTCCAGGTCGACGTCTCGGTGCAGCTCCAGGACCAGAGCGCCGCTGGCGGCGAGGCGTGCCTCTCCGTGGGCAGCGTCTCGGTCGGCTGCCGCCCGGTCGTCTCTGCCGCGACGCCGGTCATCTTCGAAGGCGTGACCTTCCAGCCCGGCGACAACGAGGTCGTCCTCACCGGGCGCGACGCGTGCGGCAATGCGGCCGGCGCGGTGAGCGCCACCGTGACGCTGCTGGTCGACACCCCGACCGTCGTGATCACGACCCCTGCCGCGGACCTCCTCACGACGGCGACGACCCTCGCCTTCGCCGTCACCGTCACCGAGCCCGACGCGACCCCGCTGCCCGGCGTCACCGTGGCGCTGCTGGCCAACGGGATCGACACCGGCGTGGTCGCGATCGACGTGGGGGACGGGACCTATACCTTCGCGAACGTGCCGCTCGCGGCCGGGGTTGCGACGACGTTCACGGCGCGCGCGACGCGGCCGGGGGCGACCGGGACCTCCGGCCCGCGCATCGTCACGCAGAAGAACGTGCAGCCGACGATCGCCGTGACCCAGCCGGCCAACGGCACGGTGTTCAACCGCGCTTCGGCCGCGTGCCAGGTCGGTGTCGATGACTGCGTCCTCGCGGTGACCGCGACGACGACCCAGGCCGAAGACGGCAGCGCCGCGGTGCTCGAGGTGAGCTGTGGTGCCGTCGGCGCGAGCTACAACGGGACGGTCGCAGGTGGCACCGTGTCGTTCGCGGGCGTGCTGCTCGGCAACAACCAGTCCTGCACCCTCACCCCGCGGGTGACGGACGCAGTGGCCCAGACGGTGACGGGCAGCGTCGTGACCGTCTCGGTCGATCGCATCTCACCGACGGTCGTCATCACGGCGCCGCTCGTGGCGCTGCAGTCGAACAATGACGCCGACCCCGTGGCGACCGGCGTGCAGGCGGCCTTGACGGCGCGGCTGGGCGGGGTCCCGGCCGGGGCGATCGCGACGGCCACGCTGAGCTGGACGGACGCGGGCGGCCCGCAGACCAAGGTCGTGACTCACACGGTCGCGACGGCGACCGCGGATGGCGGCAGCTACACGGCAGCGTTCGAAGAGGTTGCGGGCACGGGCCTCGTGACGTGGCCGGAAGGCCTCGTGACGGTGGTCGTGAGTGTCGGCGACACCGCCGGCAATACCGGGAGCGCGACCCAGCTCGTGACGGTCGACACGGCCTCGTCGGTGCGCATCACGTCGCCCGCGTCTGCCCAGGACGTCTGCGGGGCAGGCTGCGCCGTCGGCACGGTGTGCAACGGCGGCGAGTGCTGGCGGGCGTGGGGCATCAACAGCTCGCGCCAGGTCATCGCTCTGGTGAGCGGCCTCCAGACCACCTCGAACAACGTGCGCGTGTGCAGTGACCACCCCTCGCTCGCTGCCACGGGGGCGGCGCTCTGTGCTTCGGCGCCCAGCGCGACCGGGTCCTACTACCAGGTGCTTCTTGGCAGCTCGGTCAGCGGCAGCACGATCCTCGACATCGGTGCGGTCCTGCCCGAGGGCTACCAGCGGGTCGTCGTCGAGGCCCTGCCGATCGCAGGCGGCGGGTGGATCACCAGCCAGAGCGCGACCGCCGCGACCGAGCGTCAGCGCCGCCTCTTCGTCGACCTGCGGGCTCCCGTGGTCGCTTCCGTCACGAGCCCTTCGGACACGCTTGCGCCGGTCGGGACGCTCAACGCGGCCGAGCAGTTCGCGGTGCCGCGCGTCTTCCAGGTCGCCTTCTCGGTCGACGAGGCGTCGTCGGCGCAGGTCTTCGTCAACGGCACGGCGGTCTCCACGCAGTCGGTCGCGGTCGGCTCGACCACCGTCAGCGTCACGCTGCCCGAGGGCACGCCGCAGGTGTGGGTCGTCCTGACCGACTCGGTCGGCAATCGCTCGCCCTTGTCGCCGGGCCTCGGCGCGGTCACCTACCAGCCGACGGTCGACGTGACGTTGCCGACGCTGACCTTTGTCCGGCCAAGCC
>JAEUKJ010000505.1 GCA_016792665.1 Deltaproteobacteria bacterium | reverse complement strand
GGCACCGTGCACCTTTACTACGGCACCGCGACCGGCCTCGAGCGCGAACCTGCCTGGACCCGCTACGGCGACAACGCCGACGACCGCGCAGGCGTCGCCGTCGCGGCCGGCGACATCGATGGGGATGGACTCGCTGATATTGCCATCGGCGAGCCCGGCGTCGATATCGGCGCTTTCTCGAACGCGGGTCGCATCGCGGTCGCCCTCGGCACCTTCGAGACGCCGCGAGAGGATCGCCGCTTCCTCGTGTCGGGGCTCGCCGCGAGCCATGGCCTCGGAGCGCACCTGGCGGGCATCGGCGACTTCGATGGCGATGGCCTCGGTGATCTCGTCGCGTGTGAGCTCCTGCCCGCTCAGGTAGCCCCGGTCGCACGCTTTCTCGCTGGTGGGCGCAATGCATTGCGAGAGTTTGGCATCCCGCTGTGGCTCCAACGATGCACCCCGGAGCCGACGTTGGCTCCTTCGATGGCCTCCGCAGGAGACTTCGACAACGATGGCCTGGCAGACGCCGCGTACATCTATCGTGAGCCCAATTTCCCGGTTCTCGGAGTCATCGGTGCGAGCATCGGTGCTTCCTACCAGCACAACGCGAAGCGATGGGGCCGCGCCCTCGGCACCTATGGCGATGTCGACGGCAACGGCATCGATGACCTCTTCCTCGCGACCCCGAGTGACGCCGCCGGTCGGGGGCAGCTCCATAGCTTTCGCGCCCCCTGGGGAACACCCCTGGAAGCGATCTCGGCCGACGAGATCGGCGATGGCCTCGGCGAAGCCGCCGCCGGCATTGGCGACCTCGACGGCGACGGCTTCGCCGACTATCTCGTGGGTGCTCCGTCTCGCAATGTCGACGGCGCCAACGCGGGCTCGGCCTGGATTTATCGCGGTGGCCCCACCGGCATCTCCGAGCCCTCGGCCTATCTCGTCGCGGTCGGCGTCCCGGGCGAGCGCGTCGGCCGCCAGGTCGGTGCCGCCGGTGACTTGAACGGCGACGGCTTCCCCGACTTCATGGTCGCCCGCGTCGTACGCGAGGGCCGCTGGCGTATCGACCTCTACTTCGGCAATGGCGCCCTCGGCGCCCCCGCCGCGAACGGCCTCTCGACCCACGTCCGATCGCCGCGCACCGGTCGCCCGGTCGCCTATGGCGGCCTCCTCGACACGGCGCAATCGCTCACCGTGCGCACCCTCGGCGTGACCGCCTTCGGTGCCATGCCCGTCGTCCTCGAGGCCGAGGCGCGTCGCTTCGATCGGATGACCTCGCCGGGCGCCATGAGCCGTTCACCCACACGCTCGGCGACCCAGGCGCGCACCGGGATCTCGACCGTCATCGAGGGCCTCGAGGCACAGACGCCCTACCATATTCGTGCACGCCTTCGTGCGCCCCTCGCCCGCGCCCCGGTCCAGGTCGCGACGCGCTGGGTCTCACCGTTCATGCC
This sequence comes from Deltaproteobacteria bacterium, assembly GCA_016792665.1. GTDB lineage: Bacteria > Myxococcota_A > UBA9042 > PHBI01 > PHBI01 > WYBB01. The sequence goes on along the minus strand of JAEUKJ010000505.1, from coordinate 2,728 downwards.
GCAGAAGCCCTCGAAACTGCACGTCCGCACGCGCCTGAACGCCAACCCGGTGGCACTCTCCGAGGAATACACGACGCTGCAAGGGGTCGGCTTCCAGACGGCCACAGGCGCCAGCGGCATCGACTCCGTCCTCGCCAACGACTTCGATCCCGATAACGACCCGTTGACCGCCACGATGGTCGACGCGCCCAATCACGGCGACCTGACGCTTCTCCCCACCGGGCACTTCTTCTACCGCCCCAAGACCGAGTTCTGGGGCACCGACACCTTCACCTATCGCGCCGCGGACGGTCTCGGTGGACAGGCTGAAGCCACGGCCGCCATTCACGTCCACCCCATCGCACCGTGTGAGGCCGCGTCCGAGTCGCGCTGCCGCGAGGGCGACTACTTCCTTGTCGTCGAGACGACCCAGGGCCTGGCAAGCGTCCACTGCTGGGTCGAGCGCGCTCCCGACCGCGTCGCCTGCGACATCGACGAGAGTGGCGCGCTCCGACTCGGACCGCCCACCTGTGAGGGACCCATCCGCTCTCAGTGAGTGGGCACCGTGCAGCCGGTCACCTCGATGGACGTGCCCTCGAACCAGAAGCCGACCGACAGCGAGTCCAGCTTGCCGTCGCCGTCGCTGTCGATGTCAGGCTCGAAGAGTCCCATGAACGCCGAACAAAGGGGGCCCGTGAACGCCTGGCAGTAGGGCTCGCCCGCGCTGCAGTCACCCTCGATGGGTGGGTTGCACTCTCCGGTGTCGAGGTCCACGGGAAGGACATTCGGCCCAAACTGCGCGCACGGGCACTGCTCGGTGACGACCGCGTTCACCAACTCATAAAAGCCGCGAGTCGGCACGAGACCTCCGTACTGACCGCCGCGATCTCCGGACAGTCCCCCCATCGCCAGACCACGTCCGTTGGGGCCGATCGACACGCGCGCGTCGAATCTCACGTGCTTGATCGGTACCTGCAGGCCAGGCAGCGTCCCGCCCGTCCTGAGCACCGACTGCCCGTCATAGGCCAGCAGCCGCCCGTCGACGATCTTCCCGGTTCCGAAGGCCCGTGGCAGGTGGGTCCTTGGGAACCAGGATGGAGGGTTGTAAACGTAGGTAGTTCCGAGACCGGTAGCGCCATTGGTCGGGATACCGCCACCGGCGCCCATGATCTCCACGTGCTCCGCGTTGAGCGGGGCATTGAAGCCGTCTCCCTCCTCGCGCTCGGGAAGACCTCGAATCTCGACGAGCATCGACAAGAGCCCACTGGCAATCTGCTTCACCGTGATCTCGTTCACATCGCCGAGCAGCGCCCGATTCTGCCAGAAAATCTGTCCCAGCCGATTGTCGATCTCTCCATCGCCATCGAAATCGAAGCAGCACCGGTCCGCGATGGTGCCGTCGGGCAAGGGGTCACTCTGATTGCCTCCCGCGAGCTTGGTGAAGTAAGTCCAGCGGCGCTTCGGATCGGGCTGGCAGAACTCTGCATGGGTCATGCACCGCTCGTCGATGCAGAACTCGGTCCCGAACGCGCACGCCGTCATCGCTTCGCTGGCGCGGCACTCGAACGCACCACCATCGGCCACACACACCGCTTCAGAGGACACCACCACCCCACTGCGGTCTTCGTTGCAGCGGACCGGCGGGACCTCACAGCTCACACCGCTGCAGGCATCTCCGGCGACCTCGGCCCCATCTGCCACATCCCCTTCGTCAGACCCATCGAGGGTATCGCCTGCCCTGGTGTCCTCGTCTCGGATCTCCACCGAATCAACCTCGGGTAACCCGGAATCGATCACCATGGCCGTGTCCTCGACCGTGTCCTCCCCAGGCTTCGCAGCCCCCGAGTCGCAGCCCAAACTCACCCACCCGCTACCAAGGCCTCCGACAAGGCCAACCACCCAGAGTGCTTTTTTCGACATGCGCCGACCCTACCCGACCTCCCCCGCCTCAGCAATCGCGCCTTGACCACACCTCCCGCGGTGAGTCCTCTCCAGCCTTCGCCGAGCCTCCGCGACTCGCGCGACCGAGGCTCTCCATGCACGATGACGCCCGCCGCCAAGGCCTCCGACGCGAGCGCTCCCTCGCCTCTCCCCAGTTCCACGACGGCGTCTTCCGCAACACGCCGTCGCCGACCTCGGTCTTCAAGAGTCCGCCGCTCTCGGTCATGGGCGAGTTCTTCTTCAAGCGGAACAATCGCGTCCCGAAAGTGACACTCCCGCTCGAACGTCCTCACGACGTCTGGACTCGCCCGGTCGACTCCGGCCTACGAGTGACCTGGCTCGGGCACAGCACGGTCCTCCTCGAAGTCGACGGCCACCGCATCCTGACCGACCCGGTCTTCGGCAAGCGCGCCTCTCCGCTCGGCTTCGCAGGCCCCAAGCGCTTCCACCCGGTCCCGGCCTCACTCGAAGAGCTCCCACCGCTCGACCTCATCCTGCTCTCGCACGACCACTTCGACCACCTCTGCCGCCCGACCATGCGGCAGATCGCGCGGCTACCCGCCCTCGCACATGTGCCCATCGTCACAGCGCTCGGCGTCGGTCACCACCTCGAGCGCTTCGGCGTCGACCCCGCCCGCATCCACGAGCTCGACTGGCACGAGTCCTTCGCCCATCACGGCCTGCACCTCACCGCAACCCCCGCCCAACACTTCTCGGGGCGCGGCGTCAGCGACCGCAACAAGACCCTCTGGGCCTCGTGGGTGATCGCGTCCGAATCTCACAAGATATTCTTTTCGGGCGACACCGG
>JAEUKJ010000447.1 GCA_016792665.1 Deltaproteobacteria bacterium | reverse complement strand
GAGCCACCCCATCGACACGACCCAGAGCGCGACCCCAAGGTGACGTAACATCGCGACCTCCTTACGACCTTACGGGATGGTAAGGCGCGGGGTCGGCGACCGTCAATGCGGGCCCCTCAGCCCAGAGCGGTCACGATGCGGCGCGGCAGGGTCGGGCCGGCGTAGATGAGACCGGTGTAGAGCTGGACCAGCGAGGCGCCTGCGTCGAGGCGGCGCTTGGCGTCATCGGGGGTCATCAAGCCGCCGCACGCGATGAGTGGCAGGCGGTGGTTCGTGAGGTGGGCGAGGCGCTCGAGGAAGGCCTGGGCGCGGGCGGTCAAGAGTGCGCCGCTGGCGCCTCCGGCTTCGGACTGGCGCGGGTCGGTGAGGCCGTCGCGAGCCAGCGTCGTGTTGGTCGCGACGAGGCCGTCGAGGCCGGCGGCGAGCGCGGCGCCGACCGCGTCGTCGAGGGCCTGGTCATCGAGGTCGGGGGCCAGCTTCACGAGCAGCGGTGTGCGGTTGGCGGGCGCCGGGAGGGTGGCGCGGTGGGCGACGAGGCCGCCGAGGAGGGCCTCGAGGTGGGCTCGGGACTGTAGCGCGCGGAGGCCCGGGGTGTTTGGCGAGGACACGTTGATGACGAGGTAGTCGGCGAGCGGCGCGAAGGTCGTGACGAGCGTCGCATAATCGTCGATGGCACTCTCGTTCGGAGTGTCTTTGTTTTTTCCGAGATTGACACCCAAGATAGGGTCGTTCGGATCGTTGGGGCCACGTCGGCGGTGGGCGAGGCGGGCCGCCAGGAAGTCGGCGCCGCGGCTCGGGAAGCCCATGCGGTTGATGAGCGCTCGGTCCGACTTCAGGCGGAAGATGCGCGGGCGCGGATTGCCAGGTTGGGGGCGCGGGGTCACCGTGCCGAGCTCGATGTGTCCGAGACCCAGGTGGGCCAGGCCGCGGAAGGCGAGGCCGTCTTTGTCCCAGCCGGCGGCGAGTCCGACGGCGTTTCGGAAGCGGAGGCCGAGGACCTCGACGGGGCGCTCGGGGGCGCGATAGAGCCAGCCGAGGAGATGTCCGAGAGGCGTCGCGCCGCACATCTGCAGCAGGCGCAGCGTGACGGTGTGCGCGCGCTCGGGGTCGAGCGCGAAGAGCAGCGGTCGGACGAGCGGCCACATCGTTAATCAGGCGCTGGCCGAGAGAAAGTCGCGCACGGTCGTCGCGCGGGCGAGGTCGATGCGGCCGGTGGCGAGCCAGTGGTCGACGAGCTGGGACAGCGTGAAGACCGCGTGGAAGCGCTTGCCGCGGGCCTCGACCAGAGCGCGGGCGCCGCCTTCGCGGTCGATGAGGACGACGACGTCGTCGATGACGAGGCCTGCGCCCTCGAGGCGGTCGAAGGCTTCGAGCTTCGAGTCGCCGCGCGTCGCGACATCGTCCAGGACGACGACGCGGTCGCCCTTTTCGAAGAGGCCCTCGATGGCGACCTGGGTGCCGTAGTCTTTCGCTTCGCGGCGCGGGTAGACCATCGGCCACTGACCGGCCAGGGACACCGCGGTGCCGATCGGCAGGGCCGCATACGGCAAGGCCGCGAGGCGATCGAAGCGCAGCGTCAGCAGCAGATCGCGGTAGGC
>JAEUKJ010000440.1 GCA_016792665.1 Deltaproteobacteria bacterium | reverse complement strand
ACACCGTCACGTTGGCTATCGAGAACCTCTACACGACCGCCCATCCCTGGACCGGCGACGCCGACCTCGCGGGCGAGACCGAGTGGCGCAACCCCTGCCTCGACAACCCCTTGACGCCCGCCCTCGAGGGCTGCTCGCTCGCGGTCGACTGCGTCGAAAATGCCGACGCCTCGGTCGTCTTCAACCTCACCGTCATGCGCGAAGCGAACCAGGGCTTCTTCGACATCGCCGTGAACTTCGAGGACATCTTCTGCTCGGCCAAGGTCGACTGTCAGCCCGCGCTGCTCCACGACGCCCTCGGCGCGCGCGGCCCCACCGCCGTGGTCGCCTTCGCCTGCACCTCGGGCCAGGGCAACGCGCCCACGACCCTCTATCAGGATGCCCTTGCGATCGACTGCGACGGGACCGACCACGACCACGTCATCCAGCCCATCGGCGCCGGCGGGAACCTCGGCGCGCAGAGCCCGGGCGTCTTCCAGTCGGCCGTCTACCACGGCGCCGAGCAGCTCGCCGGCTATGACAAGTGCTACTGGAACACCGCCATCGGCATGGCCAGCGACCTCGGCTCGAACTGCCACCTCCGCACGCGCGCCAGCGCCGCGCAGACGCCGTTTGCCGTCCTCGGCGGGGCCTTCAACTCGCCCGGCGCCCACGCCTATCCGTACATCGACATCGACGTGCAGCTCACCACGGGCAACGTCATCACCTGCGGAGCCGCCCCACATCCCCTCGACGGCACGGGCGTCAACGCCGGCGTCGCGACGAAGTACACGCTCGTGTCAGCCGTCGCCGGTGAGGCCTTCGACTACGCGATGCGCTGCGGCCAGGCGCCGTCCGCCCCGCCCGTCGCGTGCCCGTGCTTCACCTCGGCCGACATGGACGCCGCTTGGGCAGCCGCGCAGGCCGCGATCCTTCCCAATCGGGAGACGCAAGGGAACGAGCCCTTTCAGTCGTGCAAGGACACCACCATCAGTTACCCGTCCGGCGACGTCCAGACCCACTCGCAGCTCATGTTCCAGGAGTTCTCCGGAGTGAGTGGGGGGCAGAGCTCCTACTGGGCGAACTACGTCTCGCGCAATGGCAGCTTCCTCGGCTTGACCGTCACCGGTCCCAATGGGGTCGCAACATGCCAGGCTCAGCTCGACGGCGGCTCGTTCGACGAGAACACCGGCTATACGCCGTACCCCTCGAACTACAGCAGGTACATCTCGAGCCCCCAGGACGCGATCACCCCGTCGCAGGCGAACGCCTGCAAGGACCTGATCCACACGTTTGCCGCCGCTCACGGCGTTGCCTGCGTTCCCGAGACCCTCTGACGTCGCCATGGGGTTCCCCACCACGCGTGTGGGGAACCCCTGAGCCCAGACCGGTCCTCGCCCGCGGGCGAACACTGAGCATGGGTGCTCAATCGATCGAGTAGCCGCTCGCGCGCCGGACGCTGCTACGGTCCTGGCGACACTCGGAGCCGCCAGGTCCGCAGGTGGCGACCGCCACCCATGCCAGGCGTCTCGACGAAGGCCTCGGAGTCCTCATGCAGAGCTCGTCCAGCGTCGACCACGGACCGTCCACTCCCGACGAAGCGCGCCCCCAGTGGGCCCGTGAAGCCGCTCGCGGCACGCCCTCGCCCGTGTTGCCCATCCTGGGCTCGGCGCTCGCGCTGGCGGCCGCCGCGCTCTTGGCCTTTGTCTCGGTGACGATGCTGTCGAGGTCGAGCAGCACCCCCGAGGCGATCATGATCGTCGGGCTGGTCTTCCTTGGCGTCGCGACGCTCGTCATCGTCTTCGGCGTCCTCGGCTGCTTGCTCAAGCCCTGGGCCATCTTGACGAACGCCATCCTGCTCTCCGGCCTCGCCGTCTACGTCGCCATCGGCTTTGCCAGGCGTGGCAGCCTCGACGCCGTCACGACGTCGATCGGGCTCCTGAGCATCGGAGCCGCGATCCTCCTCTACGTCGGCTTCCCCAAAGCTCGCCGCCTGACGAAGGCCAAGCGCTGACCTCCCGCGAGGGCCGCGAGCTCGCGGCTCAGGCGCGCAGGGCCTTCTTGCGCTGCAGACCGGCCTCGACGAACGCCGCGAAGAGCGGGTGCGGGGCCAGCGGGCGGCTCTTGTACTCGGGGTGGAACTGCACGCCGACGAACCACGGGTGGTCCGGGATCTCGATGACCTCGACCAGGTCGAGGTCGGGGTTGATGCCCGTCGCGACCATCGCGCCTGCGCCCTCGCGCCCGACCAGCCGCTCGCGGTAGGTGTTGTTGAACTCGTAGCGGTGGCGATGCCGCTCGTTGATGTGGCGCTGTCCGTAGGCACGCGCCGACTTCGAGTCCGCGGTGAGGTCGCAGGCGTAGGCGCCGAGCCGCATCGACGCGCCCTTCTCGGACACGTTCTTCTGCGCCTCCATCAGATGGATGACCGGGTGCGGGGTCTCTTTGTCGAACTCGGTGGAGTTGGCCCGCGGGCAGTCGGCGATGTGGCGCGCGTACTCGATGACCGCGCACTGCATGCCGAGGCAGATGCCGAAGAACGGCACCTTGTGCTCACGCGCGTAGCGCACCGCGGCGATCTTGCCCTCGATGCCGCGATGCCCGAAGCCGCCCGGGACGAGGATGGCGTCGGCGTCGCCCACCGCAGCCGACAGCGCTGCTTCGTCGTTCTCGAACCGCTCGGAGTCGAGGTAGTCGAGCTCGACCTTGCAGCCGTTGGCGATGCCGCCGTGCTTCAGCGCCTCGTTCAGCGACTTGTAGCTCTCGACGAGATCCGTGTACTTGCCGACGATGGCGATCTTGACCGAGTCCGACGGCTGCATGGTCGCGTGCACGACCTTCTCCCACGGGCCCAGATCCGGCTTCTTCGCCCAGATCTTCAAGACCTCGACCACCTGATCGTCGAGCCCCTCGGCGTGCAGCGCGAGCGGCAGGTTGTAGATGGTCTTCTCGTCCTCGGCCGTGATGACGCGGCTCGCGCGCACGTTGCAGAAGAGGCCGATCTTCTTCTTCACGTCGGGCGGCAACGGACGGTCCGTGCGGCACACGATGATGTCGGGCTTGATGCCGATCTCGAGCAGCGCCTTCACCGAGTGCTGGGTCGGCTTGGTCTTGAGCTCGCTCGCGGCCGCGATGTACGGCACGTACGTGAGATGCATGAAGAGGGCGTTGTCCTCGCCGGCATCGAACGAGAGCTGTCGCACCGCCTCCATGAAGGGCAGGGACTCGATGTCGCCGACGGTGCCGCCGACCTCGACCATCAGGATGTCGCGCCCCTCGGCGGCGGCCAGGATGCGGTCTTTGATCTCGTTGGTGACGTGCGGGATGACCTGCACGGTCGCCCCGAGATAGTCCCCGCGACGCTCTTTCTTGATGACGGCGTCGTAGATCTGGCCGCTCGTGAAGTTGTTCTTGCGCGTCGTCGTGATGTTGAGGAAGCGCTCGTAGTGGCCCAGATCCAGGTCGGTCTCGGCCCCGTCGTCGGTGACGAAGACCTCGCCGTGCTGGAACGGGTTCATCGTGCCGGGGTCGACGTTGATGTACGGGTCCATCTTGAGGACGGACACGTTCAGCCCGCGCGCCTCCAACAGGGCGCCGAGCGCCGCCGCCGTGAGCCCCTTGCCGAGCGAGCTCACCACGCCGCCGGTCACGAAGATGAACTTGGTGTGCTTGTAAGCCATGGTCGTCCTCACCCGCGTTCGCTGTCACGGAGGTCGGTCGGGACGCCCAGCTCGCCATCGCGAGCGTCGGCCGCAACCTCTGCCTCCGAGCGGCGCAGGTACATCGGGTCGATGGGCGGGGCAAGCGTCATGTCCCTGTCCGCGCCGAGCCACTCCCATAGGGCCAGCGTCGCGGTCATCGCGGCGCTCGGGACATGGAGAGAGGTAGCGAGCGGAGAGGCGACCCCGAAGGCCTGTGCCCCCGACCCCAACACGATGAGCTGCGTCGCTGTCAGTTCACTCGCAGAGCGCCCGGCGTCGCCAGGGCCCGTGCCAATGGCTTCGGCCTCGAGCGTTGCCCGGGCCTGGGCGGCGACCGATTCGCACGTTGCGACCCGAGGTGCAACAACGACCTCCGGGGCCTTGTCACCCAGCCGATAGAGGCCGCCATAGACCTCGCCGCGCTTGGCATCGAGCAACGCCAGCACGTGCACCCCGGGGACGCCGACGTTCATCGCCAGCGCCGCGAGCGACGACACCGGCCAGACCGGGACGCCACTGCCCAGCGAGAGCCCGGCCGCGACCGACAGCCCGATGCGGATCCCCGTGAACGACCCGGGTCCGCGCCCGACCGCGATGAGCGCGATGTCGGCCAGCGAGAGTGAATGGCGCGAGAGGGCATCGGCGACCAGCTCGAGGAGGTGGTCCTGGGTCTTGTCGACGCGCAGTTGGGTCACGCTGTCGACCAGGGCGCCCGCCGCTGCGTCGACGAGCGCCACACCGAGGTGCTCGCCACCGCTCTCGAGGCCGAGCACGTAGCGCGGTGCTGAGGGGGACGTTCCCATCTCAGCCCATGCAGCGTTCGATGTCGTAGCGGAACACGATGACCATCAAGAGCACCACGAAGGCCAGGCCCGCGTAGGTGGCGATCATGCGCGTGCGCATCGAGACCGGACGGCGACGGATGCCCTCGATGGCGAGAAACAGGATCTGTCCGCCGTCGAGGATGGGGATGGGCAGGAGGTTGATGAGCCCGAGGCTCACCGAGAAGCCCGCCATCACGAAGAAGAAGTACCCCCAGCCGCGCTCGGCCGTCTTGGCCGCGACCTGCCCCATCATGACCGGCCCACCGAGCCCGTCCTTGATGGCGAGGCGCCCCGAGAAGAGCCCGCCCAGCGTCGAGACGACCGCGGTCAGCGACCCGCCGAAGCCCTCGACCATCGAGTGCCACGCGAAGCTCAGCCGGTCCTCGTTCGCGACGACCTCGGGCAGGGTCCCGGCGTAGAGGACCTGGATGCCGGTCACCTGCGCGGTCGCGTCTTTCTTGAGCTCGTTGGGCCAGGTGATGGTGATCGCCTTCACGTCGGCCTCGAGGATCTCCGACGCATTGGCCGAGCCGGGCGCCGTGCGGCGCGCGAAGGCGAGGCGCCCGCCCTTGTCGCCGGCCTGCAGGATGCGCTGGGCGAAGAACTCCCAGCCGGCGCACTCGACCCCGTCGAAGCGCAGGAGGTGGTCGCCCGACTTCAGGCCGGCCTTGTCGGCAGGCGATCCGGGCACGACCCGATGCACGAGGCACTCCGAGGTGAAGAGGCCGCGGGCGCCGTTGCCGGGGGCTGCCGGCAGGGTGACCTTCCGGGCCTGGGCGACGCCGAACGAGACCGGGCCGGCGACCGAGTCGACGTAGCTCAGCACCGAGACCTCGACCGGGCGATCGGCCGCGCGCCAGAGCGCGTCGAGGGCCACCGTGAGCTGGTCGACCTGCGCCCCGTCGACCGCGATGATGCGGTCCCAGTCGCGGAGGCCGGCCTTCTCTGCCACCGACCCGGGCTCGACCCCGATGACGCCGAGCACGTGCACGGGCATGACGCCGATCTTGCCGACCGCGCGCGTGCCGAGCGCAGGCACCCCGCGCACGCGATCTTCCATCGAGGCGCGCGTCTCGAAGGTCTTGGTGATGCGCTCGCCGTGGCGTTCCCAGGTGAGCTCGACCGGGGCGCCGACCCAGCGCGAGGGTCCGCCGGCCGGGTCCTCGACCTCTTTGACCTTGGGCTCGAGCCGCTCGACCACCTGCCAGAAGTAGCGCGTGTCCTCGCCGTCGATGGCGACGATGCGGTCACCGGGGCGGAACCCCGCCTGCCAGGCCGGGCCGCTGTAGTCGACCGCGCCCATCAGGCTCGAGTCCAGCGAGCTCGTGCCGAGGCCGGCGGCGAAGTAGATGACCAGGGCCAGGGCGAAGTTGAAGACCGGGCCGGCGGCCATGACCAGGAAGCGGCGCCACACCGGGCGCGCGTTGAACGAGACCTCTTCGATCTCGGGCGGGACCTCTTCCCCCGGGTCGGTGCCGAGCATCTTGACGAAGCCGCCAAAGGGCAGGGCGCCGATGGTGTACTCGGTGGGTGGGAGGTCGGGTCGCGTCTGCTTGCCCTTCTTGGTGAAGAGCTTCGGGCCGACCCCGATGGCGAACTCGACGACGTGGACCCCCATCCAGCGCGCGAGCAGGTAGTGTCCCAGCTCGTGGACGATGATGAGGGGGCCGATCATGAGGAGCGCGTAGAATACCGTTTCCACGGGCGGACCATACCCGAGTCGTGCCAGCGGTCATAGGACAAGCGTTGCGGCATCAGACGTTGACAAGGGCCGAGGCCGATCCCAGGGTCTCGCGGTCATGGAAACCACGCAGGCAACCTGTCCGCTCTGCTCGTCGCCGCTCGTCGCCGAGTCCTACCCCTATCGCCCCTTCTGCTCGAAGCGCTGCAAGCTCGTCGACCTGTCGAAGTGGCTCGGCGAGGAGTACCGCATCGCGGGTCCCCCGGCCGGCGACGGCGGGGTCGAGCGCGACTTCGACGAGGACGAGCTCCTGTAGCGCGTGCCGAGGAACAGCCCTCTCGTTCCAATCAGTCATCCAGAGGAACACGCTTGAAGAACGCACTCATGGGGCTCGTGATGGCCTCGGGGCTCGGTGCCTGCGGGACCGCCCCACGCATCGACACGCCCCCGGTCGCGACGTCCCCCGCCGAACCCGCGCTCGTCGCCGCTGGCGCCGCGACGCGCCCCGCGGTGACGCGCACCACCCTCGACAACGGCCTCGATGTCTACCTCGTCCCGGCCCGCGGCGCCCCGCTCGTGTCGGTGCAGGTGTGGGTCAAGGTCGGCTCGGTGGACGAGAACGAAGGCCCGCGGCTCGGCGAGGGGATCACCGGCCTCTCGCACTTCTTCGAGCACCTCATGTTCCAGGGGACCGCGCGCTTCCCGAGCTACGACTTGGCGCTCGCGCCGCTCGGCGCCAAGAACAACGCCTTCACCTATCGCGACGGCACTGTCTTCTGGGCCTACACCCCGCGTGAGCACCTGGCCCACATCCTCGACATCGAGGCCGACCGCTTCGCCAACCTGGTCGTCGACTTCCTGCACCTCGAGCCCGAGCGCGAGGTCGTGAAGTCCGAGCGCCGCCAGAACACCGACGCCGACCCCGGCGAGCTCGCCGAGGAGCGCGCGCTCAAGCGCACCTTCGACGTCTTCCCGTATCGCTGGGGGCCCATCGGCTGGACGGAGGACCTCGACGCCGTGCCGCTCGAGGCCGCGCAGCGCTACCACCGCGAGCACTACACGACCGAGGGCGCCTACCTCGTCATCGCGGGGGACTTCGAGCCCGCGGCCGCCCTGGAGGCGGTCAACGCGACCTGGGGCAAGCTCTCGCGCCCGAACAAGAAGCCGGCGCCGTCCGAGCTCGTGGCCAAGGTCGAGACCTGGCGCGGCGAGCGGAAGGACCATCTCTT
>JAEUKJ010000306.1 GCA_016792665.1 Deltaproteobacteria bacterium | reverse complement strand
GAAGGGGCTCGTCAAAGACGGCAGCCACCCGACGTTGCTCTACGGGTACGGCGGCTTCAACCAGAACATGACCCCGGCCTTCGCGAGCTCGGTGGCCGTGTGGCTCGAGCTGGGCGGGGTCTACGCGATGCCGAACCTGCGCGGCGGCGGCGAGTACGGCGAGGCCTGGCACCGCGACGGCATGCTCGACAAGAAGCAGAACGTCTTCGACGACTTCATCGCGGCGGGCGAGTACCTCGTGCGTGAGGGCTACACCACGCCCGATCGCCTGGCCATCCGCGGCGGCAGCAACGGCGGGCTGCTCGTCGGTGCGGCCATGACCCAACGCCCCGACCTGTTCAAGGCCGTCATCTGCGCCGTGCCGCTCCTCGACATGGTGCGCTACCACCTCTTCGGCAGCGGCCGCACCTGGATCCCCGAGTACGGCTCGGCCGAGGACGAGGCCCAGTTCAAGACCCTCTTCGCCTACTCGCCCTACCACCACGTCGTCGACGGCACGCGCTACCCGGCGCTCTTGATGATGGGCGCCGACAGCGACGACCGCGTCGACCCGATGCACGCGCGCAAGCTCATCGCGAAGGTGCAGGCCGCCATCGCCAAGGTGCCCGACGCGCGCCCGGCGCTGTTCCGCCTCGAGAAGAACGCCGGTCATGGCGGCGGCGACATGGTGAAGTCCGCGGTCGAGCAGTTCGCCGACCAGTTCGCCTTCCTGGCGTGGCAGCTCGGCGTGACCCTGCCCGAGGCGAAGGCGGCCCCGTGAGCGAGCCCATCGTCGAGACTCGCGACACCGAGGGCGAGCCCGGGCTCGAGGCGCGCGTTGCGGCGCTCCAGGCCGAGCTCGACCGCGCCGCCCACGCCTTCCAGGCCATCAAGCGGCTCGCGATGCTCATGCGTGAGCTGGTGCCGCGCGCCTTCGAGGAGGGCTTCCGGCTGCGTGCGCCCGAGGTCGAGGAGCCCTGGCTCGTCGACTGGTTGCAGTCCGAGACCAAGCGCATCTACGATGCCGTCATCGCGACCTCCGCCTCGCAAGGCCCGCCCTCGCGCCTGCACGGTGGCGTCGCCCCCGACGACCACGCGCCGCACTCCCACGACGACCCCGCCGAAGGGCCGCCAGACCCGAAGCTCCGAGTGTCCACCGCGCCAACCCCAGAGGACTGAATGGCCAGGAAGCCCTCACGCGACATGCTCTCGGCCGGGCTCGTCGGGAGCTACCTCCTCGCGTCAGTGTGGGGGTTCATCTTCATTCTTGCGCTCTTGGGGCTCCTCGATAACGGCAACATCGTCGACTTCTTCAACGGGGCCGTCCTCATCATCTTCGGATTCCTCTGTGGCATGGTCTGGATCGGTGGTGCGATCTGCGAGGGCATCGGCTGGATAGGCGTGGGGCGGCTTCACGACGACATGCCTCGCGCCATCGGGTGGCTCGAAGCCTCACTGCCAATCTTGAGTGTCCTCACCTTCTTCGTCCAACTTGGTTCGAACTTCCACGCCGATTTTACCGTCATCCACATCCTCATCATCTTCCAGCTCCTGCACTACCTCCTCGCCTTCGCCTGGCTCCTCACGTGCAAGCCCCGCGCGCGCTCCCTGCCCGCCTCCATCGGCTACGCCCTGGCTCTCATCGGCGGCGGCGGCCTCTACGCCCTCGCCGTCGCGCGCGCCGACCCCCAAGTCTACATGACCACCCTCGTCCTTGTCGGGCTCGGCGGGGCGACCGTCGCACACCTGTCCACGGGCCTCTTCTTCGCGAGCCAGCGGGTCCTCGTCGACTCGATCAACACGTTCTGACGACACCGCGCGCATCCATTGCTGCCGCTCCTGAATTCTCGTAGACCGGGTCCATGGAAGCGCAGCACTTCGACTGGATCGTCATCGGCTCAGGGTTCGGCGGCAGCGTCTCGGCGCTCCGCCTCGTCGAGAAGGGCTACAAAGTCCTCCTCATCGAGAAGGGAAAGCGCTTTCAAGCCGGGGACTTCGCGGCCAACAACTGGGACCTGCGCCGCTGGATGTGGATGCCGCGCATGGGCATGCAGGGCATCTTCCAGATGTCCTTCATGGAGCACGTCACGATCATGCACGGCGTCGGCGTCGGCGGTGGCAGCCTGGTCTACGCCAACACGCTGCCGACCCCGCGCGACGACTTCTTCGAGAGCAGCTCGTGGGGCCACCTCGCCGACTGGAAAGACGAGCTCCACCCGCACTATGCCACCGCGCGGCGCATGCTCGGCTCCGCGACCAACCCGCGCGAGACCGCGGGCGACCGGGTCTTGAAAGAGATCGCCAAGGACATCGGGCGCGAGGACCACTTCCACCCGACCGACGTCGCGGTCTACTTCGGCAAGCCCGGCGTGCGCGTGCCCGACCCGTACTTCGGCGGCGAAGGCCCCGAGCGCGTGGGCTGCAACTTCTGCGGCGCGTGCATGACCGGGTGTCGCATCGGCGCGAAGAACACGCTCGACAAGAACTACCTCTGGCTCGCCGAGCGGCGCGGCTTGACCCTGCATGCCGAGACCGAGGTCACGGCCGTCCGCCCCAACTCGGGAGGTGGCTACACGATCGAGGCCCAGCGCTCGATCCCCCCGAGGAAGCGCGGCCTCCGCTACACGGCCACGAACGTCGTCTTCGCGGGCGGAGTCATGGGCACGCTGCCGCTGCTGCTCGCGATGAAGGCCGACAAGCACGGCCTGCCGCGGCTCTCGGATCGGGTCGGCGAGTCGGTCCGCACCAACAGCGAGTCGCTCATCGGGGTCGTCGCTCCCGACTATCCCGAGGCCATGTCGAAGGGCGTCGCCATCACGTCGATCCTCCACACCGACGAGCACAGCCACATCGAGCCCGTCCGATACGGTAATGGTTCCGGGTTCTTCCGCACCATGATGCTGCCCCACGCGCCGGGCGAGACGCTCGCCTCGCGGCTCGGCAGCATGATGAAGAGCCTCGTGTCGGACCCGAAGCGCTGGGCCAGGGCCTTCGCGACGGAGGACTTCGCACGCCAGAGCCAGGTCATGCTCTACATGCGCACCCTCGAAGGGGCGCTGCGCATGAAGCTCGGGCGGAGCCCCTTCAACGCCTTCCAGAAGGGGCTCGTCACGGTGCTGGACGATCCGTCCCAGGCCCCGAAGGCGTTCATGCCCGAGGCCACCGATCTCGCGCAGCGCTTCGCCGACAAGGTCGGCGGCGTGACCGCCACGCTGCTCACCGAGACCTTGCTCGGCACCCCGTCGACCGCGCACATCCTGGGCGGCGCGACCATGGGCCGCCACGCCGACGACGGCGTCATCGACCGGGACCACAAGGTCTTCGGCTACGACGGCCTCTACGTCATCGATGGCTCGGCAGTCTCGGCCAACCCGGGCGTGAACCCGTCGCTCACCATCACGGCCCTGGCCGAGCGCGCGATGGCCAAGATCCCCGCCCGCGGGGCGTGAGCTCGCGCGAGGTCTGCGCGACCCTGCCTCGCGGGCGGCTGGCGCGCCTTATCGGTGGCGCACCACGCGCACGTAGCCGAAGTCGTTCTCGGTGACGAGTACGTCGCCGTTGGGCGCGACGGTGACCGCGCGCACCTCGCTGACCTTCTTGCCGGGGGTGCGGAAGTACTGCCCGTCGCCCGAGTGCGCGTGGCCGTCGCCGCCATCCAGGAAGAGGTGCGAGACCCCTTGCGGGTCGACGTACCAGACCTGGTTGCCCTCGTGCGTGCCGACGAAGAAGCCGCCGTCGGGCAGGAACCACACCGCGCGCGGCTCGTAGAACGCCATCTGCGTGGCGAGCGAGCCCTCGCCGCCGCCCGCGGTCTCGCCGTTGCCGGCGATGACGACCTTCTGCCCGCCGACCACGCGATAGACGAAGTTCGCGCCGCGGTCGGTGACGACCAGGCGGCCCTCGAGGTCGAGGGCCAGGTTGCCGAGGTCGTCGAAGCCATCGGCGAGCACGCTCACGCCGACCCCGCGGCGCCAGTGGAGGACGCGCTTGCCGGCCCCGATCCAGGCCTCGCCCTCGTCGTCGCTCACCCATAGGCCGCGACCGCCGCCGACCCCACCGGGCACGATGACGTGGGTCGTGAGCTGGCCATCGACCCCGAGGCGCCGCACCTTGCCGTTGTCGGTGTCGAGGATGAAGACGACCCCGCTCGACGCGCCGCGCGTCAGCACGAAGAGGCCGTTCGGGTTGTTCAGTCGCCGCCCGCTGCCTGCCGCCGCGTCGTCGCCATCGTCGCCCGGGACGCCCGTGCCAGCCACGGTGTGAATGGTCCCGTCGAGGTCCACGCGCCGGATGGCGTGGGCCTCCTTGTCGGCGATGAAGACCCGACCGCTCGCGTCGGCCATCGCCATGTGGGGACGCGACAGCTCGGCCGCGGTCGCCGGCCCGCCCTCGTAGGCGGCCACCCACTCGACTCCCTGGTCGCGCTGCTGGCCGCGTCCGGCCAGGGTCTCGAGCTTGTCGTAGCGCGCGACGAGGTAGGCCCACGCGTCGCCCGTGACCTCGCTGTCCTGGGTCTCGGTGTCGGTGACCGGCACGTCGGTCTCCGGCGCGGTCGTGTCCCCGTCCGGCTCATCGACCTCGGCGTCGCTGTCGTGCGTGTCGCGCGTGTCTGCCGCGTCGCCGCCATCACCACAGGCGCCGAGCCCGACGAGCCCCGCGACGAACACTCCCAAGGCACCCCGAGCCCTCATCCCGCCTCCTCACGCACGCGCCGCGCCTCGGCCTTGGCGCCCACGGCCTCGGCTTCGATCAACGCCTTCTCGACCCAACCCCTGGCGCGCTCGGCCTCGCCCGCACGCCGCCACGCCGCCGCCGCGCGTCGCATGGCACGAAGGGCCAGGGCCCCGAGCCCCAGCGCCTGCGCTCGCGCGACCAGCGCCTCACTCTCACCAGGGTTCTCGGCCGCGAGCCCAAGGGCCACGCTCTGGGCCTCGATCGCCAGCGGCTCGAGCCCGAGCTCGGTCGCGCGCTCGGCGACCTCTCGCGCGAGCCCTTCGTCCTCACCCGGCACGAGCCCGGCATCCGCGGCATCGAGGCGTGCCACCAGGCCGTCGACCACGCGCTCGGCCTGATCGAAGCGCGCTGCCACCGCCAACACTGCGGCACGCGCGCCGACTGAGGGCTCGATCGCCAGCCGCACGCGCGCCGCCGTCGCCTCCAGGTCCAGCGCCTCGCGCACCTCGGCCGCCTCGCCCTCGTCTCCATCGGTCACGCCCGACGCGTCGCCGCGGGCCGCCTCGACCCGGCTCCGCGCGGCCTCGAGCGCAGCTTCGGCCAGCGCCTGATCGTCGGCTGCGAGAGCGCACTCGGCGACGACCAGGTGCCCCATCGCGATGTCGCTCGCGACCCCCTCGCCCTCGAGCCGCCGCACCGCATCCTTGTACCCGTCCAGCGCGCGCGTCACCTGTCCGCGCGCCTGCTCCAGCGCGGCCGAGCACATCGCCAGCCGCGCCTCGCCCGCCGTGTGCCGCGCCGTCCGCGCCGCCTCACGCGCCGCCGAGAAGTGCCCGTCGGCCGCCGCGAGCCGCCCGAGCCGCGCCTCGACCTGACCGAGCAGCGTGAGCACATCGGCCAGCAAGCGCGGCGCACGCAGCACGCGCCCCTTGTCGACCGCCTCGCGGTAGAGCGCCGCTGCCTCCTCGAGCTGGCCTTCGACAACCAGGAGGTTCGCGAGGTTGACGAGCCCGCCGAGCACCGCCTGCGCCTGCCCGTACTCGCGGTCGATGCGCAGCGCTTGTTGATAGTGGCGTCGCGCATCGCCCACCTGGCCGCGCGCCGCCGCGAGGTTGCCGAGGTTGGTGTGCCCGCGCGCGATCCCCACCGCGTCCTCGACCCCGACCGCCAGGTTGTAGCTCGCCTCGAAGAGGGTCTCGGCGCGCCCGAGCTCGCCGCGCACGCGCGCCAGGTTGCCGAGGTTCGCCAGCGCGAGCGCCATCGCCGGGACATCGACCGACCGCTGGGCCGCCGCGAAGGCCCCGTCGAAGCGGGCCTCGGCCGCCCCGAGGTCACCGCGCGCGCGCGCGAGCTCGCCCAGCGCGTTCTCCATGGCGCCCCGCTCCGCCTCGTCCTCGTCGGCCTCGGCCGCCTCCAGCGCGCGTCGAAAGGCCGCTTCCGCTTCGGCCAGCGCCCCGCGCCCGAGCTCCAGGCGCCCGAGGTTGCCCGCGATGACCCCGACCAGCGCCGGCTCGGCGTGCCCCTCGGCAAGCGCCAGCGCCTCGCGCCAGATCGCGGCCGCATCGGCGTTCGCCCCGCGCTGCGCCTCGGTGGTCCCGAGGTGGCTCAGCGCCACCGCGAGCTCGCGCTCCGACCCCGGCGTGCGCAAGAGCTCGACCGCCCGCCCGAGCTCGTCGACCGCGCGCTCGAGCTTGCCGAGCTTTTGCGACACGAGGCCCGCGCGCATCCATGCGACCTTTTGTTGCTCGCTGTCGCCGGCCTCGGCGAACTGCTCGATGGCGAGCTTCCACTGCCGGTACGCGTCCTCGAAGCGCCGCTCAGAGGTCATGTACTGCGCCGCCTCGGCGTGTCCCACCCCCAACTGCAGCGCGCGCTCGGCCTTGCTCGCCATCACCCCCTCCGTCCCGGTCCGCGGCGGCCGCTGGGCCCCGCACGGACAAGGGTGCCACCCTACTCGGGGTCGGCGCGCGAAAAAAGCGGGTTTACCCCCGTGCCGAACCGGCTCCTTCTCGCCGCAGGTGACGTTGCGACGCGCGCAAAGCCCCGTGGTGGGGCGACTTGACGGCGAAGGACGCCGTGCTAGCGTCCGCCCGGCTCCGGCAGAAACCCGAATCGAGCCCACGCTGAAACGCTCGCGGACCCCCGTTCGGCCGCAGCACACTACAGAGGAGGAACTCTCACATGGCCAATGCGACCCCCAATGGGAAACTGACTGCCGGCGCGATCGGCAACTTTCTGCTCGGAGGGGCAGCGGCCCTCTTCGTGCTGACCATCGGCCTCGCCGCGTTCGGCGGGGCCAAGATGGACGAGGGCTCCGCGACCGGCGCCGGCATCGGCCTGCTCGTCACCTTCGTCCTCATCGTCGGCGGTGGCATCACCGGCTCGCTGGGCTGGTTCGGGCTGGGTTCCGTTCGTGGCGGTACGAACGCGCTCGCGGGTATCTTCTCGATCGTTCTGGGCCTGGTGCCGATTCTCGTCATCGCGCTCGCCATGGGCACCGCGGAGTCCGCAATGAAGAGCGGCGACCTCGCGGCCGCTCAGTCGAGGGGCGCCTCGATCGGTACCGTGGCCCTCATCCTCGCTTTTGGTGTTCCGGCGCTTCTTGGCGTGTTCGGTGGCCTTGGGATCATGTCCGGCAAGAGCGGCCTCGCCAAGCCGGCCGGTCTCGTCATGCTGCTCGGTGGCCTCGGGTGTGCCCTGCTCCTCGTCCTCTCGTTCCTGACCACGGACCTCGGGAGCATGAAGGTCCCCATGCTGTTCGCGAATCCGACCCTCAGCACGATCGGCCTCTACGTCGGCTTCTTCGGCCTGGCCGTCGGCCTCATCCTCTCGGGTGCGGCGATGCTCGGCGAGCGCCAGAAGGCCTGAGCCTTCAGCATCCGGGGCCTGGCTCGACCTGGCCTTCGGTGACCGCGACACGCCCGCTCGGCTTCGTGCCTGGCGGGCGTCGTCGTTTCTGGGATCCAAGCCCGATGTCCAGCCTGGCTCCGCCAGCACTTCGGCGGTGATCCCCTCGCGCCTCGACGCTCATCGTAAAGCCAACGCAAAATGCCGACGCCCGGACGAATCCGTCGAATGCGGAGGGGCAGGGGAGCGGTCCCTCCTGCGTTCCGCCGCCCGGAGGTCCTCATGCCGTCTCGTTCACGCTTCGCCGTATGGTCTGTCCTCGCGCTGGCGCTCGCCCCGCTCCCGGCCGCGGCTGCCCCGCCCGCTCGCCCCGCGCCGTCGGACGTCTCGGCCGACGCCCAGGCCGACTTCGAGGCATGGACCGGTGCCCGCCTGGTCTTCACCCGCAAGGCCACCCCGTCCGAGGTCCTCTACGCGACCACCCCCGAGCTCGACGCCGCCGGCCGGCGCGCGGCCGCTCGCATCCTCGCCGAGGAGGCGCGGCACTACCCCCGGGGCGCCCTCGCCGCGATGGGCCTCAAGACCGTCTCGGTCTTTGCCGGCTGCGGCGATCCCGACGGCGACGGCTACCGCCCGTGGGTCGAATCGCTCAATGGATACCGATACTTCGGTCGCTGGCACCGGGTCGGCGCCATCGCCGCGTGCTACTACACCGACTCGCAGCTCCCGCTGACCTTCCACCACGAGGTCTTCCACCACATCGACGCCAGCAAGGGCGGCGCGACGACGTCGGCCTTCTTCACCGAGGACGACGCGCGCTTTACCGACGCAGTCGCACTGGCCCGCCCGTACCCGCCCCTCGAGCTCGACGCCTCGACCGTGAAGGCCCTGCGTGGCGTCGCCACCGGCGAGGTCCTCGAGGAGTCGGTCGGCAAGTACTCCGAGAAGGGCGCTGGGGAGGACCAGGCCGAGACCGCGCGCTGGCTCCAGGGCCACCTCGCCGACGGCCTCCTCCAGGCCGCCTTCCGCCCCGAGCTCGCCGGCAGCCAGCGCGTCCTCCACCTCCTCCGCGAGTACAAGAAGGCGCTCCCCTCGCTCTCGACCGCGTGGTTCGTCTCGGTCGCGCTCGGGGACGCGCTCACCTCGCAGCGGACCTCGCGCAGCGACGCGCCAGCCGCCGCGCAGCCCGTGGTGCGCGACACCCCGGACCTCGCCAAGGTCGATGCCGAGATCGACGACCCCGCCTGGCGCCGCGCCATCCGCCAGGTCCAGCCCGCCACGGTCCGTCTCGGCGGCGGCAGCGGCGTCAACATCGACCCCTCGGGGCTCATCCTCACGGCCGGCCACGTCTCGGACAATGTCGGCGATCGCTTCACCGTCGCCTTCCCCGACGGCCGCACCTTCAAGGGTGTCACCATCGCGTCCGACCACTTCCTCGACCTCGGCCTGGTCCGCCTCGAGGGCGCCCGCGACCTGCCCATCGCGACCCTGGCTCCCGCCGCCCCCGAGGTCGGCGACCCGGTGGCCATCATCGGCCAACCCGGCACGCGCACCCCGGGCGGCGAACCGACCGGCTACCAGCCGTGGCACGTCTCGGTCGGCGAGATCCGGGGCTTCCTCCCCGACATCCTCGGCAAGCAGTCGCTCGGCCGCACCAAGCACGACGCCTGGACCTATTGGGGTCACTCCGGCTCGCCGCTCTTCGACACCCGCGGCCGCGTCATCGCGCTGCACAACAGCTGGGACTCGAAGACCGCCATGCGCCACGCCGTCCCGTGGGAGGCCATCCGCCTCTTCCTCTCCCGCAACTGACCCCGCTCAGCCCTCGCTCATCGTCTCCAACAGCGCCGCGAGCTCGCCGCGCTGCTTCGCGCTCAGCCGCCCGAGCCTCGTGTCGAACGCCTCGGACAAGGCCGCCACACCGCGGTGGGCCACCTTGCGGCCGGTCGCGGTCAGGGTCAGGCGATGGCGACGGAGGTCCTCGTTGTCGATCTCTCGCTTCACGAAGCCGGCCGCCTCGAGGCGCTTCAGGTAGGCGGTCACCGAGGGCTTGGGGATGACGAGCTGCTCGGCCAGCGCCGCCGGGTGCGGGTGGTCCTCGATGGCCGACAACACGAAGAGCTCCTTCATCTCGAGGCCGAGCGCCTCGATCTCCCCGGACGCGCTGGCGATGGTGGTCGCCAGGAGCCGGTAGCTCAGCTTCCAGAGGTGCGCCGGGTCGGTCTTTTCCATCATTTGCTCCGAGCCCCCTTGAAAGAGTTGGTTCCGTTTCGAACTAATCTCGCGTCGGAACTATCTTGGGTCCGAACCAACATAGCGCACGGAGCCTCTCATGTCCCTCGATCATTACGTCACGCTCGGCCGCTCGGGCCTGCGCGTGAGCCCCCTCTGCCTCGGCGCGATGACCTTCGGCGAAGACCTCGGCTGGGGCTCTTCGGTCGAGGAGTCGCAGCAGATCCTCGACCGCTATATCGCGCTCGGCGGCAACTTCATCGACACGGCCAACTTCTATACGAAGAGCCACTCCGAGAAGATCATCGGCGACCACCTGGGCCGCCACCCGGCTCGCCGCGACCGCCTCGTCATCGCGACCAAGTTCAGCGGCAACCTCTACCCGGGCGACCCCAACGGCGGCGGCTCGGGCCGGAAGTCGATCATCAACGCCTGCGAGCACTCGCTGCGCCGCCTCCAGACCGACTACATCGACCTCTACTGGCTCCACAACTGGGACGTCCACACCCCCATCGACGAGACCATGGCCGCGCTCGAGGACCTCGTCCGCGCCGGCAAGGTCCGCTACATCGGCGTCTCCGACACGCCCGCCTGGAAGGTCGCCGAGGCCAACGTCACCGCAAAGTTCCGCGGCTGGTCGGCCTTCATCGGGCTCCAGATCGAATACTCCCTCCTCGAGCGCAGCGTCGAGCAGGAGCTCGTCCCGATGGCCCTCGAGCTCGGTCTCGGCATCACGCCCTGGTCGCCGCTCAAGAGCGGGCTCCTCTCGGGCAAGTTCAACCGCCAGAACGGCGGCAAGGTCGACGGCGCCCGCGGTGCCTACTTCGCCTCGCACCTGAACGAGCACACCTTCACCGTGGTCGACGCCCTCCAGCGCATCGCCACGGCCCACGACTCGACCCCGGCTCGCGTCGCTCTCGCCTGGGTCCGCCAGCAGCCCGGCGTCAGCTCGACCATCATCGGCGCGCGCCGCCTGTCGCAGCTCGACGACAACATCGCCTCGCTCGAGCTCACCCTCGACGCGGCCGAGCTCTCCGAGCTCTCCGCCCTGACCCAGCCGACCCTCGGCTTCCCGCAGAGCATGCAGCCCATCTTCCCGTCCATCCACAACGGCGGCACGCGCGTCAACGGCGTCTACGCGCCGCCGAGCCCGTTCATCCTCCAGCCGGGCGACCAACCGTACTGACCTTCACGTACGGGATTTGCGCTTGCCCCGCGCCGCGCCTCGGATGATGGTCCACCCCATGAGTACCGAGGCCTGGCGCTGGGGTGAGCTTTTCGAATTGGATGTGCCGCTCGATGCGGAGGTCACCGACCTCGGCGAGATGGTCCAGATCCGCTTCGCGGAGGACCCCGAGACCCCGCTCCTGCTCGCGACCTTCACCCCCGCGACCGGCGCCCCGCTCACCCCGAACGCTGCCCCCAGCGTCGCCGAAGACGCCGTCCGCTCCGCCCTCGAGCGCTTCGCCGCCTCGCGCGGGGCCTCGCCGCTCATGGCCCGCGGCGCCGAGCTCGTCCACGACGACAACGGCCTCCACGCGGGTCGCCTGGCCTTCGTCACCGACCTCGCCTGGCTCGCCCTCGCGGTCGCCTGGAACCAGCACCTCGTGGTCGCCTTCGCCGGCGCGCCCGACGAGTCGGACGCGATCTTCGACCGTGCCGAGTCGCTGCTCGCGACCCTGCAGCCGCTCGACCTCGTCGCCCCCGTCGACCTCGCCCCCGAGCCCCCGGGCACGTTCTGACCCCGGTGCCGCCGCGCCCTCAGAGTATTTGGCCCCGAACCCACACTCGGCTATCCTCCCGCCCCATGTTCGCACGCCTCGATCTCTCGCCTCACCCCTCGGTCATCGCGGCGCTGCTCACGCTGGCATCGGTGGGTGTCCTCGGCTGCGACTACGACACGAAGGTCCTCTCGCACGGCGAGCCCGACACCACGCGCGACACGTCCGCACCAGTCGACACGTTCGTCCCGACGGTCACCTGGCACGAGCACGTCCGCCCGATCGTCGTGGCGCACTGCGACTCCTGCCACAGCGCGGGTGGCATCGGCGGTACGACCTTCGACACCTACACGAACGCGCGCTTCAAGGGGCCGAAGATGGTCTCGCGCGTGCTCGGTCAGGGCAGTGAGATCGCCATGCCGCCCTGGCCGCCCGACCCGGCCTGCCGCGAGATCGACGAGGCCCGTCTCCTCACCGCCGCCCAGAAGAAGGTCTTCCAGGACTGGGCCGCGCAGGGCTACGCCGAAGGCGACCCGAGCCGCTTCGTCGCCCCGACCCCGCCGTCCCGGCGCGAGCCCGTCGGCGTCGAGGTCGCGCTGACCCGCACCGATGCCTACACCCCGACGCGTCTCCCGACCGACGACTACCGCTGCTTCGTCTTCCCGCAGACGGTCGACAAGGACACCTGGGTGCGCGCCGTCGACATCAGCCCGGACAAGGCCGAGGTCGTCCACCACGTCCTCCTCTACGTGGTCGACCCGTCCGAGGTCGCCCAGGTCGTCGACGCCGACGCCGCCTCGCCGAGCGTGCCGGGCTACCCGTGCGGCGGCGGCACCGGCACGCAGAAAGAGGCCATGCTCGCCGGCTGGGTGCCGGGCATGCAGCCCGTCGTCTTCCCCGACAACTCGGGCTTCTTCGTGCCCAAGGGCGCGCGCTTCGTGGCGCAGATGCACTACAACACCGCGAACCTCGCCAACGGGGTCGCGGTGCCTGCCGACGCGACCGGGGCCCGCCTCTGGAGCTACGCCGGGGCCAGCTATCCTCTCAACGAGATCCGCATCCGCGCCGTCGCCGACCGCGAGCTCGACATCCCGAAGAACACCTCGAACGTGGTCGAAGGCACGACGCTCACGACCCCGTTCTCCGAGACGATCATCGGCGTCATCCCCCACATGCACCAGCTCGGCGCGGCCATCTCGGCCAAGGTCGAGCGCCTCGGCACCAACGAGAGCCACTGCCTCGTCGACATCCCGCGCTGGGACTTCCACTGGCAGCAGACCTATCTCTTTGCCGAGGCCGCGCGCCTGCCGGTCCACATCGGCGACAAGGTCAGCCTGCGCTGCGTCTACGACAACTCGCAGGACAACCAGCCCATCGGCGCCGACGGCACGCAGCAGGTCTCGCGCGACGTCACCTTCGGCGAAAAGACCACCGACGAGATGTGCCTCGCGTACTTCGTCACCTCGACCCCGCTCTACACCGACAACGCGCCGACCCGCCTCTGCAACGGCTTCACGGCGTGCATGGCCGAGTGCCCGCAGAGCGATCCCTACTGCCCGATCGACTGCCTCTCGTACGCGGGCCTCGACTGCCTCCAGTGCGGGCTCGACCCGATCTACCGCGGCTGCGCCACGCGCGAGTGCCCGATCCAGCTCGCGTCTCTCGGCCTCTGTCTCCGCGACTGCCCCGAAGGCACCTCCCAGGTCGAGTGCGTGCTCGGCCTCTGCGCCTCCCAGTTCCAGGCGCTGCACGGCTGCCTCTACGACGACCTCGCCGCCGGCCGCTGCAACGCCGATGCGCAGGCCTGCGGTATCGGCTACGTCGCCGAGTGAGCCTCCCCCTGATTGTCCACTTGCCCTGTCGGAGTCCTTCCCGATGATCGTCCGCGCCTCTCTCGCCCTCGCCTTCGTCGTCACCGCCGCCGCCTGCGACGAGCCGGGTGGCGGCCGGACGGTCTCCGACACGATCACGCCCGACGCGACGGACACGATCACGCCCGACGCGACGGACACGATCACGCCCGACACGAACAACGACACCGGTCCCGACACCTCGGGCAGCGTCCCGATCACCAACCCGAGCTGCATCGACGGTGCCTACGACGAGGCCCTGCCGTCCGACACGGCGTCCATCCAGAGCCTCGTCTCGGCGTACAGCGCGGCCGACTACCTCGCCTTCGTCGACCAGGTCCTCGGCGTGCGCTACCCGCTCGGCCAGTTCCTCGTCTCGGAAGGGAACCGCCTCGGCCTCTCGACCTTCGGCAACTGCATCGAGCGCTTCACTTCGAACCGCAACAGCGCGCGCTCGATCATGAACCAGCTCTCGACGGTGGTGCACGAGTGCGGCCACATCCTCGACCTGAAGACGGCGAGCTTTTCTGGTAGTTACTATCAGATCACGCGTGACACCACGTTCACCTGCTCGCGCGGCGACACCACCACGCGCGGCGGCGACACCTTCGCGCGCAGCCGCATCAACGACGACGAGTACAGCGCGCTCCTGCCCAGCGACTCCTACCGATCGATCTACCTCGACGGCGACCCCGACGACGGCACCTTCGACAGCGGCGATCAGGGCTTCAACTCGGTCCTCGAAGAGACCACCCAGTACGTCAACTCGCTCGCGACCGACTGGGCCTTCCGCGACCAGCTCGGCGGCGCATCCATCAGCGCGCGCGACGGCATCCTCACCTTCCTCTGGTACGTCGAGCGCTACCTGCGCATGGCGCGCCTCGACTTCCCCAACGCCTACAGCCGCCTCTCGGGGGATGCCTGCTGGCGCCAGGCGATCCTCACGGTCTGGGGCCGTGCGTGGCTCTATCTCGAGCTCACCGACGGCATCCGCTCCCTCGGGTTGAATGACACGAAGCTGCGCGCGCTGGTCACCGACCCCGAGCTGCTCTCGGAGATCGACCGCCTGCGCGACCTCGAGGGCTGCCCCTGACCGGCCCGATGCGGTCTCACCCTCCGGCACGACCGTGACGAATCGCGTCGCGCGAACGTCGCGGGCTCGTTGCGCTCGCGCAGAAGGCCTCGCGGAGCGAGGCTGCCCAAGCGGCACGCGGGGCCCTTGTCGAGCGCTCTCGGGTCGGGCACCATCCCCTCATGGGAACTCGCCGTCGTGTCGCCCTCCGCTCCCTTGCCGCCGTCCTGAGCCTGACGCTCACCGCGTGTCTCGCGGTCCTCGTGATGAGCCAGTCGGCTCGCGCCGACGAGGCCCCGGGTCCCTCGCGGGACGAGCCCGACAAGGGCTGCTCGACCGCGCTGCCGTGGTCCCTGCCGCCGCTCGGCCTCGCGGTCGTCGTGCTCGTCCGCGCCCGTCAGAAGCGCTGACACAGCGCCCCTCACCCGTCTCCCGAACCCCGAGTCACCGATGTCACTCAAGCATCTCGCCTGCGCCTCGGCCTTCGCCCTGTCCCTGTTCGCCCTGTCCGCGCCTTCGCGCGCCGACGTCCCGCCGCCCGATACCATCGGCGGGGACACGACCGAGTCCGACACCGCCACCCCGACCGACACGCTCACCAACGACACGGGCGGCACCACCTCGGAGGGCGGCGGCGGTTGCTCCACAGGCGCGACGTCGACTGTCGGTCTCGCTTTCGGAGTCGCGGCGCTCCTTCGTCTTCGTACCCGTAAGTCCCTCACGGAGTCCTGATGTCTGCTCCTCGTCGTTCGCTCCTGGCCCTCGTCGTCTCCCTCTCGGCCCTCGCGCTCGGCGCGCTCGCTCCGGCCCGCGCCGACATCCCGCCGCCCGGCGACTACAAGGAGACCTGCACCGTCAAGATCCAGCAGAAGAAGGGCACCACCTGCGCCGAGTGCCGCGCGTGGCATGGCGAGCGCGATGCCTGCGAGAAGTCGCTCGGAGCCAATGGGTGGAGCAAGGCCTGTAAGGGTTGGGGTGCTTCGGCCTGGACCGAGGTCTGGTGCATCGCTGGCGAGGGCGTGAACCCGCTCGGGCCGGCCCCGGTCAAGCCCACGCCGACCGAGCCGACGCCGGTCGAGCCGAAGCCCGCCGAGCCGACGCCGGTCGAGCCGAAGCCCGCCGAGCCGAAGCCTGCTGAGCCGACGCCTGCCGAGCCGAAGGCTGCCGAGGGGCCGAGCGCGACGACCGGTCCCGAGTCGAAGAAGACCGGCTGCGAGAGTGGCGAGACGAGCCTCGTGCTCGGGCTGGCGTCGCTGGCTGGGCTGATCGCTCGCCGCGCGCGTCGCTGAGCCTCCCTTGAGCGCCGACGCCAAGCGCAAGCATGCGGTGACGGCCTGGCTCGAGCGAGCCGGGCCGACCGCCTTTTCCGCTTACGCCATCATCGCGGCATTCTCGGTCTATTTCTGTATGTACGCGTTTCGCAAGCCGTTTACGGCTGCGAAATTCGAGGGCAATTTCGACGTTCCAGGGCTCGGGCCGCTCGACTGGAAGGTCATCCTGGTCGTGAGCCAGGTGCTCGGCTACACGCTGTCCAAGTTCGCGGGCATCAAGGTCGTGAGCGAGATGTCGCCGGCCCGCCGCGGCCTGGCGATCGTCGTGCTCATCGCCGTGGCCGAGGGCGCGCTCGGCCTCTTCGCCATCACGCCCGCGCCCTGGAGCGCGGTCTTCCTCTTCATCAACGGCGTCCCGCTCGGCATGATCTGGGGCCTCGTCTTCGGCTTCCTCGAGGGTCGCCGCACGACCGAGGCCCTCGGCGCCGGCCTCTCCGCGAGCTTCATCGTCGCCTCGGGCGCGGTCAAGACGGTCGGTGCCTGGGTGCTGGGCTGGGGGGTGAGCGAGGCCGCGATGCCCTTCGTGGTGGGCCTCCTCTTCTTCCCAGCGCTGCTCCTCTTCGTGTTCTTGCTGTCGCTCTTGCCGCCGCCCTCGGCCGAGGACGAGGCGCTGCGCGTGCGACGTGAGCCGATGGACGGCCCGGCGCGCAAGCGCTTCTTCATGGCCTTCTGGCCCGGCCTCATCGTGCTGGTCGGCCTGCACTTCTTCCTGACGGCGCTGCGCACCATCCGCGACGACTTCGGCGCGGACATCTGGCGCTCGCTCGGCTTTGGCAACAAGCCCGAGATCATGACCTGGTCCGAGATCCCGGTCGCCATCGGCGTCTTGATCGGGCTCGGCCTGTTGATGCGCATCAAGGACAACCGGAAGGCGCTGCTGGTCGTGCTCGTGCTCATGGCCACGGGCTCGGCGCTGGTCGGCCTCATGACGCTCGCCTTCGAAGCCGGCCTCGTCTCGCCCGAGGTCTGGATGATCTCCATCGGGCTCGGCCTCTACCTCGCCTACGTGCCCTTCGGCTCGATGCTCTTCGACCGCCTCATCGCCGCCGCCGGCTGGGTCGCCACGGCCGGCTTCATGATCTACGTCACCGACGCGGTCGGCTACCTCGGCTCGGTCTCGCTGACCCTCTACAAGGACCTCGGCGGCTCGACCTCATGGCTCGAGTTCATCATCTGGATGGGCTACGTCACGTCGATCCTGTGCGCCGCTGCCTTTGTCTTTGCGGCCCTCTACTTCGCGCGCCGCCTGCGACCCGCCAAGGCCTGACCCACCGTCGGTGTACCCGCGAACGGTCCGCCCCAGACGGGCGTGAGCTCAGGTGAGGTTCGGCCAGACCCCACCTGGACCCCACTCCGCGGGTCTCCGCACCCCAGTGTCTCCGCGCGTGACCGCTATTCACCGTTATCTTTCGCGCGCTACCGCGGCACAGCAGGTGCTCTAGGCCCCGCGTCCTTCCGACGCGAGGTAACGATGAGTGACCCCCTCCTCTCGAACGATTCATCCCGGTCCAAGACCCCCACACCCCAGGTCGGCCGCACCCCGACCCCGACCCCGGCCTCGCGCGAAAGCGCGGCGCTGAAGACCAGAGCCCGCACCCAGGGCTTCGACGAGGCCGAGCGCGAGCGCATCCCATCCGAGAACAAGCAACCCGGCCAAAGTCCCGGCAAGACACCGGCGAAGAAGAACGGCGCCGCGAGCCCCTCAGCCGAGGCCCACGCCTCAGGAAGCTCGGAGCGGGAGGCCGCAGCCCCCGACGTTCAGGGTCCTGAGATTGCCCTCGAAGGGATGACTCTGAAGGGCCCCGATCCCGAGTACCAGATCGCCAAGCTGCGCGCGTCAGAGGGGATCGGCGACCTCATCAACGCGATGATGCGCGTCGTCAACGCGTACCACGACAGCTTCATGACGGCGCTGCTGGAGTTCCAGGCCGGCATGACCCTGCAAGAGGGCCCCGCGAGCCCATCTTTCCTCGACTGCCTCGGCACGCTCGCGGCGGATGGCTTCGAGGCGTTGCTCCCGAAGGTGGGCCACCCCTTCGTGGCGTCCATCCTCCAGAAAGCCCGCGTCTACTTCGCCCCAGACGCGTTGGGGAAGGCGTCGGCGGCGCAAGCCGCCCGCTTCAGCATCGCGCACAGCACCCGAGTTCGACTCGAAGCGCTCAACCGCGTGACGAACGTCGCGAATGACGTGATCGCTGCGTCGAAGGGCCAGCTCGTCGACGACTTCCTCGACGAGCACTTCGTGACCCTCGAGGAGTCACTCGCCGAGCTCAAGAAGTCGACCCCCATGGCGAGTTCGATCGTACCGCCGATGAGCTACTTCCTGGACCGCCTCACCGCAGAGTGGGTCACGGGTCCGGGCGCGACCCAGGGCACCACCTTGTCGCAGCTCTCCAAGCCGCGCGGTCGCGTCGTCATCCACGCCTCGGTCAGCGAAGATCACGGTCGCTACAGCCCGCGGCTCGAGAAGGTGACCTTGGACGTCGCGGTCCTCGGCGAGAACGCCGCCGACCTCGTAAAAGAAGCGATCGGGCGCCGCGGCCTCTTCGGTGCGGACATCCCGGTCGACCTCAACGTCCAGGTTCCGAACCAGGTCGGCGGCCGCGGCTATCGACGCGTCCACATGCTGAGCGCAGGCGTGCCCGAGCGTGTGCCCTTCCTCCCGAATGGCCGCCCCGCCTTCGACGCCATCATGAACGACAGCGACTTCTGGACCCAGGCCGCGACCCAGGCCGCCTCGAACCTCCAAGGACGATCATGATGCCCGCGACCCACCGTAACTCGATTCACTCATCGCATCGGCTGCCTGCGGGGCTCGCCCTCGTTGCGGTGTTGTTCGCGTGGCCGAGCTGCACCGACACGATTCCCGAGGTCCCTCGCACCAGCCCGCCGCCGATCACCATCGACCGTCTCGAGAAATTCGTCGCCAGCGCGTTGACGATGGCCAACCTCAACCCGTTCGGGTGGGTCGACCCAGAGGCCGAGGTCCCCCGCCTCCAAGACACGGACGCCTTCATGATCCCGGCGCTGCAGCGCATCTTGACGCCCGTGCGGGAGCGCCTTCGAGCGGCTCGTCCCGGAGCCTGCAATCTCATGAAGTACCTCCTCGACCTGACCTTCCAGCTGCCGAACCTCAGCTCCGCCAGGGTCCGCTACTCGGACTTCATCGTGCCCGAGGCCGAGCTGCGCGCCATCGAGCCTCTGCGCCAGAGGCTCACCTCCGCGGACCGCGCCATCTACCGCCTGGCGTTCGAGCGACGCGAGGAGCTCGAGAGCTCGCCGATCCAGCGTGCGCTATCACCGCCGAGATTCTATCCGTGCGACCAACGGGCTATCACCACTCCGTCCTACCCCGGCGGAGAGACCTGCCTCACCCTCGCGATGACGGTCGACTTCATCGCGACCACCTGCTCGGAGCTTCGCGGCTTGCTGCCAGGCGAGCGAGACCACCAGGTCGGCGACTTCGATCGCAACATGCTCTTCGAGGTGGACGAGCCCTGGTCACCCTTCAGCTACGAGGCCATGTATCTCCGGAACAAGCTCCAGCAGCTCTTGGAGTCCGCCTCGGAGTCGGGTCTCGGCAACTTCCCCGACCTCCTCGACAGCCACGGAACCAGCCGCCAAAGGCTCCGCACGGCCGCAGGCTTCAAGGTGCCGTCCATGGGCTGTGAACTCCACAACTGCAGCGCCGACGCGCTGCTCTGGTACGCGACCAACCTCCCAGGGCACATCGCCGAGCTGGCGACCGCGACCTCGGCACTCGCTGCAGACCTCGGCTGTGCCTTCTCGCTCGACCACCTCCGCACCTGCGCCGACGACCCCTACGCGCCCTGACGAAGCGCC
>JAEUKJ010000344.1 GCA_016792665.1 Deltaproteobacteria bacterium | reverse complement strand
CGAGCCGGGTCTACGTCTCGGTGGGCCATCAGCAGATGATGACCGACCCGATGCGCCCGCTCGGGCTCTCGTTGTGGCAGATGAAGGCCCGAGTGCCGATGAGCGAGGCGGGCGGGCGCCTGTTCGTCGACGTCACCGCGGCGCTGTCCTCGCCGGCGGGGCGTGCGGGGCTCCTGGGCATGCTCGGCCGCTCCGACCCGCTCATCGGCGACGCGCTGCAGACCCTCGTCGACCGAGCCGGCTTCCTGCCCGCACCACCTCCAGACGTTCTGACCGCGGCCGGACCGACACCCGCGGGGGCGCCCCCGGTGCGACCGATCGAAGCCGACCCTGCGATCGTCGCCGCCCTGGTCGCACGTAGCCAGGCCGCGCTCGCGGCGCTGAAGCGCGACATCCAGGGGAAGTCGGGCAGCGCCCTCCTCGACCTCATCGTCGCGGACCACGAAGAGCTCAAGCGGTTCCTCTTCGACGCGACGGGCATGCAGGTGATCCTCGGTGGGATCGAGGCCGCGCGGTGGCTCGACGAGCACCTCGCTTCCTGGCTCGACGTGAAGAACGCGGGCGACGTCCTCTCGCAGTCGGTGTCCGGCAACGTCACGTCCGAGATGGGCCTCGCGCTGCTCGACGTCGCGGACGTGATGCGCCGACATCCCGCGGTCGTGAGCCACCTCGAGAGCGTCGACGACGATGGCTTCATGGACTCACTGGCGTCCCTTCCCGGAGGCCAGGAGGTGCACGACGCCCTGCGCCACTGGCTGGACACCTACGGGATGCGCGGGGTCGGGGAGATCGACATCACGCGGCCGCGTTTCTGCGAACGCCCGACCATGCTCCTGCCGATGGTGCTCGGCCACGTCAGGAACTTCGCGCCCGGGGAGGCCGCGCGCCGCATCGAAGCGGGGCAGCGCCGGGCCGCGGAGCTCGAGCGCACGATCACGGAGCGCATGAGGACGCTGCCGGACGCCGAGCAGAAAGTCGAAGAGACCCATCGCATGATTGTCCGGCTGCGGACCTTCGCCGGCTACCGTGAGTTCCCCAAGTACGCGTGGGTCAGCCACGACGCCGTTTACAAGAAGGCCTTGCTCGAAGAGGGCCAGCGACTCGTCCAGGCCGGCGTGCTCCGTGAAACGGAAGACCTCTACTTCCTCAGGTTCGAGGAGCTGCGCGAGGTCGTGCGCACGCGGACGGCGGACCCGCGGCTTATCGACCAGCGCAAGGAGGCGTTCGAGTCGTATCGGGCGCTGAGACCGCCACGGGTGCTGACGTCCGAGGGAGAGGCCGTCACTGGGGTCTATCGGCGCGAGCACCTGCCAAGCGGCGCGCTCGTCGGCTTGCCGGTCTGCGCTGGCGTGGTCGAGGGTCGCGCGCGGGTCATCGCCGACGTGGCAGACGCCAGCCTCGAGCCGGGCGACATCCTCGTCACGACGTTCACCGACCCCAGCTGGACCCCGTTGTTCGTCGCGATCAAGGCCCTGGTCACAGAGGTCGGAGGCCTCATGACCCACGGCGCGGTCGTCGCGCGCGAGTACGGACTGCCGACCGTCGTGGGTGTCGTGGACGCGACCACCAGCATCAAAGACGGACAGCGCATCCGCGTCGACGGTACCCACGGGGTCGTCGAGATCCTCGATTGATGCGTGCATGCCAACCCGTCGTCACTTCCGCTTTTCGTGTGCACGAGGTAGCCGCGCAGCGCACACCTCGACGCCGCGAAGCACTGCGTCGGTCGAGTCCGCCCTGAGAGAGCTCGCGTATGCCCATTGTCACCGTCGGAACACGAACGCTCCACTGGCTCGAGTCCTCGAGCGATGGGGTGGGGGAGCCGCCCCTCGTCCTCCTGCACGGCCTGGGCGGTGATGCGGGCTTCTGGGCGGCCGAGCTCGCGGCGCTGTCGGCACCGTCGCCCGACCACCGGCATGCCGCGCCGAGACGTGTCCTCGCTCTCGACCTGCGCGGCGCGGGCCAGAGCGTCGGCCCGCTGGAGGGCGTCACTATCGAGGACCTCGCGGGAGACGTCGTCGCCGTGCTCGACGCGGCGGACATCGCGCGCGCGGACGTGGTCGGCTTCTCGATGGGAGGCCTCGTCGCCCAGGCGCTCGCGGTGCTGGCCCCGGCCCGCGTGAGGCGCCTCGTCCTCGCGGCGACCTTCCCCCGCACGAACCCGCAGGCCCGGCTCTTCCTCGATGCGGTGGCGAGCGTCTATCGCGTCGGCGTGTCACCCAGGCAAATGTTCGACCTCATCGCGCCCTGGCTCTTCTCTCTGTCGTTCCTCGCGGATCCGCAGCATGCCCCGTACCTGAACTACCCCGAGGACGACCCCAACGAGCAGCCCCGCGACACGTGGCTGGCGTTGCTCGCCGCGATGCAGGCGTTCGACGGCGGCCCGCAGCTCGCCGCGATCCGGGCTCCGACCCTCGTGCTCGCAGGCGAACAGGACCGGCTCGCCTCACGCTGCGACGCCGAGGCGCTCGCCAACGGGATCGCGGGCGCCAGCCTCTGCGTGTTGCCGGGCGGACACCTCTTCAATGTGGAATCCCCGGTCGCGTTCCGCGCCGCCATCACGCGACACTTCGACGCGTGAGCCGCCGGGGGCGATAGCCGTCGGTCCGCCGTGAGGACCGCGCTCGGCCTGACCAACCCCTGCTCACCCAGGCGATGTTGGCTCGGCGGCCGCGCGGAACCAGCGCTCGGTGGCGTCGTCGGCGGGGAAGAACGACTCGATCGCGAGTCCGTCGGCGGTGACGTCGAGCGGCGTGCCGATGCTCGTGAGGAGTGCAAAGAGTCGGAGCTCGAGCGCACCGCGGCGCAGGTGCACCGTGGCGACGGGCACGCCGGAGGGCGAGCTCCACGCCAGGCTGCCGAGGTCTGGATAGCCGCGGAGCTCGTCGCGGAATGCGCGGCGCTCGTCGTCGCCGGGGTGGGCGTGACAGGCGCGCTCCACGCGCTCGAGCAGGAGGGCCGCGACCTCCGCCCAGTTGACGACGTAGGGTCGGAGGCCCTCGGGGTGAACGGTGGCGCGGAGGAGGTTCTGCACGACCGGCAGTGGCACGGCGCTCGCGTCGAGAAACGCGCCGAGGAGACGCTGCGCCCCGCGGTTTGCGCGCAGGATGTTCCAGGTGCGGTCGAGCAGCGCCGCCGCGTAGGGTTCGTGCTGCGCGAGGAGGAAGTCGACGGCCCGGTTCACCGGCGCCATGGCCGCGCTGTCGAGCGGGGTCGCGGGGTAGATGCCGACGAACCCGGCCCCGACCAGCAGCGCGTTGCGCTCGCGGAGCTCGAGCTCGAGCACCCTGGCGAGCTGCACCACCATCTCGCGGCTCGGTCGCGCCTTCCCGGTCTCGAGGCAGCTCAGGTGGCGCGGCGACACATTCGCCTGGAGCGCGAGGCTCTCCTGACTCCATCGCCGACGGGTCCGGTGCGCGCGCAGCAACTGCTGGAAGTCGTCGTTCACCCGCGCAGGTTAGCACCGCCCCTGACGTCATCCCATGACCCGAGAGGTCATGGATCTCGGGCGGGGTGGGGCGGCATAGGTCGAACGCACTGGTGGCCTACCGTGCCCCGTGCCCTTCGCCCACTCCAAGGAGCCCACGTCATGATCTCGTTCCGCGCCTTCCTCGTCCTCGTGTTCCTCACCATCGCAGGGTACACGGCGGTCGTCGTCGTCCATCACGGCCCCGATCTCTTCGCCGTCTTCCTCCGCGACATCGCGAGCCTCACCTGGGCCGGGCAGTTCGACCTCGACTTCATGTGCCTCCTCGCGGTGTCGGGGCTGTGGGTCGCCTATCGGCATCGCTTCGGCACGCGCGGGGTCCTGTTCGGTATGTGCGCGGCCGTCGGCGGCATGCTCTTCCTGGCCCCCTACCTCCTCGTCCAGTCGATCCGGACCCGGGGCGACGTGGCCGCGCTGCTGCTCGGCGAGAACCGCTGAGCCTCGCTCGGGAAGGGCACCGCGACCTCGCGGAGGCCCAACGCAAAAAGCCCCGAAGGGTGACCCTCGGGGCTTTTGTCTGGCTCCGGCTGTTGGACTCGAACCAACGACCTGGCGGTTAACAGCCGCCTGCTGCTACCAACTGAGCTAAGCCGGACCATTGTCCGCGAGACCTGGCGTCGCGCTGACGGAGGCGGTTTTTAGGGGTCGGGCCGGGGGTTGTCAAGCGCTTTTCCTGCGACACCCCAAGACCGTCCGAGCGCCTCCCGGTCCCGTCACCGCCCTCCATCCAAAGGTTCCGTTTCCGCCGGCGCTCATGCTAAGGGCGGCCCGGTCGGGCCATGCGGCCAGACCAGTCCTTGTCCTGACATGCCTCGCGTGGCCGCCCCGGCCCGAGGCGACCGAGGTCCCATTGGCGTCGCGTCTCCCGCAGCTCCCGAACGAACCGCTCTCGATCCTCCCGCTGGGGGGCCTCGGAAAGATCGGTATGAACGCGATGCTCATCGGCACCCGCGGCCGCTACGTGCTCGTCGACTGCGGCGTCGGCTTTGCGCCCTCCACCGTCATCGGCGCGGACAAGATGCTCCCGGACCTCGCCTTCCTCGACGCCCACCGCGACAAGATCGAAGCCGTCCTCATCACCCACGGACACGAGGACCACATCGGCGCCCTGCCGTGGGTCCTGCCGGCCCTCGACCCCGCCGTGACCGTGCACGCGTCCTCGTTCACGACCGAGCTCATCCGCCACCGCCTGGCCGAGCACGACCTCTGGGACCCGTCCCAGATGCGCCTCTTCGCGCCGCGAAAGGCCTTCAATTGCGGACCCTTCCAGGTCGAGGCCGTGCGCGTCACGCACTCGATCCCCGACTGTCAGTCGGTGGCCCTGCGCTGTGAAGCCGGCTCGGTCCTCCACACCGCGGACTGGAAGATCGACGACGAGCCGATGGACGGCGAGCACTTCGACCGCGAGGGCTTCGAGGCCCTTGGGCGCGACGGCATCGACCTCATGCTGTCGGACTCGACCAACGCGCTGGCCCCGGGCCGCACGAAGTCGGAGGCCGAGGTCGTCCGCCAGCTCGAGCAGCGCATCATCGCGTGGCCGGGCCGCGTCATCGTGACCCTCTTCGCCTCGAACATGCACCGCATCCGCGGTCTGGCCCAGGTCGCCAAGGCCACCGGGCGCCGCCTCGTCCTCTGCGGTCGTTCGATCTGGAACCACCTCGAGGCTGCCGAGCGCGATCGCATCTATCCCCTCGACCGCAGCCTCATCCTCGATATCGAGAACGCCCAGGGCCTCTCCCCGCGCGAGTCGCTGGTCGTCACCACCGGCTCCCAGGGCGAAGCCCGCTCGGCCCTGGCGCGCGCCGCCGACGGCGATCACGACCTGCTCCGCCTCGGCAAGGGCGACCTCGTCCTGCACTCGGCGCGCATCATCCCGGGCAACGAGGGCGAGGTCCACACCATGTGGAACCGCCTCGCCTCCCGCGGGGTCGAGCTCTCCTACGACCGCGCCATCCACACCTCGGGGCACGCCCAGCGCGACGAGCTCGAAGAGCTCATGCGCATCGTCAAGCCCAAGGCCTTCGTCCCGGTCCACGGCGAGACGACCTTCCTCTATTCGCACGCCGCACTCGCCAAGTCCGTCGGCATCCCGAGCCTCGTCCTCCACAACGGCGAGCGCCTCGACCTCTCCGCCCGAGGCACCGCCGCGTCCCCGCTCGCCCAGTCGGCGCGCGCCGACATCGATCTCACGCCGTTCTGGAACGATGGCCCGGCCACCGGCGACGAAGACACGATGCGCTTGAAAGAGCGAAAGCGCGTCGCCTGGAACGGCCTCGTCCTCCTCGACGCCGCCGTCATGCGCCAAAAGGACGGCACCGCGGACGTGCGCGGCGACCTCCGCATCGACACCCGCGCCCTCTACGTCGGCCCCCACGACGAGCACGTGCGCGAGCTGCGCGACGTCGCACTGCGCACCATCCGCGCCTGCCCGGCGGGCACGCCCTGGTCCGAGATCGCCGAGGCCCTGAAGTCCTCGGTCCGGGCCGCCGCGCGCCGCAGCACCGACAAGCGCCCCGAGGTCGTCGTCGTCCTTCACGAGGGGCGCCTGGCATGACGACCCAAGCCAAGCCCACCAAGGCCGCCAAGGCCGCGCCCCCCAAGCCCAAGCGCAACGCGGTCGCAAAACCCGTCGAGGCTCGTGCCGACGAAGTCGCGGCCGAGGTCGAGACCCCGACGTCGGCGAAGAAGGACGCCCCGCGGTCGCGTGCCCGACGTCCTCTCGGCCTTCCGCCCGAGCCGGTCCCCGAGGGCTTCCCCGGCCGCGTCGAGTTCATCAAGTCGGCCGCCGAGATCAAGGACGCCCCGAGCTCGGTGCTCCCCGAGATCGCCCTCTGCGGTCGCTCGAACGTGGGCAAGTCCAGCCTCATCAACAGGATCTGCAATCGCCGTCAGCTCGCGCGCGTCTCGACCACGCCCGGTCGCACGCGCCTCATCAACTTCTTCGACGTGCAGGGCAGAGTGATGCTCGTCGACCTCCCCGGGTTCGGCTTCGCCACCGGCTCGAAGGCCGAGGTCGAGGCCTGGGGCGAGACCATCCAGGGCTACCTCACGCATCGCCGCCAGCTCTGCCTCTCGCTCCTCCTCACCGACGCGCGCCGCCTCCCCGAGCGCGAAGAGGAAGAGCTCCTCATGTGGTTTCGCGAGACCGGCCTCCCGTGCCTCGCGATCCTCACCAAGGTCGACAAGGTCGGCAACTCCGAGCTCGAGAACCGCCGCCGCAAGACCGCCGCACTGCTGGGCCTCCAGCCCTCGGACGTCATCCTCTTCTCGAGCCTCGACGGCCGCGGCAAGGACGAGGTCTGGAGCACCATCCTCTCGGCCGCCAAGGTCTTCCAGTCGGAGCACCCCGGTGCCTTCGCCGAGCTCGACGCCGGCGTGAGCGACGATGAGCCCGGCCCCCGCTGAGGCCGGCGCGCGCGCCCCTGCCGCGCCCCCGCTGTCCGCCGCAGGCGCGACCCCAGCGCCGCGGTCTGCGGCAGGCGCGACCCTCTCCCCGATGTCTGCCGCGGACCTCGATGAGGTCGCCGCCCTCGAGGCCGTCGCCTTCCCGACCCCCTGGTCGCGCGCCTCGTTCGCCGACGAGCTCGACCGCGCCCACGCCCGCGCCTTCGTCCTGCGCCGGGACGCGGCGCTCATCGGCTACCTCGTGGCGTGGGTCCTCTTCGACGTCGCCGAGCTCCTGGTCGTCGCCGTCCAGCCGACCGAGCGCGGCCACGGCCACGGCCGCCACCTCGTGACCCACCTCTTCGATGTGGCGCGCCGCGAGGGCGCGACCCGCATCCAGCTCGAGGTCCGCGCCGGCAACACCCCCGCCATTGCGCTCTACGAGCGCCTCGGCTTCCATCGCGTCGGCCTCCGCTCCGGCTACTACCAGGACAACGGCGAGGACGCCGTGCTCATGGACTGTGAGCTCGGTGCATGAGTCCCTCCGACACCATGCACCGCATTCATGATCTCGCGCCGTCGTGGGTCCGCGGTCTCTACCCGATCCTCGGCGACGAGCACCTCGCCGCGGGCACGCTCGTCGCGGCCGCCGAAGCCCTCGCAGGCTGCGTTTCGATCCTGCAGCTGCGCATGAAGTCCCTGGCCGACGGGCCCGCGTTCGAGGCGCTGAGATCCGTCGCCGCGGCGCTGGCCGACTGGCCCGGTCTGCTGGTCGTCAACGACCGCGCCGACTTCGCGCACCTCCTCGACCGCGAGTCGACCGCCGCAGGCCGCCGCGTCACCGTCGGCCTCCACCTCGGCCAGACCGACCTCTCCCCCATGGAAGCCCGCGCCATCGTCGGCCCGACCCTGCCCATCGGGCTCTCGACCCACACGCTCGCGCAGCTCGCCGCGGCCCCCACCGAGCTCGTCCATCACCTTGCGCTGGGGCCGATCTATCCGACCTCGACCAAGCGCGATGCCGAGCCCGTCGTCGGCCTGGAGACGCTGGCGCTCGCCGCGCGCCGCGCGCCTTGCCCGCTGGTGGCCATCGGCGGCATCACTCTGGACCGCGTTGCCGCCGTGAGCGCCAGCGGTGCCAGCGCCTTCGCCGTCGTCTCGGCGCTTGTGGCCGACACGGCCCCCGACGCGCCCCTCGTCGAACACCTCGCGACCCGCGCCCGCACGCTGGTCGACACATGGACCCACGCCCGACCGAGCGACCGCCCATGACCACGCCCCCGACCACCGAGCCCCGTCCCGCGCCCGAGCCCGCCGCCGAGGTCGCGCGTCCCAAGCACACCGTGCTGGACCTGCTCGACAAGACCACCCAGCTCTTCCGCAAGAACAAGATCGACTCGCCGCGCCTCGAGGCCGAGATGCTGCTCGCGCACATCCTCGGCGTGCCGCGCATCCAGCTCTACGTCCGCTTCGACCAGCCCGTCTCGCCGGCCGAGGTCGACGCCTACCGCGCACTCGTCCAGCGCCGCGGCCGCTTCGAGCCCGTCCACTACATCCTCGGCCACCGCGAGTTCTGGTCCCTCGACCTCGCCGTCGAGAAAGGCGTCCTCATCCCGCGCCCCGACACCGAGTGCCTGGTCGAAGAGGCCGTCGCCCTCGCCCCCAAGGTCCTCCGCGCCGACGCTCCGCTGCTCCTGGCCGATCTCGGGACCGGCTCGGGCGCCGTCGCCATCGCACTTGCCACCGAGCTCGAGCACGCCCGCATCTTCGCCGGCGACCTCGCCGAGATCCCCATCCGCGTCGCGGGCGCCAACGCGAAGAAGCATGGCGTCCAGGACCGCGTGAGCCTCGTCCACGGCCAGGGCCTCCTGCCGCTGGTCCAAGCCGCGGGCTCGACCTTCGACCTCATCGTCTCGAACCCGCCCTACATCACCGAGGCCGAGTTCCCCGAGCTCGAGCTGCACATCCGCGGCTGGGAGCCGCGCGAGGCGTTGGTCGCCGGGCCCGACGGCCTCGACGTCTATCGCGCCATCGCCGCCGAGCTCACCCAGGCCCTGCGCGTCGGCGGGGCCCTCGCCCTCGAGATCGGCGACAAGCAGTCCGCTTCCGTCAGCGCCCTCTTCGCGCCTCGCTTCGACGCGATCAAAGTCCGTAACGACTACGCCGGGCTGCCTCGCGTCGTGGTCGCCAGCGGGTTTCGCGGATAGACCCGGCACCTTCGCGCCTGCCTCTCTGCGCGCGCTGGCGAAGGGTAGGGTTCGTGCTATCATGCCGCCGTGCCGAAGCTCATCGTACAGCTGACGGGTGGGCGCTTCCGCGAGCTCGAGCTCGAGCGCAGCAACGCGCTGGGACGCCACCCAGATCAAGACATCCAGGTCATGGATCCCCTCGTCTCCAAAGAGCATCTCGTCATCGAGCAGCTCGCCGGCGAGTGGTATCTCCGTGACCTCGACAGTCGCAACGGCACCTGGGTCAACGCAGAGCGGGTCAAGGGCCGCGTCCGCATCCAGAACAACGACCGCATCAAGGTCGGCACGACCCACCTCGTCTTCATCAACCGCGGCGACCGTCGCCCGACCGGCGACCACACCGTCACCATCGGCAACTCGCTCGAGTCCTCGATCCAGGGCTCGCTCTACCGCGAGAGCGCCGAGGAGTTCCTGCCCGTCGACCTCATGCCGAGCGTCGACGCGCTGAAGCGCGACTACGAGAAGCTCCGCCTGGCGAGTCGGCTCCACCGCGAGATCGCCTTCGACGTCCGCCTCGACGTCCTGCTCCCGCGCATCCTCGACCACCTCTTTGGCCTCTTCAAGGCCGACCGCGGCGTCATCCTGCTGGCCGACGCGCCGCTGCGCACCGCCGCCGGGCCCGCGGTCGTCGGCGGGACCAGCGCCACCGCCGGGCAGCTCCAGCCGCGCGCGGTCAAGGTCCGCGGCAAGGAAGAGCCCGAGTCGATCCAGCTCTCGCAGACCATCCTGAACAAGGTCCTGGTCGAGCGCGCCGCCGTCCTCACGCGCGACGCGCAGATGGACGACCGCTTCCAGCGCGCCCAGTCGGTCATCATCCAGGGCATCCGCTCGACCATGTGCGTGCCGCTGCTCGCGCGCGACTCCAGCGTGATGGGGGTCATCCACCTCGACTCGCTGGTCGTCGCCAACGCCTTCACCGAGAAAGACCTCGGCATGCTGCAGGCCGTGGCGCTCCAGGCCTCCATCGCCATCGAGAACTCGCGCCTGGTCGAGCGCATCGAGCGCGAGGCCGTCACGCGCCAGCGCCTCGAGAAGATGCTGTCGCCGAACCTGGTCGAGAAGGTCGTCTCGGGCGACGTGAGCATCCAGAAGGGCGGGGAGCTCCGCGACGTGGTGGTGCTCTTCACCGACATCCGCGGCTTCACGAACCTCACCGAAGAGATGCCGCCGCACGAGGTCGTGGCACTCTTGAACGAGTACTTCGAGCTCCTCGTGGACGTCGTCTTCGAGTTCGACGGGACCCTCGACAAGTTCATGGGCGATGGGCTCATGGCGATCTGGGGCGCGCCCGTGGCCGACCCGCAGGCCGCCGAGAAGGCGCTGCGCTGCGCCATCGAGATGCAGCAGACCATCGGGCGCATGAACGCGCTGCGACGGCTGGACGGCAAGGTGCCCATCGCGACCGGCATCGGCCTCGACAAGGGCCAGGCCATCGTCGGCTACACCGGGTCGAGCCGCACGATGAGCTACACCGCCATCGGACCGACCGTGAACATCGCCTCGCGCCTCTGCGCGCAGGCCAAGCCGGGCGAGGTCCTGACCTCGGGCGAGGTGTGGCGCATGGCCCCCGAGCTCGCGCGCACGACCGAGGCGACGCTGCGCCCGCCGCTCATGTTGAAGGGGATCTCGACCCCGGTCGAGGCGTGGTCCGTGGCCCCCGGGGACACGCCGCAGACCTCGACCGGCGAGCGCGAGGGTCTCCCGCTCGAGCGGGTCGCCTTCAGCGACTGACCGGCACGGCGTCTCGCGCGGCCAGGGTGTATTCTGAACGCTGCGATCCCGTGGGCGTTTGCGAAGCACTCGCTCGGCGGAAGGCACCGCTTCCGGCGCGGGCGATGCCAGGCATCGGAGCCCCCTCGGAGCCGCCTCCCAGGCCGCCCAGCGAAAACGAACGAAAAAGTTGAGCGTGCCGGGAATAGACCCGTAGGCGCCGCTTGACGTTCAGATCTCGCAGCGCTAGCTTCACGTCCACGCGGATTCGTCAGCCGCGTCGTTGCCTTAGGTGCGCTCCAAGTGGGGCTGCCGGGGACGGAGCAGGGGGGTGGTTCCAACGCCGTGGCATGCGTCCGGTGGGCTCCCTGACAGACTCGGGGTGACGCCCTGGCTTATGTGGTCCGCCTCGGCGGGTCGCGGGGAGGTGGCGTGATGTACGCTTGGATTTCTGGAAGGGTGGTTCCGGTCCTCGCGGCCCTCTGGGTCGTCGCGACGGCTGGGCCGGCGCTCGCGCAGGTCGGCACCGGGACGCTGGTCGGAACGGTCAAGGATGCAGCCAACCAGAAGCCGGTCGCGGACGTCGTGGTCACCGTGACCTCGCCCGCGCTCCAGGGCGAAGAAATCGCGGTCACCGGCAAGAACGGCGACTTCCGCGTCGGTGGTCTGCCGCCCGGCGACTACACGGTCCGCATGGACAAAGAGACCTACCGCCCGTACTCCCGCGGCGGCATCAAGGTCCGCGCCGACGTGACCCTGCGCGTCGACACCCAGCTCCTCCCCGACGACCTCAAGACCGACATCGTCGTCGTCGGCCGTCCGCCGACCGTCGACGTCGGCTCGACCGCGACCGGCTCGACGATCGACCATGAGTTCGCCAAGCGCACCCCGATCATGCGTCCGGGTGGCAAGGGCTCCGAGACCCGCAGCATCGAGTCGGCGGCGGCCTCGGCCCCGCAGGCCTCGGGCGACACCTACGGCACGTCGATCGCGGGCACCACCTCGCCCGAGAACAACTACGTCGTCGACGGTCTCACCGTGAACGACCCCGCCTACGGCACGCTCGGCACGCCGCTCTCCATCGAGTTCGTGCGCGCCCTGAACGTCATCACCGGCGGCTACCTGCCCGAGTACGGCAAGGCCACCGGCGGCATCCTGAACGCCGTCACCGAGTCCGGCAGCGACACCTTCGGCATCAAGATCTGGGGCTACCTCTCGCCCGGCGCGCTGAACGGCACGCCCAAGACGATCCGCACCCAGGGCAGCACCATCGATACCCAGGCCGAGATCGACAACATCTACGACTTCGGCTTCAGCATCGGTGGCCCGCTCGTCAAAGAGAAGCTCTGGTACTTCGTCGGCGTGGACTACGCCGTCGTCGACTGGAAGCTCACGCGCAGCCTGCGCCGCCTGGTCTACGACGACAGCTTCGCCGAGATCGTGGACGAGGAAGGCATCAGCCAGACCGAGGTCATCCCGGGCACCACCCAGGAGTACAAGGCCGAGGCGCGCACCCTCCAGGTGTTCGCCAAGTTCGACTACCGCGTCACCAAGTCCAACCGCCTCGCCCTCTCGATCATCGGCGCCCCGCGCTGGTCGGGTGGCGGCGGCAACTTCGGCATCGACCACCAGGACGGCAGCCCCGAGGTCTCGAACATCATCGGGACCTACGACAGCATCGCCCACACCTACGACGGCCTCTCGACCGACATCATCCTCAAGTGGAACAGCGACCTCGTCGACAACAAGCTCCTCCTCGAGGCCTCGGTGGGCTGGCATCACCAGGAGAACGGCACCGGCACCACCGACGGCTCGGCCATCGGCTCGCGCAGCGGCCTCGCTGGTCTCAACGGCGTCATCTGGCGCCGCAACACGAACCCCGGCTACCACGACATCCGCGACTTCGAGACGCTCGCCAACCCGTCGGCCTGCGACGCCCCCGCCGGCGCCCCCGAAGGCACGATGCCGTGCCCGGTCATCACCTACAACAACGGTGGCCCGGGCTACCTCGACGACGTGAAGCTCGACCGCATCGGCGCGCGCCTCGTCCTCACCTGGCTGCCGGAGGCCGCCGGGACGCATGTCGTCAAGATCGGCTCCGACTTCGACTACATGGCCTACGACACGACGAAGGCCTACTCGGGTGGCATCCTCTACCGTGAGAGCGTTCGCGGCACGTCGTTCACCGACCTCCGCGCCTTCGGTTACCTCACCGGCCCCGACGAGAACGTCGCCCTCGACTCCATTCGCAACAAGGTCGACAGCATCTCGCTCGGCGCCTTCGTGCAGGACAGCTGGACCTTCGCCAAGGGCTTCACCCTGAACCTCGGCCTGCGCTGGGACGCCCAGTGGCTCCAGAACGCCGCGGGCGAGACGGTCATCGCGCTGGCCAACCAGTGGTCGCCCCGCCTCGGCTTCGTGTGGGACCCGACCGGCGACGGTGGCGCCAAGATCTTCGCCAACATCGCCCTCTTCTACGAGTCGATCCCGCTCGACATCGCCGACCGCGCCGGCTCGGGTGACCCGCAGGTGACCTCGGTGAAGGTGGCCTCGGGCTGCGACCCCAGCGACCCGGAGAGCGCCCAGAACGGCTGCCTCGACGACGACAACCGCGTCGTCCTGAACGGCCCGAGCTCGCCCGAGCGCAAGTGGGTCATCACCGGCGCCGCCCCGACCCCGGTCGATCCCGACCTCCAGGCGCAGTCGTCGTGGGAGATCGTCGCCGGTGGCGAGTACGACCTCGGCCGCCTCGCGCGCCCGTTCGAGGACCTCCGCGTGGGCGTCCTCTACACGAAGCGTTGGATGAACAACATCATCGAGGACATGAGCCGC
The DNA here is from genome assembly GCA_016792665.1 of Deltaproteobacteria bacterium. Classification (GTDB taxonomy): domain Bacteria; phylum Myxococcota_A; class UBA9042; order PHBI01; family PHBI01; genus WYBB01. The sequence continues at coordinate 14,789 of JAEUKJ010000344.1, read as the reverse complement.
GACGAGGCGTCGACCTACTTCGTCGGCAACCCGGGCCATGGCATCGCCAAGGACTTCCCCGAGGGCCAGCGCGACTACGACGCCCTCACGCTCTACTTCCAGAAGGAGTTCTCGAACTGCTGGCTGCTGCAGGCGAGCTACACGCTGTCCTGGCTGAAGGGCAACTACGCCGGCCTCTTCCGCCCGGAGACCGCGCAGCTCGACCCGAACATCAACTCGGACTTCGACCTCAAGTCGCTGACCGTGAACCGCTACGGCTACCTGCCCGGCGACTCGCGTCACAACTTCAAGATCTTCGGCGCCCACGACATCGAGTTCGCCAAGGGCCACCACTTCCAGCCGGGCTACGCCTTCCGACTCTCGTCGGGCGGGCCGACCGACTTCCTCGGTTCGCACCCGATCTACGGCTCGGATGAGGTCTTCCTCCTCCCCCGCGGCAGCGGCGATCGCCTTCCCTGGACGGCGAGCATCGACCTCAACTTCGGCTACGAGGTCCAGATCACCGAGTCGTTCAAGCTCGGCATCACGGTCGAGGTCTTCAACCTCTTCAACTTCCAGGGCGTGACCGGGCGCAGCGATCGCTACACGAACGACGACGTGAACCCGATCCTGAACGGGACCAAGGCCGACCTCGAGACCCTCACGAACCTCGACGGCGACCCGGCCGAGGTCAACCCGAACTTTGGCAAAGTCACCTCGTACCAGCGGCCCCGCACCTTCCGGTTCGGCATCCGCGGGACCCTGTGAGCGTGGAGGCCGACACCATGTCGAACCGATTCAAGACTCATCGTAACCTCTCGGCCGTGGTCGCCACCGTCATCGGTGGCGCGGGTCTCGCCGGCTGCAGCCAGGACGGGGTCCGCTGCGGCACCGCGCACGGCGACTTCGCGGTCAAGCTGGTCGTCAAGGCCAACCCGAACTCGTGCGACGTGAGCGCGGGTGGCATCTACGGTCTCACCACGTACTACTACCCGGACCCGGACAACCGTCCCGACTACAACCACGCCTCGCTGGCCATCCAGGCCGACGAGCTCGGTGCCGTGGTCGACGACGCCGAGGCGCGTCTGGGCGAGCTGCCCGACCCGGCGAACAAGCCCTACGCCAAGGGCGACTTCGACTCGGCCCGTCCGGCCGCCGATGATCTCTGCTCGGTCTCGACCCTGGTCGCGGCCAAGCAGAACATCCCGGCCCTCGACGCGGACGAGACGGACCCGGAGGCCCCCATCCCGGCCGAGCCGGCCAAGACCTTCGAGTACGCGTGGAGCAACTTCAAGGTGCTCGTGACCGCGGCCGCCAACGGGACGCAGTTCATCAGTGATCTCTCGATCACCAAGGATGGATGCGCGGTGCAGTACGAGGCATGGGGCCTGTACCCGGCCATCTATTGCGAGACCGATGCGGACTGCAACGCGATCGCGGATCCCGACAATGGCCGGCCGACGGGCTCGGGCATCAACCCCGACTACGAAGTCGCCTGCGACCTCACCCTGCCGCAGTACACGGGGGACGGGCTCGGCCTGTGCATGCTGAAGAGCAAGCCGCCGGCCCCCTGACCTTGCGTGTCGTTTCGGGCTGAGCCGCCCCAGAGATTGCGCGCGCCGCAAACCGAGCGGATGGCTGGAACGTAAGGCGAGAAGGCCAGGGTTGACGTGAGTCGCCCTGGCTCTCGCCGGGTTCGAGACATCTGGTGTGCTGGCGGTGGCCTGGTTTCTCCAAGCGCCGCCCGGGTTGCGAGACTGCTGATCCGTGCTTCGGGTCGACGTGCGGATCGGGTACGCTGCCGCCGGGCTGATGGCACTCGTCGCGATCTTTGCGCGGACAGACGAGGGGGTTTTCGTGTTCGAGACCGTTCGGAATCGTGGAGCTCTTTCAGGGAAGCGGTTCAGCCAGGGGGCGATGATCTCCCTCATCGTGCACGTGGGCCTGGTCGGCGTCGTCATCGCGTTCGCGTCGGGCACGAAGAAAGAAGAGAAGAAGAAGGTCATCGACTACGACGAGGTGGTCTTCAAGAAGGAGGCTCCTCCGCCCGAGCTGCCGCCGACGCCTCCCCCGGCCGAGCTCGCGGCCGCCGCTCCGCCCCCGCCTCCGCCTCCTCCTCCGCCCCCGCCGCCCGCGGCCGAGGCCCCCAAGGAGCCGAAGGTCCCGAAGAAGCCCAAGAAGACGGTCGAGACCAAGGAGAACACCGTGGTCGCGGCCCCGGTGAACCCCAACCCCGAGCCCGCGGCCGCGCCCGCTGGCGGACAGGTCGGTGGCATCGAGGGTGGCCAGGAAGGCGGCGTCATCGGCGGCAAGATCGGCGGTGTCGAGGGCGGCGTGCTTGGCGGCACGGGTGAAGCCCCGGTCATCCCGACCAACGCCGTCCTGCCCTTCGGGGCCGGCATGCAGCGCCCCTCGAAGGTGTCGGGGCGCGACCCGCAGTACACGCGTGAGGCGCTCGAGGCCAAGGTCGAGGGCCTCATGATCGTGCGCTGCGTGATCGAGCTCGATGGCAAGCTGCAGGACTGCAAGATCATCAAGGGCTTGCCCTACATGGACAGCGCCGTGCTGGATGCGCTGTCGACCCACACCTACACGCCTGTCACCTTTCAGGGTCGCCCGCAGCGCGTGAACTACACCTTCAACATCAAGATGGTCCTCCCCAAGTAGGAGCTTTCCTCAATGCTGGATTCCCCGATCTCCTGGCTCGCCGAAGCCGCTGCTGCTGCCGAAGCCGTCGACTTCTCGCTCGGTGGCATCTGGGACAAGATGGGCCTGTTCGCGAAGCTGGTGATCTACCTGCTCGCGATCATGTCGATGCTCTCGCTGGGCATCGCGGTCGAGCGCATGATCACCTTCATCCGCAACAAGAAGGAGTCGATGGTGCTCGTCGGCGAGATCGGGCCCCTCCTCGAGGGACGTGACTTCGCGGCAGCGACCGCGAGGGTCAAGGGCGGCGAGAAGATCGGCTACCTCGGGCGCGTCCTGCGCTCGGGCATCGTCGCGTTCAACGCCAAGCGACACGAGCACGAGGACGTGGCCTACGAGTCGGTAACGCGCGCGCTCGAGCGTCAGACCCAGCGCGAGGTGCACACGCTCAAACGCGGCCTGACGACGCTCGCCAGCATCTCGTCGCTGGCGCCCTTCGTCGGCCTCATGGGAACGGTCGTTGGCATCGTCAACTCGTTCACCGACATGGCCGAGAAGGGCAGCGGCGGTCTCGCGGTCGTGTCGGCCGGCGTCGCCGAGGCACTGGTCGCGACCGCGTTCGGCCTCATCGTCGCCATCCCCGCGCTGGCCATCTACAACTACATGCAGGGCTGGGTCGACACGCGCGCGGTCGACATGGCCGAGACGGCCAACGAGTTCCTCGACGTCGTATCGAGCGAGCTCAAGGCCGAGGCCCAGAAGAACGAAGCCGCGGCCCGCGCCGCCGCGCATCGGGCCTAAGGGCGCGCCGCCATGGGAATGGCCGTCGGAGGTCCCGAGGGGGGACCGAAGAGCGAGATCAACATCACGCCGCTGGTCGACGTGTGCCTGGTCCTGCTCATCATCTTCATGGTCGTGACGCCGATGCTCCAGCGCAACAAGGACGTGGTGCTGCCCAAGGCGTCCCACACCGACGAGCGCTCGAAAGAGGAAGACCCGCTGACCATCTCCATCACGTCCGATGGCGCGCTCTGGATCGGCAACAACCGGCTCAACAAGGCCGAGATCCGCGGCATGGTGCAGGCCTGGACCAAAGAGCACCCGGGCCAGGTGGTGCTGGTCAAGGGTGACGAGCGCCTCAAGATGAGCGTCGTGCGCGACGTGATGCACGAAGTGCAGGAAGCGGGGGCCAGCTCGGTCGGCCTCGGGGTCGACAAGCCCGAGGAGACCAAGTGAGGAAGCGGCATCGCAAGGCCTCGGTCCAGGCGTTCTCGCGTCCGTCATCGGCGATCAACGTGACGCCGCTGGTCGACGTCGTGCTGGTGTTGCTCATCATCTTCATGGTGGTGACGCCGCTGCTCGACAAGGACATCGAGATCGCCATCCCCAAGACCGAGCAGGTCGAGACCACCGACGACGTGCCCGATCAGCAGCTGCTGGTGCGGGTCGCGGCCGACGGCACGCTCACCATCAACGACCGCAAGGTGACCCTCGAGGAGTACGTCGCGGCGCTGAAGCTGCAGATGGACAACCGCACCGAGGCGATGAAGGTCATCTTCCTCCAGATCGACGACGACGCCATCTACGGCCGCGTCGTACAGGCCATCGACCTCGCCAAGGGCGCCGGCGTCCTGGTCGTCGGTGTGTCGACGGTGGCGACCGCCAAGGAGTAGCGGCGGGTCAGCGCCGCGGCGTCGCGTAGAGCGAGCTGCCGCGGATGTTCTCGTCGACGACGAGCGGCGCCTTGATGGACGGCACCGCGCGCTGCTCGCAGTCGGTGCGCTCGCAGGTGCGACACGTCGTGCCGATGGGGATGCAGATGTCCGGGTTCATGAGGTCGACGCCGTCCGAGTAGACGAGCTCGCGTGCGTGCTCGATGGGGCAGCCGAGGCCGACGGCCATGACGGGTTGCTGGTGGTGGTAGCCGCCCGAGTCCTTCTGGATGGTGCGGGCGAGGCAGAAGAAGACCCCGCCCGAGGTCACCCGCGAGACCTGGATGCGGATCATCCCCGGAGTCTGGAACGCCGCGAAGATATTCCACTTCGGGCAGGCCCCCGAGTAGCGCGCGATGCGGATGCCGCTGGCCGAGAAGCGCTTGGAGATATTGCCGCCGACGTCGATCCGGATCATGTGGAAGGGGACGCCCTCGGCGCCGGGGCGACGCAGGGTCGTCAGGCGATGACAGACCTGCTCGAAGCCGACGCGGAAGCGGCGACCGAGGACCTCGATGTCGTAGCGCTGCTGGCGCGCGGCCGCGAGGAAGGTCTCGTAGGGCATGAGCACGGCGCCGGCGTAGTAGTTGCCGAGCGCCACGCGTGCGAGGGAGCGTGTGGCGTCGCTGGTGAGCAGCGGGTCGCTCGTCAGGTGGTCCAGTGTCAGGCGCTGCTCGAGCATCCCGATCTGGTAGGCGACCTGGAAGGTGCGGCTGCGGGTCGGCAAGAGCTCGGAGAGCGTGAGCACGCGGCGCTCGGGCTCGAAGCGGCGCAGCACGTCGTGGTCGGAGTCTTTGCGGGTGGTGCGGGCGATCTCGACGCGCACGCCGTGCTCGCGGTCGAGGTGGCGGACGAGGCCCGAGTAGAGGTCGTCGACGACGAGGCGTGCGCGCTTCCAGAGCGCGTCGGCGCCGTCCTCGAGGTCGGGGAAGTAGTTCATCTGGCGCTGGATGAGGTCGCCGACTTCCTCGGACGGGATCTGCGAGCGGTCGAAGGTGCCCGCGCTCTCGCCGTCGGTGAGGCGCGAGGAGAGGTCGTCGGCCATCTCGCGCGCGGCGGTGTAGGCCCGGTAGAGCGATAGCACTGCGCGGCCGGCGCCAGGGCTCGAGCCGGCGAGCTCGCGCACCTCGGTGGAGGTCAGGCCGTGCTCTTCGAAGAAGGGGTCGGCGAAGGCCTCGACCAGGTCGGCGATGAGGCGCTGGTCGTCGTCGGCCGCGAACGAGGCGAGGTCGACGTGGAGCTGCTGGGCGAGCTTGATGAGGAGCGGCGAGGGGAGGGGCCGGCGGTTGTTCTCGATGAGGTTGAGATAGCTCGGCGAGATGTCGAGGCGCTGGGCGAGCTGGGCCTGGGAGATGCCCTCGCGGCGGCGGAGGGCACGCACCTTGGCGCCGAGACGCGCCGAAGCGGGGGCGGGTTCGGGGCTCGCCACACCTCGCCGAGGGGGCTCGCCAGCAGGGGGGATCGAGGAGTCGTCGCGCATGGGGGGAGCGTGCCTCCGCGGACGCCAGTTTACAATCTTTACGGCTCAGTGAGGTGTCGTTGACAGCTCGTGACAGGCTTTTCTGGCGGACACTGACAAGTCCTTGTGCTTGACGCGGTGCGTTGTCAAACTTGTGAAGTCAACGCACCCCGAGGCCCCATGCTCACTGACACCAGCACGCTCCGCGCCCACGGAATCCAGCTCATCGGCCCGGCCGCGGGGTCGCTCGTGCGCCCGGACCACGCGCGCATCCTGACCGGTGAGGCCCTGGCCTTCGTGGCCGATCTCGTCCGCACCTTCCGCCCGACGGTCGAGGGGTTGCTGGCGGCGCGGGTCGAGCGCCAGCTCGCCATCGACGAGCGCGCGCGTCGCGGTGAGCCCCTCCTCGGGTTCCTGCCCGAGACGCGCCACATCCGCGAGGCGGACTGGAAGTGCGGGCGCCTGCCGTCGGACCTGCGAGACCGCCGCGTCGAGATCACCGGGCCGGTCGACCGCAAGATGGTCATCAACGCGCTGAACTCGGGGGCCAAGGTCTTCATGGCCGACTTCGAGGACGCGACCAGCCCGACCTGGGACAACCTCATCTCGGGGCAGGTGAACCTCGCCGACGCGGTGCGCCGCGACATCACCTTCGAGCAGAACGGCAAGCGCTACCACCTCGCCGACCGCACCGCGACGCTGGTCGTGCGACCGCGCGGCTGGCACCTGCCCGAGGCGCACATCCTCATCGATGGTGAGGTGGCGCCCGGCGCGCTCGTCGACTTCGGCCTCTACATGTTCCACAACGCCGCCGAGCTGCCCGCGCGTGGAACCGGCCCGTACTTCTACCTGCCCAAGCTCGAGAGCCACACCGAGGCGCGCCTCTGGAACCTGGTCTTCCTGCACGCGCAGGCCAAGCTCGGGCTGCCGGTCGGGACCATCAAGGCGACGGTGCTCATCGAGACGCTGCCGGCCGCCTTCGAGATGGACGAGATCCTCTACGAGCTGCGCGACCACGCCGCGGGCCTGAACTGCGGGCGCTGGGACTACATCTTCAGCTTCATCAAGAAGCACCGCGCCTCGGCCACGGCGCTCCTGCCCGACCGCGCGCAGGTCACGATGGACAAGGGCTTTCTCCGCGCCTACTCGCGGAGGCTCATCGAGGTCTGCCATCGCCGCGGGGTGCACGCGATGGGCGGGATGGCCGCGCAGATCCCGATCAAGGACGACGCCCTCGCGAACGACGCGGCGCTGGCGCGGGTGCGCGCCGACAAGCTGCGCGAGGTCACCGATGGCCACGACGGGACCTGGGTCGCGCACCCCGGGCTCGTGCCGGTGGCGCTCGAGATCTTCGATGCGCACATGCCGAACGAGAACCAGATCGAGGTGCCGCGCGACCCGAGCGGCGTCTTCGCGCGCGACCTGCTGGTCCCGCACACCGGCACCCGCACCCTGGACGGCCTTCGCCTGAACGTGCGCGTCGGCATCCAGTACGTCGAGGCCTGGCTCCGCGGCCAGGGCTGCGTGCCGCTCTACAACCTCATGGAGGACGCCGCCACGGCCGAGATCAGCCGCGCGCAGGTGTGGCAGTGGCTCGCGCAGGGCGTCACGTTGGACGGCGGGCAGGTGATGAGCCGCGCGCTCTACGACCAGGTCGTCGACGAGGAGCTCCAGCGCGTCCGCGGCGAGATCGGCGAGGCGCGCTTCACCACCGGGCGCTTCGCCGAGGCACGCGCGCTCTTCGACCAGCTCGCGACTGCTCGGGACTTCCAGGAGTTCCTCACCGTGCCGGCCTACGCGCGCGCCATCGCGCCGGTCACGCCGCCGAGCTGAGCGCGCCGCGCATCCCAGACCTTAGACAGGCATCGAAGGATTCATCGACATCCATCGAAGCTCTCCCGACCCCGACTCGCCCCTTCGACCCCGACCACCCCCGACCGCACCCACCCCGACTCCGGAGACACGCCATGACCGAGACCCAGGCCGACAAGATGACCCTCGCCGATCGCCTCACCGCCCCGACCATGACGACCGCCGACCCCGCGCGCTTCGCGGGCATCGTGCGCCCCTACAGCCAGGCCGACGTCGACCGCCTGCGCGGCAGCTACCACATCGAGTACTCCATCGCGCGCATGGGCGCCGAGAAGCTCTGGAAGCTGATGACGACCGAGGACTACGTCGCGGCACTCGGCGCGCTGACCGGCAACCAGGCCGTCCAGCAGGTGCGCGCCGGCCTGAAGTCGATCTACCTCTCGGGCTGGCAGGTCGCCGCGGACGCCAACACGGCCGGCCGCATGTACCCCGACCAGAGCCTCTACCCGGTCGACAGCGTGCCGAACGTGGTGAAGCGCATCAACGCGGCGCTCTTGCGCGCCGACCAGATCGACCACGCCGAGGGGCGTCACGAGCGCGACTGGCTGGTGCCCATCATGGCCGACGCCGAGGCGGGCTTCGGCGGCGTGCTGAACGCGCACGAGCTCATGAAGAGCATGATCGAGGCGGGCGCCGCGGGCGTGCACTTCGAGGACCAGGTCGCGGCCGAGAAGAAGTGTGGGCACTTGGGCGGCAAGGTGCTGGTGCCGACCTCGCAGTTCATCCGCACGCTGGTCGCGGCGCGCCTCGCGGCCGACGTCTGCGGCGTCCCGACCGTGCTCGTCGCGCGGACCGACGCCGACTCGGCCAAGCTCCTGATGAGCGACGTCGACGAGCGCGACCGCCCGTTCATCATCCCCGGCGAGCGCACGCCCGAGGGCTTCTATCGCATGAATGGCGGCATCGAGGCGGCCATCGCGCGCGGCATCGCCTACGCGCCGTACAGCGACCTCATCTGGTGCGAGACCTCGAAGCCGGACCTCGAGGAGGCCAAGCAGTTCGCCGAGGGCGTGAAGAAGCACTTCCCGAACAAGATGTTGGCGTACAACTGCTCGCCGTCGTTCAACTGGAAGAAGAACCTCGACGACACCACCATCGCCAAGTTCCAGCGCGAGCTCGGCGCCATGGGCTACAAGTTCCAGTTCGTGACCCTGGCCGGGTTCCACGCGCTGAACTTCGGGATGTACGAGCTGGCGCGCGGCTACAAGGAGCGCGGCATGGCGGCGTACAGCGAGCTCCAGCAGGCCGAGTTCGCGGCCGAGAAGCACGGCTACACCGCCACGCGCCACCAGCGCGAGGTCGGCACGGGCTACTTCGACTCGGTGACCCAGGTCATCAGCGCCGGCGCGTCGACCCTGGCGCTCGGCGAGTCCACCGAGGCCGAGCAGTTCTGAGTGCGACGCGACGTTCCCGCGGGCGCCCGGAATGGGCCTCGCGGGGGTCGCGCCCGCCCGGTGAGATGTGAGAGGCTCGCAGCGTGATGAGCCCCGACCAGCTCCGCGCGGCCCGCGCCTTCTTCGACGAGCACGGCTGGGTCGTCCTGCGCGGGGCCCTGACCCCGACGGACGGGCTCGCGGCCGCTGCCGAGGAGGTGCTCGCGCGGGTGCCCCAGGCGGTGGTCGAGGTCGCGCCCGGGGTGCGGCAGCTGGCTGGGGTCACGCGGGCCAGCCCCGCCCTCGAGGAGGCCATCTTCGGGTCGGGGTGGCTCGGTGCTATCGCGCGGGCCTGCCTCGGCTGTGAGCGTGTGCGCCTCCTCCAGGACCTGGTCCTCATGAAGCCCGCGGTCACCGCTGGTGCGACTGGCGGACGCATCGGCTGGCACCACGACTTCGCCTACACCGGCTACCTCGAGGCGCCGCGCACGGTGTCGGTGCGGCTCGCCCTCGATGCGGAGACGGCCGAGACCGGCGCGATGGAGGTCCTCGACGGGAGCCACCGCTGGCGCTTCGGCACCCGCGCCGAGGGCGAGGCAGGCGGCTCCGAGGGCAGCGTCCCACGCGAGAGCCAAGGCGTCGACCCGCGGGTGCACGACGGCTTCGTCGACGATCGCCTCCTGCCCGAGCTCATCGCGCGCGACCCCGGGCTCGCCGCCAGGGTCGAGGCATCGCGCCGGGTCCTCTGTCTGGCGCCCGGCGACGTCAGCGTGCACCACGCCCTGACCCTCCACGGGAGCCGCGCGAACACCGGCGGCGGGCGGCGGCGGACGCTCATCCACCATGTCTTCGATGCGTCGCTGCGCTTCGTCGAGGAGGGCCTGCCCTCGCCCGACATGATCTACTGGATCGAGACCGACGAGGAAGGACGCCTCGCGGGGCCGCTGCACCCGCTGCTGCCCTGAGGAACCGGGGCCGACACTCGGTGGGGACTATGCCGCGGGGCCGCGCACGAAGCGCTCGAGCTCGTCCTGGGTGGCGACGAGCATCAAGCGGTCCTGCGGCGCGATGACGAGGTCGCCATCGGGGTCCTGCCAGCGCGGCGCGAGATCGCCGCCGGTGTCGCGACGGATCGCGATGAGGGAAATCCCAAAGCGAGTCCGGAGGAGGCCGAGGTCGAGGGGGTGGCCGATCATCCAGGTCGGGGCGGGGAGGAGGATAGCGCGGTGGCCGTCGGGGAGCTCGAGGAGCTCGGGCCCGTCGGGACCGCCGGGCGCCGCCGAGACCTGGGTCATGAGGGCGTCGCGCTGGAGGAGCTCGCGATCGAAGGCGCCGAGCAGACCACGCCGCGTGACCACGCCGAGCGCCGTCGAGGGCTGGCTCGGGTCGACGACGGGGAGCTCGCCCCAGTCGACCGCGAAGAGCTTCTCGCCGACCGCGACGAGGCTGTCGTCCGGGCTCACGGTGAGGACCGGGCTCGCGATGCCGCCGGCCGTGCTGCCCGCAGGCAGCGGATCGCCGTGCATGAGCCCGCGCCAGAAGGTCTTGGCGGTGGTCAGCGAGATGGCGCGGAGCGGGCCGGCATCGACCACGTAGAGGAGGCGCCCCCGCCCTTCGGCCAGGGCCTCGAGGGCGGGACCGAGCGGGGTGTCGGCGGGGACGCAGGCGGGGACCGGCTCCATGACGTCGCGCGCCTTGATGGTCCGGGCGATGCGCTCGCCGATGGTCGCGCGTGAGGCGATGCCGCGGCGCGAGAGCTCGCCCTCGTAGAGCGATTCCTTCGACAGGCGGCGCGCCACCAGCGTCGCGAGCGCGGTGGCGAACAGGAGGGGCAGCGCGATGGCATAGTCGCCCGAGAGCTCGAAGACGAGCACCGTCGCCATGAGCGGAGCGCGGGTCGTCGCGGCGAGCGCGGCCGCCATGCCGACGAGCGCGTAGCCACCGAGGGAGGCTCCATCCGTCCATCCCAAGGAAGCGATGGAGCTTGCCATTGCGGCCCCCAAGGAGGCTCCGATGAGCATCGTCGGGGTGAAGACGCCGCCCGGGCTGCCGGAGCTGACCGAGGCCGTGGTGGCGACCGCCTTGGCGAGGGCCAGGACGAGCAGGGTCGCGATCGGCAGGCGCCCGTCGAGGACCTGGTGGATGGGCTCGTAGCCGTTGCCGGCGATGGAGGGGAGGGCGACCAGGATGAGACCGACCAGGGTGCCACCCAGCGCCGCGCGGAGCGGGCGGGGCAGGGCCGGGAGCCAACCGCGTCGGGGGGCGCCGCCGAGGCGTTGGAAGAAGTGCTCGCCGAGGGACAGGATGCGCATGAAGGCGAGCCCGCCCAGCGCCGCGGCGAGTCCGGCCGCCGCATAGCCGAAGAGCTCGAGACCGGAGCCGAACGCGAAGTCGCGGACCCCGTAGAGGGGGCCGACCCCGACGAGGGCGCGCGTGACCAAGGTGCCGAGCGTGGTCGCGACCGCCACCGGGATGAGGAGGTCCAGCGCGAGCGAGCCGAGCATGACCTCGGCGACGAAGAGGATCCCGGCGAGCGGTGTGTTGTAGGCCGCGGCGAAGCCTGCCGCCGTGCCGGCTGCGACGAGGGCGCGACGCTGGGCCTCGGTGAAGGGAGGGATGTGGAAGGGGGCGAGGGCCGCGCTCAGGCGAGGGGCTCTGCGGCCCGCGCGGCGGAGGTGATGGGCGAAACGCGGCGGATGTGCGACGAGGTCGCCCATGGCGGCGCCGAGCTGGATGAGCGGGCCTTCGCGCCCGATGGAGCCACCGCCCAGCGCCGCGAGGACCGAGCCGAGGGCCGGACCGATGGCGCGCGAGAGGCGAGGGCGACCGCGGCCGACGGCGACGGCCTCCATGACGTCGGCGACGTTCTGGCTGCCGCGCCTGGCGAAGGCCCAGGCGACCGCGCCGGCCGCGAGGCCACCCAGGGCCGGGGCGAGCACGCGCAAGGGGAGCTCGAGCGAGCCCATGGCCACGGTGACATCGGAGACGCCGTAGAGGAGGTGGAGGCCGCGGTCCAGGACGAGGCGGACCAGCACGGCGGTGCCGGCAGCGAGGATGCCGACCAGGGCGGCGCTCGCGATGAGGGTCGCGGCCCCGGGGCGGGCGGGCCCGCTCTCTCCCCCTCGGCGCTCCTGCCGCGGGGGCACGGCCTAGCCCGCGATTGCGCGCCGGGCGAAACGCTCGGCGGCGGTGACGACGTTCGAGAGCATCATGGCCACGGTCATGGGCCCGACCCCGCCGGGGACCGGGGTCACGAGGCGCGCGACCTCGCGGACCTCGGGGTCGCAGTCGCCGACGACGCGGCCGTCGGGGAGGCGGTTGATGCCGACGTCGACGACGACGGCACCGGGCTTCACCCAGTCGCGCGTCACGAGGCCGGGCTTGCCGACGGCCGTGACCAGCACGTCGGCGGTGCGCGCGAAGCTCGCCGTGTCGGCGGTGTGGCGGTGGCAGGTGGTGACGGTGGCGTGGGCGCGGAGGAGGAGCCAGGACATCGGGCGGCCGACGATGGCGCTGCGGCCGAGCACGACGGCGTGGCGGCCCTTCAGCTCGACCGAGTGCTCGGCGAGGAGGCGCATGACCCCGAGCGGGGTGCACGGGATGAAGCCGGCGCGGCCCGAGTGGAGGCGACCGATGTTCAGGGGGTGCAGGCCGTCGACGTCCTTGTCCGGGTCGACGCGGTCGATGGTGGCCTTGGTGTCGAGGTGCAGCGGCAGAGGGAGCTGCACGAGGATGGCGTGGACGGCGGGGTCGGCGTTTAACATCGCGACCTGTCCGTGCAGGGTCGGCTGGTCGACGTCGGAGGGGAAGCGGTGCAGCGTGGCGCGGATGCCGACCTTGCGACACGCGTCGAGCTTCTTCTTCACGTAGATTTCGCTCGGCGGGTGATGCCCGACGAGGACGATCGCCAGCCCGGGGACGACCGCGGGGTGAGCCTCGCGCAGGGCGACGAGACGCGCGCCGAGCTCGCCTTTGACCCGCTCCGCGACCAACTTGCCGTCGATGAGCATCTCGTTCCCCCCGGCCGCTGTGGCCCCCGCCTCGGCTGACCACGGGTTGGATCACCGCCGAAGGCCTGGCGAAGCCAGGCTGCTCAGGGCGGGTAGCACGCTGGATGCGTCTGCCGCAAGCGGAGGTGGCGCGCGAGACGGGCTGGCCGTTGCCATGAGTTTCAGGGGGCGCAAGAGTACCGGTCACGGGTTGGCAAAGCCATACGTGTCGTGCTTTGCTTGGGGCGCGAATCGGACCTTGCAGGGACGCGGGTCGGCGGCTCTCGGGGATGGATGGGTGCGAGTCCAGGCAATTGCTCTGGTTTCGCGCTCTAACGCCGAATTTGCACGGCTGAGCTAATTTGACCGACCACAGAGCACGATTACTATCGCCGTGGTCGAGGCCCGGACGGGAGGGAGCCAGTAGTGAGCGAAGGGGATGCAGCCCAGGGACCGACCGACTCGGCCACCTTGCCTAACGGTGCCGTGCGCTCGGACGTCGACCTGCGCTCCATCACGCGGATTCCGGTGCGGCTTCGCGTCTCTCAGAAGGGGCGCAGCGCGCCGCTCGGGCAGACGCGAGACCTCAGCCTGAGCGGCGTCTTCATCGAGACCGAGGAGCCCTTTGGCCTCGGAACCGTGCTGCCGCTGGCCATCTCGCTCGACAAGGCGACCCACGTCTCGGTGCAAGCCGAGGTCGTGCGCGTCACCGAGCAGGGCATGGGGCTGCGCTACGAGGCGGTCGACGGCGAAGGCGTCAAGACGCTGCGCCGTTGGTTCAACGAGACGCTGTCGGTCGAGGGTCGGCGCAAGCAGGCCGAGGAGTTGCAGGAGCCGAGCCGCAACGTCCAGCCCATCGCCGAGCCGGCGCGCGTGCGCGAGGTGGTCGAGCAGATGCGGCGCGACAAGGCCGACATCGTGCTCATCCCCTGCGAGCGTCAGGCCCGCGCCAACGGGCGCGTGGTGCGGTGTGAAGACGCGGCGATCGTGCTGCAGGCCGACCGGGGGCATGCCCTCCAGGTCGGCGAGGAGGTCTTTGGCCTCCTGACGCTGGGGTACGATTCATACGCCTTTACGACGACGGTGCTCTCCATCCAGGAGCGCTTCGTCCACCTTCGGATTCCCTCACAGGTCTCGTTCTCCGAGCGGCGCCTGGTCGATCGGCGCGTGATGCCGCCGGGGTCGGTCCTGAAGTGGCCGGTCGCTTGGGGGGATGGGGCGATCGAGCTGCCGTTGCTCGAGCGGAGTGACGAAGGGCTGTCGTTCCGGGCCCCGGCCGAGGGCGCGATGCTCACCGTCGGCTCGACGATCCTCGGGGCGACCTTGGTCGTCGACGGCAAGACCGAGGCGCTGCCGCGCGGCGAGATCCGCAACATCCGGCTCATCGCCGACCCGAGCGGGAGCTGGCTCCGCGTGGGCGTGGCGCTCGGGCGACAGCGTAGTGGGCGCACGGTCGCCAAGACCGAACGCAAGCAGAAGCAGACCCCGATCAGCCGCCTCTTCGCGAAGGTGCGCGACGCCTTCTCGGTCGTCTTCCACCGTGGCAAGCAGCGCTTCAAGGCGAGCGAGCTCGAGGCGCGCCGGGTCAACGTGCGCGGCGGGGCGCTGCCGATCGTCGGCCTCCTCGACCGCACCGTCGACACCGAGGAGCGCCTGGCGGCCCCGCTCTTCATCATCGTGCCGGCCTTCGCCGGGCGCAAAGAGCAGATGGCCGTCCTGGCCGGGACCCTCATCGAGGGCTTCCAGCGTGGCAACGCGG
>JAEUKJ010000324.1 GCA_016792665.1 Deltaproteobacteria bacterium | reverse complement strand
GGCCGAGGACTCGCCGAGCGGCAGCTCGAAGTCGAGGCCGATGAGGGCCGTGATGGCTGGGCGGCCGCCTGGCAGCGACAGGCCGGCGGGGGCCTCTTCGGTCCAGAGCCCGCCGAGGCCGACGGTCGACCAGAGGTCGAGCTTGGGGCGAGCGAGGTCCGAGGCCGAGCCCATGCGCTCCTTCGCCTGCGCGATCGAGAGGTCGAGCTGGGCGATGTCGAAGCTCTGATCGGCGGCCAGCGACACGAGCTCGTCGAGCGACGGTCGCTCGGCCAGGGCGGCTGGGCTCTGCTCGGGCAGCGAGCTCGCTGAGAGTTCGAGCGAGGCCGACGGGGTCAGCCCGAGCAAGCGGCCCAGCGCGATCTGGCGATCGGCGACGTCGGCTTCGGCCTCGGCGAGCGATTGCTTGCGCGCGGCCTCCTCGGACTGGAGACGCAGCGTGTCGATGGGGGCCGCCGTGCCGAGCTTGGCCTTGGCCGTGATGTCGGCGAGCTGACGCTGGTTCAGCTCGAGGGCCGAGCGCTCGACGCCGAGGGTGCGCTCGGCGACCCAGAGCTGCCAGTAGGCGCGCATCGTGTCGAGGGCGAGCTGGCTGCCGGCCTTCTGGCGCGCGAGCTCGGAGGCGTCGCGGGAGAGGCGGGCCTGACGCAGCCCGGCGAGGACGGCGTTCGTGCCTGAGCCGCGCAAGAGGGGCTGGGTCACGTCGACGCCGAGGTCGGCCGCGATGGTCGGCCCGAGGACGACCTCGGTCGCGCTGGTCGGGTCGCGGTTGACGCGCTGCCAGCGCGAGCTGGAGGTCAGGCCGACCTTGATCTGGGTGCCGATGTCGGTCGCCGTGCGCACGCCGACCTCGCCCGAGATCTGCTGGGTCGAGTTGCGGGTGGCGCCCTCGGACGTGTCCGAGAAGGACTCGGCGTAGCGACCGTCGAGCCCCGCATAGAGGACCGGGGTCCGGGCGAGCTCGGCCGAGAGCACGCTGGCGCGGCTGGCGTCGAGGTCGGCGAGCGCGGCGCGGAGCTCAGGGCTGTGGCCGACGGCGCGGCGGAGAGCCTCCTCGGCGGTGATGGGCTCGGCGTGCGCAAGGGCGGGCAGCGCGCTGACCGCGAGTGCGAGGCCTATCGAGCGGGTTCGTGTTCGGCGTTTCATGCCTGCATTGTCGACACCTCCGCCTTCTTTGTGCGTTCGGGAATGTAAGGAAACATACGGCAAAGCGGTCGCAATGATGGGCTTTGGGCGTGAGGGTCCGGACTCTGTAAGGAAACGTCAGGACCGGCCTGTCGCGCGCTCCCAAAACTTGATGCACACCGCGCCGCGATGCGCGTTAGCTTCGAGGAAGCGAGGGACCCGATGAACAACGCCAATCACATTCTCCTGATCGATGACGACGTCGAGCTCACCGAGCTCCTGACCGACTACCTGAAGGCGGAAGGCTTCGAGGTCTCGGCCGCGCACGACGGGGTCAGCGGGCTCGCCCGCGCCATCGCCGGCGAGTGCGCGATGATCGTCCTCGACGTCATGCTCCCGGGGATGAACGGCCTCGACGTGCTGCGCAAGCTGCGCGCCCAGAGCCAGACGCCGGTCCTGATGTTGACGGCGCGCGGCGACGACATCGACCGCATCGTCGGTCTCGAGATCGGCGCCGATGACTACCTCGCCAAGCCCTTCAACGCGCGCGAGCTGGTGGCGCGTATCCGCGCCGTGCTGCGCCGCAGCGAGGCCCGCAAGGAGAGCCTCGGGGCGAGCCCGCCGGAGGTGACCTCGTTGGTCGTGGGCGACCTCGAGCTCGTGCCGAGCTCGCTCACCTGCCGCCTGGACGGCGAGGTCGTGCCGCTCACGGCCGCCGAGTTCGCGCTGCTGGAGGTCCTCGTGAAGGCGGCCGGCAAGGTCGTCTCGCGCGACGAGCTCTCCGAGAAGGCCCTCGGCCGCAGGCTCTCGCCCTACGACCGGAGCCTCGACGTGCATGTCTCGAACGTCAGGAAAAAGCTCGCGCGCGGCTCGCACGGCAGTGACCGCATCAAGACCGTGCGCGGCACCGGCTACCTCTATGCACTCGACGCGGCCTCGGGGGGCGGCTCGTGAAGCGGCTCTTCTGGCGCATCTTCGTCCTGTCGTGGACCGCCATGATCCTCGTCGGGGCGGGATTCTCGCTGTTCGTCGCGGCGAGCTATCCGACCGAACGGATGGAGCGCAGGCTCCAGCGCTTCGTCTCGGCGCTCGGCCTCCAGGGCGAGGAGATCTTGCGTGTCCGATCGCGCGAGGGGGAGGACGCGGCCCACGCCCTGGTCGAGGCGCTCGCGTCCGACCTCGAGAACGATCTGTGGTTGGTCGAGAGCGGCGCGGTCCGCCTCGGGAGCACGACGCCACCGGCCGGAGATCTCGTGCAGCGCCTCGCGACACAGGCGACCGCGAAGGGGTACCGCGAGCAGGCGGGCGCGGTCGAGCAGGTCGCGGTCTCGCTGCGGACGCCCGAAGGCGCACCTTCTCCGTGGGTCCTCGTGGCGGTGAACCCGCGCCCGGCTCCGCTCTGGCGAACGCTCGAGCGCGAGGCCCAGCGGCTCGTGCTCATCGTGGTCGTGGCCGGGCTCCTGTCGCTGCTCCTGGCGCGCTACCTGTCGCGGCCCCTCTCGAGGCTTCGCGAAGCCTCGGACCGCATCGCGCGCGGCGACTTGAAGGTGCGCGTCACCCCGGCCCTCGCGGGTGGGAGCGCCGAGGTCATGGCCGTGGCCCGCGACTTCGACCTCATGGCCGAGCGCATCGAGGACCTGCTCGAGTCACAGCGGCGATTGCTGCGCGACGTCTCGCACGAGCTGAGGAGCCCGCTGGCCCGGCTGGGTGTGGCGCTGGAGTTGGCCCGGAAGCGTGCCGGCCCGGAGGCCGAGGGAGCCTTGGACCGCATCGAGAGGGACAGCCTCCGGTTGGGCGAGCTCATCTCGGAGATCTTGGATCTGTCGCGCCTCGAGACGGGCACCAACGCGGGCGAGGTCGAGGTGGTCGACCTCGGCGCGCTCATCGCCGAGGTCGTCGATGACGTCGACTTCGAGGCCAAGGGGCGTGGCCGGTCGGTGACCCTCACGCTGGACCCGGCCGAGTCGTTGGTCACCGAAGCCCGGCCCGAGCTCATCCGCCGCGCCATCGAGAACGTCCTGCGCAACGCGGCGCGCTTCGCCCCCGACGGGACGGCGGTCGAGTGCACGGTGCGCGTGCTCGACGACGGCGGCCACCGCTACGCCGAGGTCACCTCGCGCGACCGTGGGCCGGGCGTGCCCGAGGCCGAGCTCGCCGAGATCTTCCGCCCCTTCTACCGGGTGGAGACCGCGCGCGATCGCAACACGGGCGGGGCGGGCATCGGCCTGGCGATCGTCGAGCGCGCCGTCCGCATCCACGGCGGCGTGGTGCGCGCCGAGAACGCCGATGGCGGAGGCCTCCGCGTCATCATGCGGCTGCCCCTCGGTGCGGCCGCGCGCACGGCGGTGCGGCTCGCGGCCTGACGACTGGACCCGATCCCGCGCAACCGCGCGATAGAGGGCGAAGGCCCGGGCGGAGCCAGGCTGTCCCGCGGCCCGATCCAGCGGTGGTGGCTATGCAAGCTCGGGTACGGGCTCTATCGTCGCGCCGCCAGTGAGTCGCCCAGGATCCCGCTACTGTCCGCTGTGCGAGGCACGCCTCGACGCCGAGGTCTGTCCGGCCGACCAGGTGCCGACGGTGCGCGACGACTTCGATCGCGTGAACCTCGGCGACGCCGCGCTCGGGCGTGTCGTCGCTGGCCGCTTCACGGTCGAGCGCTTCCTCGGCGAGGGCGCCTCGGGTCGGGTCTATGCCGCGCTCGATCGCGTGGGGCAGAAGCCGGTGGCGCTGAAGCTCCTGCAACCCCACCACGCGCGCGACCGGGTGCAAGTGCGCCGCTTCTATCGCGAGGCGCGGGCCGCGAGCCGCCTGGTCGGTGACCACGTGGTGCAGGTCCTCGAGTTCGGGGTCGACGACGAGACCCGCACGCCCTACATCGCGATGGAGCTCATGGAGGGGGAGTCGCTGCGCGAGCGGCTGGCCCGCGACGGCGCGATGGAGCCGCGTGCGGTCGCCGCGCTGGGCGTGCAGGTCGGGCGCGCCCTGGTCGCGGCCGCCGAGGGTGGCATCGTCCACCGCGACCTGAAGCCATCGAACATCTTGGTCGTGCCGGGCGCCGAGCCGATGCGCGTGAAGGTCGCCGACTTCGGCGTGGCCAAGGACCTGGCGCGCGACACCGACACGCTCACCGCCGAGGGGGCCGCGGTCGGGACCCCATCCTACATGGCGCCCGAGCAGGTGAGCGGCGGCGAGGTCGGACCGGCCGCCGACGTGTACGCCCTCGGGTGCCTGCTCTTCGAGCTCCTCACCGGGCAGCCTCCGTTCGCGAAGGGGGTGCGCGCCGAGCTGTACGTGGACCACCTGCTGACGCCGGCCCCTGCCCTGCCCGACCCGCTGCCCACGGGTGTTGCCGCGCCGCCGGGGCTCGCGGCGCTCATCGCCAGGACGCTCGCCAAGGCGCCCGGGGCACGACCGAGCGCAGTGCAGGTGGTGCGCGAGCTGGCGGCGATCGGCGCCGGGCCGAGCGCGACAGGGCGGCGGCGGCGCGGCTGGGCGATCGGGATCGGAGCCGCGATCCTCGCTGCGGCCGGGATCGCGTTGAGCGCGGAGCCCCAGCGCGACGACACGGCGGAACTGACTGTTGCACGCGGCGCAACAATCTCGCCGAAGATCGAGGCAGATGAGGCGAAGATTGGGACCATTCGCGCTTCAGACGAACAGCCGACGGAGACGGACGGAGCCCGCGCCGCCGCGGCGAGTGACGAGCGAGAGCGCGCCGAGACGGATGCCCTGGCCTTCGACCAGCTCGTCGTCCACGGCAGCGCCGCGACATTGCTCCTCTACGAAGGGCCGGCGCGCGCACTGGTGATCGTCGGGGACGCCAAGCGCATCGCGACGACGCTGGATGGGACGCGCTTGACCGTGACCATCAAGCCGTCGGACGCGCCGGCCGAGCTGACGGTCAGCCTCTGGGCACCGAGCTGGCGCGGGCTCAAGGTGTCGGGCTCGGCGCGCGTGGTCAGCGCGACGCCGCTCTCCGTGAACGACGCCTCGTTCAACATCGCCGGGTCGGCGCGGGCCGAGCTGGAGGTGCGCGGCTCGGCGTTGACGACCTCGGTGCGTGGCTCGAGCGACGTCGTCTTGACCGGCACGGTGGCGCGGCACGAGGTGCGCACTGGCGGGGTCGCTCGCCTCGACGCAGCGCACCTCGAGACCGAGGAGACCTCCCTCACGGCGCAGGGGACGAGCGATGCGACCGTGCGCGCGCACCGGCGCTTGGAGGCCCGCAATGACGGCACCGGCGAGGTGGTCTACTTCGGCGCGCCGAGCGAGGTCACGCGCGATGGCGGATCGATCCGCTCGGGCGAGCCCGAACCTCAGCCGCGATAGCGTTCGGGGTCGATCCCGAGGCGCTCGATGAGGCGGTAGAGGGACTGGCGTGTGAGCCCGAGCTCGCGGGCGGCGGCGGCGACGTTGCCGCGGTGGCGTTCGAGGACGGGGACGAGTTCGTCGGGTCCGCGGGGTGGCGCCTCGGAGGGCACAGCCGGCGCGACGTCGGGCGCGAGGTCGGCCTGGGCCGCGAGCGCGGAGACCACATGCGGGACGAGCTCGAGGCGCGTCACGCCAGGCTGCGCGATGCGGGCGGCCTCGATCACATTGACGAGGCCGCGCACGTTGAGCGGCCAGGGGTGCTCGCACAGCGCGGCCATGAGCTCGGCAGAGAGGTCGAGCCCCGGGGGCGCGTCGAGGGTCGACGCCGGAGCGACCGCCTGGGTTCGCCCCGGGGCGCGACGCGCGAGGAGGGCACGGACCAGCACGCCGAGGTCTTCGCGGCGTTCGCGCAGCGGCGGCAGCGTGATGGTCCACCGGGCGAGGCGCGCATAGAGGTCGGCCCGCAGGCGCTTCTGGCGCACGAGCTCGGCGACCTCGCGGTTGGTCGCGGCGATGACCCGCGCGTCGATGGGGACCTCGACGCTGGCCCCGACGGGGCGCACCGTGCGGGCCTCGAGCACGCGCAGGAGGCGGGCCTGAGCCGCCTCGTCCAGCTCGCCGACCTCGTCGAGGAACACGGTCCCCTGGGCAGCGCGCAGGAAGAGCCCGTCGTGGGCGCGCTGGGCTCCGGTGAAGGCGCCGCGGATGTGGCCGAAGAGCTCGCTCTCCAAGAGCTCGCCGCGAAGGGAGGCGCAGTTGACGGCCAGGAAGGGGCCAGGTCGGCCGCTGCGGCGATGGACCTCGGCGGCGAGGACTTCCTTGCCGCTGCCGCTCTCGCCGAGGAGGAGGACCGTCTGATCGGTGCTCGCGACCAGGGCGGCGCTGTCCCTGACGGCGGCCATGGCGGCGCTCACGCCGACGAGTCCATCGCTGTCGTGGGGCCGCGCTGGACCCGTCGAGACCGGCGCGAAGACGAGGAACGTCGAGCCGACGCGGAGGAGATCGCCGGGGGCGAGCGCGTGCTCGACGACTCGCTTGCCGTTGACGAAGGTGCCGTTCTTGCTGCCGCGATCGACGAGGGTCCAGCCTCCGCTCGCGGCTGCGAGCGCGGCATGTCGGCCGCTCATGCGCGGGTCTCTGAGCGCACCGCCGGGGAAGAGGGGCTCGTCGCGCCCCAGGAGCAGGGCGGCGCGACGCCCCAGGGCGACCTGCTCGCCGGCACGTGCGAGGCCCTGCGAATAGAGGAGGGTCAGGCCGGGCGTGGTCGCGCCGGGAGGGGCCTCGGGGCGGTCGCTGTCGGTGAGGGTCGAGGTGGTCATGAGGTCGATCGGGGTCGAGAGGACGATCGCGGGAACGATCGTGGTCGGGCCAAGTCTTTGTCCATCAAACGATGGGCGCGGTCGAGCGACCGATGCGGTGTCCGCGCGGACGTCCGCGGACACCCCGCGCGGGTGGGGCGACCGTGGGGTGCGAGGATCGACGCGGACCGGAGCGCTGGCCCGACCCTTGCTCTGGACGCCGTGAGGGCGCACCGACGCGCCGGAGAGGGGATTTGCGATGTTCGACCACCTGAGAGATCGCCGTCAGGACCGCCGTGAGAACTGGTCCCTGGCGCTGGGCGGAGGGATCCTGGCCCTGCTCTTCGCGGCGTTCCCGCTCGGCCTGAGCGAGGTCACGAGCGCGCGCGAGACCAGCGTGCAGCGGCTCGTCCGGAGCCAAGGCGCCCAGGAGGCTGGGCCCGGCTCGGGGCGCGGGGATGCGCGGGGCCGCACGGCGGAGGACCCGGCCCAGGGGGTCACGGTCCGCTTCGCCGCGAGTGGATGCGAGCCTGGCGGCGCGACGGGCCCAGCCAAGACCGCGGTTGGCAGGGGTGAGGTGGGCGGCATAGACTGCGCACGAGGTCGTCATGATGCATCTCTGGCCCAGTGATCCCCTGCCGAGCCGGCGCCGATTCGCGCGCGGGCCAGCGCTGGCGTCGCTCGTGGCGATGACCTTGGTCGCGTGCGGAACGCCGAGCCCATCTGAGGTCGTGCCGCCGCCGGTGGCGGCGCCTGTGGCGAAGGCACCCGGCGACGATGCGAGAGAGGGCGGCGCGATGGAACCTGCTGGCCCCGCCGCGCGCGGTGAGCCAGGCGAGCCGGTCGGACCCGTGGGCCCTGTCGGGCCAGTCGGGCCAGTCGGACCTGTCGGCCCCGTCGGACCGGTGGGACCCGTCGACGTTGGGAACCCGCTCGGCGTGGGGGCCGCGAGCGACGCGAACGGCGCACTGGATGCCGCGTTCGAGCTCGAGTTCGACCTCGGCTCGGGGCCCATCCGCGTCACCGAGGAAGGGATCTTCGGCCCCGGCCTGATGATCACCGAGGACGGCATCGTCGCGCCCGGGCTGTCCATCACGAAGGAGAAGCTGCGCCTCCTGGACGGCGACCTCGACAAGCTCGGGGCCGCGCGCGACAAGCTCGAGGCACTGGGACGGAAGCTCCGCGAGAAGCTCGCCGGCAAGGGCATCGCCATCCGCGACGGACACATCAAGGTGGGCGAGCTCGAGATCCCGGTCGGCGAGCTCGACATCGACCTCCCCGACCTGGTCCTGGACATCCTCTCGGACGATGAGGCCGCGCGCGCCGAGCGCCTGGCCGAGCGCGAGCGCGAGCGTGCCGAGAGCATCGCCGGCCGCGATGAGGACCGGGCCGAACGCGACCGCGAGCGCGCCGAACGCGACCGCGAGCGCGCCGAGCGCGACCGTGAGCGGGCCGAGCGCGACCGCGAGCGCCTGGCCCATCCCGAAGACGCCCAGGACGACGACGACTCGCCCGAGCGACGGAGCTGCGCCGAAGGGGACTGCGCCATGGTCTGTGCGCCGGGCACGACCTGCAAGGCGACCTGCGCGGGCGGTGGTTGTCGCCAGGTGTGCCAGGGCGCGACCTGCCACTTCACATGCGCCGGAGGCGAGTGCTCGCAGCGCTGCGAGGGCGCCGCCACCTGCCGCTTCACGTGCGCGGGTGGCGGGTGCCGACGGGCGTGCGCCAAGCCCGCGACCTGCACCTCGAGCTGCGCGGGCGACGACTGCTCCGACGCCCCGTGAGCCCCTGCTGAGACGACGCGTGTGCGTTGAGGCCCGCATTTCGTAAGGGCCTTGGCGAGCCCTTCGGCGCGCCCGACGCCAAAGGGGACAAAAAAGACACCTTTTGCTTGCATCGAGAGCACGGCCGGTGGCAGGCTCGTCTTCGTCGGTGGTCGACACGGAGGTGCGCGATGCGGATGGGAACCAGGGCGTGGTGGATGGGGCTGGGCGCGGTGATGGGTCTCGGGGCATGCGATGCCGGGGCCGATGTACAGTTGGACACGGGCACGTCGGGCTCGCCGCTCGGCGCGACGGTCCACGCCAAGGCGCCGCGCCTCGAGGTCCCGGGGCAGCTCCAGCGGCCCGAGCAGCGCCCCGCTCACGGCCGTAGGCCGGTCGCAGCGGCGCTCGACGTGGGCACGCTCGACAACCTCGCGTGCGACTCCGCCGCCATGCTCACCGCGGCGGGCGCCGTCGGGATCCCGGTCGGCTCGACCATGCGCTACTTCAAGGTGATGGTCCGCCCGGGCGAAGTGGTCACCGTCCGCACCGACGACACGGGCGCCTGGCTGGACGCGCCCTGGGGCTGCATGGCCTCGAACGAGGCGGGAGACTTCTCGAGCCTCGGCAACGGCATCGTGTTCTCGAACGACGGCGACGCGACCGTCACCCGCATCTTCACGGCCATGGACCGCTGCGGCACGAGCGGGACCTTCGATCTGAGCGTCACCCGCAACCCCCTCGCCGCGAACGCGACCTGCGATGGCGCCGTCCCGCTCGGTGACGGCCTCGTGCCCCTCGATGGCGCCAGCGCGACGGCCTGGGACCAGGGCTTCACCCGCAAGCTCTTCTTCACGGCCGAGGTCCCCCCGCACTCGCGCGTGCGCCTCGTCCCGCAGGGCAACGAGACCGTGATCGCGCGCGCCCTTGCGGGCTGCGAGGCCGAGCTCTGGAGCGCCACCGAGGAGTTTGCCAACCCCACCGACGCGCCGCGCTCGATCATCGTCGTCGCGGGAACCTCGTGGGCGGGCAATGACGCGCCGTTCACGGTCGCCGTCGAGACCACGGCGTTGCTGCCCGAGGCCTCGTGCGACGCCCCGCGCACGCTGGCGCCGGGCGAGCAGGTGTCCTTCGACCTCGACGGCGGCGGCCCCGGCCCGAGCTCGTGCTGGTGCTTCCAGCCCGAGAGCGTCGTCCACCTCGAGGTCGCGGTCGCCCCCGGCGAGGTGATCCGGGTCGAGGGTCGCGGCGCCGAAGGCACCAACGCCGACGTTCAGCTCATCGAGCTCGGCAGCGCCTGCGCCGACGCCTGCGGCGACAACATCGCCTCGGGCTGGAGCGACTCCCCCGCGATCCTGCGCTTCGAGAACACGGGCAGCGAGCCGGTCACGCGCCACTTCCTCGCCACTGGTGGCAAGGTCTTCGACGAACTGGGTGCCTGGACACGCGCCAAGGTGAGCGTCGGCGCGGAGCGTGAGTGAGACGAGGCTTGACCGCGCGCCCGCAAGACGGTCGGATGCCGCGATGGGCAAGCCTACCGATGACGGCCCTGGGCGAGGACGGGGCCGTGCCTCGCGAGAGGTCACCCAGGGCTCCGACGCCGAGCCTTCGCGACGGACGAGCTCCACCGCGAAGGCGGCGAGCGCGCGCGTCAAGCGCAAGACCGAACCGGCCCAGGCGCCGCTCGACATCGATCAGCGCGAGCTCGAGCGTCGCCTGGTGCACGCCATGGCGCGGCTCGTGTCGCGCTTCGCGGGCGCCTTCGCGATGCCGCTCGCGCAGGTCGTCGATCTGGTGCAGGCGGCCCAGCTCCAGACCTTGCGGGAGCGCGGCATGACGCTCGCGGAGATCGGCCGGCACATGGGGGTGAGCGAGCGACACGCGAAGCGCTTGCTCAAGCAGCTGCGCGAGAGCTTCCTCGACACCGAGCGCGCCTACGACCTGCCCGTCCGCATCGAGTTCATGGTGTGGGCCCAACCGATGAGCCGCGCCAAGATCCGCCAGGTCCTGAAAGACGATCCGGGCGCGGTGGACGACGCCATCGACCGCCTCGTCGCGTCGGGGCGCGTCATCGAGGACCAGGGGAGGACGCCGCTCTTGCGCCCGTCGACCTCGGTGCAGAGCCTCGTCCGCGACACCTGGCTGGCCCGCATCGGCGCTCTCAACAGCTTCGTCGCGAGCCTCGGCGACGCGGTCTGGGGCCGCTTCATCGAGCCCTCGCCCGCGGCCTTCGCCCGCACCCTGAACTTCCTCGTCCGCCCCGAGGACCTGCCCGAGGTCCAGCGCTTCTTCACCGACCAGCTCGTCCCGCACATGACCGCGCTGGACGCCGCCGCCCAGGAGGCCGGGCGCCAGGGCGAGGCGACCGAGAGCCTGCGCCTGTCCATCTGCTGGGCCCCTTACGAGGCCATGACCAAGAGCCTCGAGAGCGCGCGCCCGGCGCCGCTTCCCCGACGGACCGAGGCGACCGAGGCACGCGACCCGACGACCTCCGACGCCCCCGAGACGGAGCCAACCCCATGACTCAACCTGTGACGAATGCGACGATGACGGGCACGCTGCGCCCCCTTCCCCTGGCCCTGACCGCGCTGGTCGCTGCCCTCGCCGGCGGATGCCTCGGTGCGACCGAGCCCGGCGTCGACTGCGGCGCGGGTGAGGCCTTCGACTATGGAGACGCGACCTACTGCGTCTACTCGGCGGCGATCATCATCGAGGGCTTCGACTGCCCTGCGGCGGTCCAGTTCCAGATCCCGATGGAAGACCTCGTCGTGTGCGCGCCCAGCACGTCGCCGCCGAGCGGCGGGTGGGACGCCATGGGCGAGGCGTGGCACCAGCAGCACCAGCCGAGCCTCGACGCCTTCGACACGCGCGACGGGGGCGCCGACACGGCCGATACCGTCGACACCACCGACACCACCGACACCGGGCCGACCACGTCGGTGTGCACGCAGGGGCTCGAACCCGGGCAGTGCTGGACCGCAGCCCAGTGCCCGAGTGCGTGGCGCTGCGAGGGCGCGGCTCCGGGTTGCACGCCCTGCGGTGACTGCGTCGAGCCGATCGCCGGCGCGCGCGGCCAGTGCCGTCCGGACAGCGACGTCGCGTCGCTGGGGCTGGTCGGGTGGCCGGGGCTCGGCGGGATCGATGGCGAGGCCCCGGTCGCCCTCTACTGGATCGTCGATGGCCTGTACCCGGGGCTCGAGTGCCCGAGCTTCTCGCTCGAGGTATGGGACGGCGCGGCCTTCACTGCCGGGCCGTCCGAGTCCGCGTGCACGGGCTTCGCGTCGGTGAGCGACCGCACGACCATCGCGCGGCAGGGACCGCTGGTCGGGAACCCGGGCGACTCGGTGCGCATCCGCGCGCGCGGCCACTATCGCACCCAGTGCGGGGCCACGCCCGAGACGTGCGTCGGCGACGTCGAGCTGGTCTCCGACGAGCTCGTCCTCCATCGATGAGCGGCGTCAGCGCTTGGCGGGCTCGCCGATCCCCAGCGCCTTGATCTTGTCGTAGAGGGTCCGCTCGCCGATCCCGAGGCGCTCTGCGGCGCGCTTGCGGTGGCCCCCGACGGCCGCCAGCGCCTCGATGATGGCCGCCTTCTCGGCGACCTGCAGGGTGCCCGCGCCGGCGTCGCTCTCGCGCGGGCGCGCGACCAGCCCGAGATCGGCGGCGCCGATCGCGTCGCCCTCGGCCAGGATCGCGGCGCGCTCGAGGGTGTTGACCAGCTCGCGCACGTTGCCAGGCCAGTCATGCGTCGCGAGTGCCTGGCGAGCATCGTCGCGCAGCACGAGGCCCGGACGACCGAGGCCGCGCGCGACCCGTGTCATGAGCTCGTCGGCCAACGGCACGAGGTCGACCTTGCGATCCCTGAGCGGCGGCAGCCTCAGCGGGAAGACCGCCAGCCGATGATAGAGGTCCTCGCGGAAGCTGCCCTCGCCCATCGCGCGCGCGAGGTCGCGATGGGTCGCAGCGATCCAGCGCAGATCGGCGGTGAGGACCTGGTTGCCGCCCACGCGCTCGAAGGTCTTCTCCTGGAGGACCCGCAGCAACTTGGCCTGGAGGTTCGGCGTCATCTCGCCGATCTCGTCGAGGAAGAAGGTCCCACCATCGGCCAGCTCGACCTTGCCGCGACGGCGCTGCGAGGCCCCGGTGAAGGCACCCTTCTCGTGTCCGAAGAGCTCGCTCTCGAGCAACGTATCGCTCAGCGTCGCGCAGTTCACCGCGACGAAGGGTCCCTTGGCGCGCCGGCTCGCAGCGTGGATGGCGCGGGCCAGGACCTCCTTGCCGGTCCCGCTCTCGCCGGTGATGAGCACGGTCGCGTCGGTGCGGGCGACCTTCTCGGCCTGCCGCACGAGCTCGACCATGGTCGGGTCGCCGAAGGTCAGGTGGCCGAGCGCGCTGGTCCCGTCGTGGGCGGCGAGATCGACCCGGTCGATGAGGGCCCGCCGCTCCAGCGCACGCGCCACTACGAGGCGCAGCTCGTTCGGGCTCTGCAGTGGCTTCTGCAGGTAGTCGAAGGCGCCGAGCTTCATGGCCTGGACCGCGCCCTCGACCGTGCCGTGCGCGGTCAGGACCACGACCTCCATCTCGGGACGCTCGCTGCGCGCGCGCTCGAGCAGCGTCATGCCGTCGACATGCGGCATGCGCAGGTCGGTGATCATGAGATGAAAACTGCCGCGCGCCAGCGCCGCCAGAGCCACCCGCCCATCCGCGGCGAGCACGACCTCGTGCCCCTCGCCTTCCAGGACCTCACCGATGAAGGCTCGGATCCCCTCCTCGTCGTCGACCACCAGGACCCGCGCCATACGCCCTCCTCTCAGGCTCCGAGCTCGATCGTCACCTGCGCCCCGCCGCCCGCCGCGTTGGTCGCGGCGATGGTGCCCCCGTGGGCCTCGACGATGCGGCGCGCGATGGCCAGGCCAAGGCCGGTCCCCTGCACGCGGTGCGTTCGGAACGGCTCGAAGATCGCTTCCTCTTCACCGGGCGGGATCCCCGCGCCGCGGTCGCGCACGCTGATCACCAGGCGCCCGCCCCGGGTCTCGATGCCGACCTCGATCGCCGCGCCCTCGGGGCTGGCCTGCCGCGCGTTCTTGAGAACGTTGACCAGGACCTGCTCCATGCGATCGCGATCGAGCGGCCAGCTCGGCGGCACCTTGTCCTCGACGATCGCGATGGCACCGGCCTCCGCACCGAGCCGCTGGACGGCGGCATCGACCAGGGCCCGCGGCGAGACCGCCCCGCGCGACACCGTTCCCGTGCGCGCGAAGTCGAGGATGCGCGCGCTCAACACCTCGAGGCGCTCGGCCTCGGCCACGACACGCTCGACGTTCTTGCGCGCACTCGCGGTCGCATCGGTCTTCTCGAGCGCGAGCTGCGCATGCCCCTTCAACGAGGCCAGCGGGTTCCGGAGCTCGTGGCCCAGCACGGCCGACATCTCCCCCAACGCCGCGAGCTGTCGTTGCCGCGCGAGCGCCGCCTCGAAGCGATCGGCGCGGGTCGCCAGCCGCCAGAACAAGAGCGCCATGCCGAGGAGCCCGGTCGCCACGACGAGGCTCACCACGAGCTGCCCCTCGGCGCTCGCCTCGATCGCCTGCGCCAGCACGGGCTCGACCTCGAGCACGAGACGCCCGCCAGGACCACCACGCCCCGGCCGTCCGCCGCGACGCGGGGTACCGAGCGGCCCCTCCAGGCGCAGGCGGCCCCCGACCCGCTTCAGCTCGAGCTCGCCCGGAAAGATCGAACGGTCCGCCGGACGATCGGGCCCCAGCGCGCGCGGCTCGCCTCCGGTGGGCGTCCCCGACGACAGCAACACCTCGCCCCAGGGCGCGACCACGGCCGCGTAGCGCAGGCCCGCCTCCGCCAGCTCGTCCGCCAACCCGCGAAAGTCCTCGCGCGCCGCATCGCTCGGGCCCGCGTAGGACTCTCGCGAGGTGGACGCATCGCGCAGCTCGCGCTGGCTCCGTCGTATGCCGCGAAAGAGATCCTGGGCGCGCCCCTCCGCGACCGCGGCCGCCGCCTCGCGGTGGTAGCCATAGGTCGTGAGGCCGGTCACGACCAGCGCGGCCCCCATGCCGAGCGTGGTCAGTGACATGCCCCACCGCGCCCAGCGCGTACCGCGCGACCGGCGGACACCGTTGTCGCGGGCGGGTCCGAGCCCCAGGTCCGAACGCGCCGAGGGGACGGTCGGGCCGCCCCCTCGTGCTTCACGCTGTCGGTCGTCGGTCATCGCTTCATCCTATCATCCGCATGGACTCATGGATGCAGCCGCAACGCCCACACTACTTGGTCGGGGCCTGCGGTGCGTCGTCACCACGCGGGCCACGCTCGCTGCCCCAGCGGCCCTGGCCGTCGCCGCGGCCATGCTTGCCGTGCTTGCCGCGGAAGCCCTTGCCGTGCTTGCCCTCGAGCTCGATGAACTTCGTGAACTGCTCCGGCGTGAGCACCGCCTTCACCGCGAAGATGGTGTCGACCCGCTCGGCCGCGAGCTGACCGTGCAGCGCCGCGACCTCGGCCTCGGCCGCGATAATCGCCTGGCGATTCGGAGTCTTGGCGAGCCAGAGCTGCTTCACCTGGTCGCGCTTGGCCTTGATCTGCTCGTGGAACGACTGGGCGTCGTCCCTCCGGTCTTCGAAGATCGCTTCGACCTTCTTCTTCTGCGCGTCGTCGAGACCGAGCTTCTCGGCCATGCGCGCCCCGCGCCCGAAGCCTCGCCCCTCGCCATCACCGTCAGGCCCCTTGGGGCCCGGCCCGTGCGAGAGAGCCGCCACCGGCACGAGGATCGCCGCCGCCAGAGCCGTGAGACCGAGCGACATGAACACATTGCGTCGAGACATCCTACCCTCCTGATTCCATCGGCCGTGGCCTTCGCGGCCCCGTCACCCCGAGGCGGTCTGGTCGACCGTCTCGCCCTGCCCGACCGCACCTTGCAGCGGGCGACGGAAGACATCGCAAGGCCCATGCCATGCGACCCGAGAGGGCACAGACCCGCCAGGGACAAGGCGGTGACGGAATCCGACGCCGCTCGGAGAGGCGCTCGGGACCTGCAGATTCCGCAGGCCCCGGCGAAATCCGCAGGTGCCTAGACGTCGAAGTGCTCGGCGGAAGTCGCAGCGCGTTTCCGCGGAGCCGAGCCAGGTCGAGCGGTGCTAGCGGAGGCCGCCCATCAGGACGAACGGCGCCCAGTAATGCGGGTGCTTCATGTCGGCCTGCGGCGGGGCCTCGGGCACGGCGAGCCCGGCTGCGGCGGAGAGCCCGAGCTTCGCGGTACCACTGCCCTCGGCCGCCAGCCCCAACGGACGAGCACCGC
Organism: Deltaproteobacteria bacterium; assembly: GCA_016792665.1. Taxonomy (GTDB): domain Bacteria; phylum Myxococcota_A; class UBA9042; order PHBI01; family PHBI01; genus WYBB01. The sequence continues at coordinate 7,897 of JAEUKJ010000324.1, read as the reverse complement.
GATCCGAGACCGCGGCCGGCGCACCGACCTCGCCGCGGATGAAGGCCAGCATGGCCAGACGCATGGCGTCGGCGCGGCTGCGCTTGGGGTCTTCTTCGACCAGCCGATAGAGGAGGCGCATGTAGGCACCCGTGCTGCGGTCGTTGACCGGCCAGAGGGTCGCCAGCACCGCGCGCGCTCCGAGTCGCAACGCGAGGGACGCGAACCCCTCGACCTCGCGTCCGTCGTTCTGGCCGCCGACGGCGGTGTTGCAGGCCGAGAGCGACAGGAGGTCGACGCCGTCGAAGCGCAGGTCGTAGCGCATGTCCTCCAGCGTCATGCGCTGCCCATCGCCAAGCAGGAGGTACGAGTCGGACTCCCCTCCGGGGGCGAGGACGAAGTGGCTCGCGATGTGGATTGCATTGTAGTGGCGCGCCTCCAGGAGCTCGGTGAACGACTGGCGCGAGAAGGCATCGTCCAGGCGAACGACCCCGGGCACGACGCCATCGGGGTCGGCGTCGTCGCGCTTCACGATGCCCTCGAGCTCGCTCGGCACCTCGAAGAGCGGCTCGAAGCCGTCGACCTGGCGGCCACAGCCGAAAGCCGCCAGCGACTCGGCGCCGGGTCGGCGGGTGGCGAGCTTGTCGAGGGCCGTGCGCGAGAACAACGCGATGCGATAGCTCTCGACGAGCCAGCCCTTGCCATCCCAGAGTGCCACCAGCGGCGCGTAGCGCAGCGCACCGTCCAGAGAGACGAGCAGCGTCTGGGCCTTGGCCTCGTCGAGGTCGGCGCGGATCGGCGCGACGAGGACCTTGTAGAGCTCGGCCGCGACCGGGCGGACATCGCGGCGCGCGTCTTTCAGGACCTCTCGGAACTGGAAGATGAGGGCGTTGAGGTCGGCCATCGGGATCTCGACGTCGCGCCCGACCTGGGTCGTCGGCGTGGTCACGATGATGCGCAGGCGGTCCTCGGTGAGGAGGTAGTGTACCAGGACGACCCCGGGACCGAGCCCCTCGAGCGTGCCCTGGAGGCCCGCCAGATCGCGCAGGTTCATGGCCGCGATGGCGCGGGCCCGGGCGGGCGTGAGGGTCTCGAGCTGCTCTTCCAGGCGCGCGAGCCAGGCCTCGAAGGCCTTCCGACGCTCGCGCAGCTTGTCGCGAAGCGCATCGAGGCGTGACCGATCGGGTACGGTCAGGCCGTCGATGCTGGCCTTGGCCTCGAGCTTGTCGACCTCGCGCTGCGCTTGCACCAACGGCTTGTCCGGGGCGGGAGTGCGCTCGGGGGCGAGCACCGGGAGGGTCGGCGCCGCCGCCGGGCGCGCGGCCTTCTTGCCGCGTGTGGCCGCGACACTCTCGGCCTCGTCGTCTTTCAAGCCGGCCACCGCCGCTGTCGCCTCGAGGAAGCGACCGGCCGCAACGAGGTGGTCCGCGACCGCGCGCCACGCGTCGATGCGATCCTCGACGAAGCCGCGGCGCAGCTCTTCCGGGACGGACTGGCCGATCTCGGCGAGGGTCGTGAGCGCGCGCTTCCCAAACCAGATCGAGGACGCGCGTCGACCTCGCGCTGACTCGATGCGCGCCAGCTCGAGCTCGACCGGCCAGCGCGCCTCCAGTGAGCCCGATCCGAGGGCGTCGACATAGGCCGTGCTCGCCATCGCGAACGCGAGCTCGAGCTGTCCTGCGAGACGCTCGATGCGCGCACGCGCGATGCCGATCCGCGCGAGATCGGCCGCGCCACCGACCGCCCCCGCGAGGAGCAGCGTCTCGTTCTCGGGCGCGGAGCCGGATCGGTCCTCGGGAGCAGCGAGGCGCAGGTAGGCTTCGGCCTTCGCGAGCAACTGCCGCGCCTCGTCGAAGCGCCTGAGATCGGTCTTCATGGTCGCGAGCGCCAGCGCCATGCGGGCCAGCGCCGGATGACGCGGTGCCACCGCCGCGAGCTCTCCGAGCGCGGTCGCGATCCGCCCTTCGCCCTCGTCGCGGACACCGCTGGCATAGGCGATGAGCCCCGAGGCGAAGCGGATGAGCGCCCGCTCCTCGGGGTCGGGCACCATGCCGCGGACGACGCGCTCCCAGGCGGCCGCCCAGATGGTGCTCGACTGGCGCTTCTCCCCGACCCGGGCGAGCAGCGTCCCGAGGTTCTGCGTGAGCAGCTCGCGCAGCCCCGCCGCCGCGACCGAGCGCATCGGACCCGCCAGCGCCAGGGCCCAGAGGGCCTCTCGGTGGGAGGCGATCGCGTCGCCGTAGCGCGCGGCCTCGCCCAGCAGCACCCCGAGACGCCCGAGCAGGATTGGGCGCAGCTCGCTGGAAGCCTCCTCGACGGTCGCGCGCAGGGCGAGCTCGGCGAGGTCGGTCCGACCGCGAAGCTCGGCCGCACGGACGCGAGCGAGGCCGATCGGCACGCGGATCGCCTGGTCCTCGGCGCCTCGTGCCGCCTTCCACCCGAGCTCGGCCGCCGCGCTGGTCAGCGTGGCCTCGGCCTCGGCGAGGCGGCCCCGCTCGAGCAGCGCCCGCGCCAGGCTGTGCTTGGCCGACGCACGCAGCAGTGCCCCACCCCAGACACCAGCACCTCCGGCCTCGATCGGCGACGGCGGCACCATCCGCTCGACCAGGAGGAGGCGCGCCGCCCGCTCGGCCTCGGGCCATCGCCGTCGTTCCATGCAGCGCGCCAGCGCGGCCTCGAGCCCATGGGCCGGGCCCTCGAGGTCGCTGCCCGGGGCCAGTCTGGACCGCGGTACCACGGCCTCGTCAGGGACGGCCGGCACGCGCAGCCAGCCGCCGCCCAGCTCGATGAAGCTCGAGCGCGAGGCCGCAGCCCCCTGGACGTCTCCGCCCTCGCCGCGGTCCGCGCTCGATCCGATGGAACCTGGCGAATCGGCGCTCTTTTCGATCGGGGGACTGGGTCGGTCCCTCTCGGGCAGCGCCTCCAAGTCGTCCGGGCCGACCCCCTGGCTCGCGTCCGAGATCTTCCAGGTCGCGCGCTGGGTCGCGGTCTTGCCGTCCTTGGCAGGGCGATCGAGGGCCCCGCGCTCGACCAGCCAGCGGAAGGCCTCGGCCCGGCCCGCGGCGGCCGCGAAGTGGAGCGCCGTCCAACCCGCGTGGTCGGCCGTGTCGATCGCACCGGGTCGTCGAGCTGGCCCGACCTCCGCGTCGAGCAGAGCACCGCGCGCGACCAGACGGGCCAGGGCGCGGATGGCGCCGAAGCGCGCCGCGACGTGCAGCGGTGCGAGGCCATCGGGGCCAGGACGCGCGAGCGTGGCGGGGTCGGCATCGAGGCTGGCGTCGAGACCCGACACGTCGTCGAGCGCGACGGCGCCGAAGATCCCGGCCCCGACCTTGGCCGCAATCGGAGCGACGAGCGCGCGATCGCCGGTCTCGAGGGCGAGCTCGAGCGGCGTGACCTCGCCGAGGAGGGCCCTTCCGGAGTCGCCGGCCGCGAGGAGGTGCGTGACGATGGCCGCGTCGCGTCCGAGGATCGCCGCGTGCAGGGCGGTCCGCCCCTCCGCGTCGCGCGCCTCGAGCGAGGCTGCGAGCGCGAGCAGGAGGTCGATGACCGGGACCCGACGCGCAGCCGGCGAGGACGACGCGCGCAGGCCGCGAATCGCCGCGTGCAAGAGCGGCTCCTTGCGCTGAGCGTCCGCGCTCGGCACGAGCCCGCGCAAGACCAACAGCACCGCGAGGTCCTCGCGCCCGACCGACAAGGCCCGTACGAACGCCTCCACCGAGGGCATCGCCCCGGCATCCACGAGGCAGGCCACGGTCGTCCCCGAGGCGCCCGCGGCGTCACCGTCCACGGCCACCAGCATGGCCGCGTCGAGCCCTGCTTGGACCGCCGCCGCGCCGCGATGGACCTGGGTGGCGAGCCAACGCACGAGCGCGGGTCGCGCGACGGCACAACCATTGACGAGGGTGGAGGGCGAGGGCGAGGCGCCCGCGGCGACGAGCTGCAGGACGACCTGCCGCGAGCCCGCGAGCACCGCGTGGTCGAGCGCGCTCAGCCCGTCCTCGGAGGTCCCGTCCAGGCCTTCCTTGACCTCGGGGTTTGCCAGGAGGCGCGTAACGAGGCGGGACGAGCCCCGCCGCGACGCGGCCATGAGCGGGGTGAGCTCCGCGTCGTTGACGACGGCGGCCTTCGCCCCCGCGTCGAGCAACGCCAGGGCCGCGGCCTCACGCCCCGCGAGGGCGGCCCGGAGTAGCGGCGTCGAACCCGTCCGGTCGGTGAGCTCGAGCGTGGCCGGGCCGACGAGGACGCGCAGGCTCGCGAGGTCGCCGAGCCGCGCCGCGAGGTGGAGCGCGGTGTCCCCGCGGGCGTTCACGCCGATGGCCGAGGCCCCGGCGGCGACGAGTCGTGCGAGCTCCGCCGTGTCGGCCGCAAGGACCGCGCGGTGAAGCGACGACTCGCCTGCGCAGTCCAATTCGCTCGGCTCGGCACGGACCGGCGCGGTGATCGAGGTCTGTGCAAGGGCGGCGCAAAGGACCGCCATCCGCACCCAGCCCGAGGCCAGGCGGCCGACGGACGCGGCGAAATCCCCACCAAGCCCAGCGAGGCCAGGCGGCCGGCGGACGCGTCGCGCAGTCGAGAGGGTGTTCATCGTGAGGAAGGCCATGGCAAGAAAAGCCACCTCCGGCAAGGCCGGGTCCGAAACTCACGCCGCGGACCAGTGTGCCTCAACGGCTCTCGCCCGCCCGGATTCCCCGCACATCGGGAGCACCGCGCCGCGCGCGCCCACGCTCAGCGCAGCATGCGCTTCTCGAGCCCGCGACCGAAGGAGAAGAGCTCCTCGCCCCAATAGGCGTCGGTCGGCGCGAGCTCGATCCCCTTCTTGACCATGCGCGCCCCATCCGCCTGATTGCCCAACCGCGTGAGCCCCATCAGCGCGTAGCGCTTGGTGTCGACCAGGGCCTTGGGCGCGTTCTCGAGCGCGGCCCAGAGCGCTTCCTTGATGGCGTCGCTCACCCCGAAGCGGCCGCGCCCCAGCACCAGGAGGGCCTTGACCTGCTCGTCCTGGTTCTCGCTCTTGGTCTTCTCGATCCAGCAGGCGACGTCGCCCATGCACTTGCGCGTGACCTCGATGTAGGTGCGGACGCGCTCGTTGTCCTCGAGAGCCTGCTTCAGGGTCTCGGATAGCTCGATGGGCTTCTTCGGCTTGGGCTTGCCCTCCGGAATGATGCCGAGCATCTCGTCCCAGGCCGCGAGGCGCCGGTCGTCGACGCCCATCGCGACGATCTGCAGCAGGGCCGCGCGCAGGATCTCCAGGATCTCGTCCTTCCACGCGCTGATGAGCACGTCCTGTGCCGCCTCGGTCCCGATGGTCGCGAGCGCGTTGGCCGCGTTGATCCGCTGCCGCAACGTGTCCTTGGTGCCATCGCGCAGGATCTTGGCGAGCGCGGCGAGCCCGGTCTCGCTGCCGATGTGGCCGAGCGCGAAGGTCTCGACCTTGAGGCGGTTCGACTTGTCGGCGCTCCATCGAGCGAAATCACGATCGGAGATCTCGGTCGGGGGCACGATCTCGGCGGCGATGTCGGCGATGAAGGGCTCGACGACGCGCGGATCGAGGGAGTCGGCAAGGATCTGGGCGGTCTTCGGCGTGGCCGGGAGCTCCCAGGGCTGGAGCCCCTGTGCCTTGGCGTAGGCGTTGATCTCCTCGTTCGTCCCGGCCATGACGCTCAACAGCTCGGTGACGACGCTGGCATCGCCGACCTCGGCGAGGGCGTGGCGCGCGGCCGTGAAGACCTCCTGCCCCTTCACGGTGCGCAGGTAGACGGCTTTCACGAGCGCCGGGACGGCCTTCTTCGAGGCGAGGAGGCCGAGCTCGCGGATCGCCTGACGGTTGATCTCGACCGGCTGCTTGTCCGCGTCGGCGAGCGCGAGCTGGACGAGCAGGTCCTCGTGATTCTTGGCGGCGTCCAGCCCGAGGAGACCGGGCAGGGCCAGATCGCGGGCCAGCATGAGCTTGTCATCGCTCAGGATCTTGACGAGCTCGGGCTTGATCTCGGCGAGCTTCCACTCGAGGGCCAGCGTGGTCGCCTGGCGCGTGGTCTGCGGCTTCAGCATCGCCGCCTTGAGGATGGGGAGCGCCGCCTTGGGATCGTCGATCTCCTTGACCGACTGCAGGACCGACTCGATCAGCAGGTCCTGGTCGAAGAGCTGCTGGAGGACGGGCATCGCCTCCTTGCACTTGAGATCGCCGACCTGCTTCAACGCGACGTCGATCTCGCCCGAGCGCGCCAGGCGGTCGGTCCAGTAGGCGCAGGAGTTGCTGTCCTGGGGGCGGTCACAGGCGGCTCCTATAAGGAGGCCAGGGACGACCGAGGCCAGCGCCATCGGGAAGAGCCATCGTCTCGTCTTCGTTCGCTCGCGGGGCCCGGACATGGCGCACCTCCTCGGACGTCCGAGGTATCCCGCCGCACCGGTCCCGTCAACGCGAGGCCCTTCCCTGGCCCGCGTCGGCCGAATTTTCCTGGGTTTGACGACACCGAGCGATTCGGCCGGTTACATTGGTGACGAGCTCCGAGACGGTGTCGACCGGCGGATGAATGCCGCCTCCCTCGCACCGTCACTAGGCCCGCGACACGATGAACCCCATCGCTCGCAACACAGCGCGGGACCGGCGGCACCGGACCGCGGGTCTCAAAGTAACGATGGAGGATGGAATGAACCTCAGACGGATGATGCTCGGGATCGCCGCACTCGCTACCCTCGGCACGACCTCGGCCCTCGCGGCTCCCCCGGACGTGTCGGCACGTCAGGTCCAGGCGAAGGGCGCCCTGTCGGTCTTCGACCTCGGCGTGACCAACGACAAGGTCAGCCTTTCGCAGACCGGGCGAGACCTGACCATGGTCTCCTCGCAGAACCACGACACGGTGCTCCGCGCCTTGAAGGACGCCTACCTCAACGAGAGCCGCCTCCCCAACGGCTACCAGGTCGCGGGCTGGGCTCACCTGGTCCAGACCGACTCGACGACCTTCACCCTGAAGAACGACGCCGGGGAGCGCATGGTCGCCGAGATCTTCCCGGACGCCGCTGGCACCCGGGTCAAGATCTGGGGGATTGTCCGCCCCGACGCGCCCGTCCGGAAGCCGCTCGCCGAGATCCCGCGCCGCTTCTCGGGCCATCGCTGAAGAGAGTGAACGTCGCGCCGGAGCGTTGAGCCCGGAGCGACGGGTGTGAGCCACGACGAGGCCTCGGGTGCGAACCCGGGGCCTTTTCGCTTTCAGCGCATCGCGCCCCCGGTCGTCACGGACGCGACGAAAGGTCGAGGACTCCGCCTGACTTTGACGGCGGCCGAGCGGTGTCGGAGAGTCTCGCGGTGAGCGACACTCGAACCCGCCCCCTGGCATCCCGCATTCTCCGCGCCCTCGGGCTGTCGAGCTTGCTCGCGGCGGTGCTCGGCTGGCGGACGGTGGGGGTCGCACTCGCTATCGTCACCGCAGGCGTCGCCGAAGTCCGAGCGGCCAGCCCCGAGGACATCACGCGCCGACAGGACGAGCTGCGGCGCGTCCTCGAGACCTTCGACCTCCCCCTCTCGGGAGACGTGCTCAGCTTCGGCCCGCGTGGGCGTCGCGACCTGGTCCTCTTCTCGCCGCGCCCCCTCGACCCGGTGCTCGCGGCGCTGAAGGCCGCCTATCGAGAGGAGCGACGCCTCGCCTACGGCTATGTCGTCGCGGGCTGGGCGCACCTCGTCCACGGCGATAGCTGGACCATCACCTTGAAGGACGCGAGCGAGGTCTCATGGGTCGCCGAGCTCTCCGATCGCGGCCCCAACGGCCTGCGCGTCGTGCTCTGGGGAGTCGGACGCGACATCCCGTCGCGCCGCCCGATGGCGGTGTTGCCGATGCGCCTCGTCGAGCCCGCGCGGCCGCTCTGAAGGCCGATGCGCGGGGTTTGTTCCCGCTGGAAACATCCCTTTTACAGCCGCTCC